>DATGOE010000102.1:0-25046 GCA_035306365.1 Natronosporangium sp. | reverse complement strand
GCGGCGGGTGAACTCCAGCAGGACCGCGTCGCCGGCCGGATGCCCGTACGCGTCGTTGACCTCCTTGAACCGGTCCAGGTCGAGCGCGAGCACGGCCAGGCTGCGACCGAACCGGCTGGCCCGCTCGACCTCCCGGCGCAGTACGTCCCGCAGGTAGCGGTAGTTCCACAGGCCGGTCAGCGGGTCGGTCAGCGAGAGCCGTTGGGCCTCCTCGTGCACCCGGACGTTCTCCACCGCCACCGCGGCCTGGCCGGCGAAGGTCCGCAGGGCGGCCAGGTCGGTGTCGTCGAAGTCCTCGCCACCGAACCGGTCGTAGAGCGCCAGCACCCCGCGGACCGCCCGGGGCACCGGCCACGGCGGGGTGTGGCTCGCCGCCGCGTCCGGGACGCTGATGGGAGCCACCACGTAGGTGCGGCAGGCCGGCTCGTCGGGGTGCCGCCGGCCGGGCGGGTCGAGGCGGCCGCGCGCCGCCACACCGGAGAGCACCACGCCGCCGAGCAGGGTGCCGGACAGCGGCACCCGCAGCGGCACGGTGGGCGGATAGCCGGCCGCGTCCCGGTCCGCCGCGGGACCGCCCGGGTCCGCCCCGGACCCGTCAGCGGACCCCGGGTCCGCCTGAAACCCATCGGCGTCGGTCGCCGGTCCGCCGTCGCCCGCGGCCGGTGCCACCGCGTCCGGGACCGGGCCGGCGTAGTAGCCGGTCAGCACCTGCCCACGCTCGTCCTGCACCGCCACCGCTCCCGCCCGGGCACCGGTGGCGACCAGTGCGGTCCGCAGGATCACCCGCAGGATGCGGGGCAGATCATGGGTGCTCGACAGCGTGTCACCGAGCGTCAGCAGGTGGCCGCGCAGCTGGTCCCGGCTGGCGGTGAGGGCCTGGACGTAGGACTGCGTCCGCTGGGTCATCCGGTTGAACGCGGCGGCGACCCGCCCCGCCTCGTCGTCCCCGGTGACCGGAACGCGGGTGGACAGGTCCCCGTCGGCCACCCGGTCGGCCGCCCGGGCCAGCGCCGTGAGCGGCCGGGTGCTGGAGCGCGCCAGCCACCACGCGGCCGCCGTCGCCGCCAGCCCGGCCGCGACGACCACGACCACCAACAGCGCCAACAGTCCCTGGGTGGGGGTCCCCGGAGTCGTCAGCAGCAGCGGGAGCGGCTGGTCCACAGCCGGCTCCAGGCGCCGGACCCAGCGTCCGTCGACCCGGTCCGGGGCACCCGCCGCCGCCGCGCCGACCGCGGCGGCCACCTCCACGGTCACGCCCGCCACCCCGAGCCCGGCCAGCAGCCGGTCGTCGACGGCGAGCACCGCCCACACCCGGCCGCCGGTGTCCGCCGCCGGAGCGACGGCGGCGATCGCCCGGGGCGGGCCGGTGCCGGCCCGGGACGGGAGACCGCAGTCCGCCCACGGCAAGGGTGGCACGGTGCCCGCCGTGGCGACCGTGCGACCGCTCGCGTCCCGTACCTGGACCGCGGTGAGGCCGGGCCGGCCCACCGCCGCCGCGGCGGCCCGGTCCCGTTCCGGCGCCGGTCGCACGGCCACGGTGCCGGCCAGGGCACGCAGCTGCCGACACAGCGAGCTCACCTCCGCCCGGACCGCCTCGGCCGCCAGGTCCAGCCGGTAGGCCGCGCGGTCCCGGTTGACCGCGCTGACGGTGCCGCCGACGAACGCCGCGCTGAGCAGCACCGGGCCCAGAACGACCGCGAGGAAGGCGACGGTCAACCGCGTCCGGAGGGTCACGGGGATCCTCTCGTCCCGATCGGGGATTCCGGATGCGATGCTTGCACACGCGGAGGGTCACTGCCCGGTAACTGGACGAGGTGTTGCATGTCCGATCTGATCGACGCCGTCGACCGGAAGGCGGCGTTGCGCAGCCGCATCCTCGCGGCGCGCCGCACGATCGGGCCGGAGCGCCTGGCGCGGGACGCCCGCCTGGTGTGCGACACGCTCCGCAGTCGCCTTCCTGACCTGCTACGACGCGCGGCGCGACAGGCGGACGGGACCGTCACCGCGTACGTGCCGGTCGGCTCCGAGCCGGGCGGACCGGACCTGCCCGACGTCCTGCGGGCGGCGCTGCCGCCCGGGATGCGGTTGGTGCTGCCGGTGCTGGGCGACGACCTGGACCTGGACTGGGCGGTGTACGACCGTGGCCTGGTGCCGACACGCCGCGGGCTGTCCGAGCCCACCGGACCGCGGCTCGGGGTGACGGCCGTCCGCCGAGCCGCGCTGATGATCGTGCCGGCGCTCGCGGTGGACCACGCCGGCGTACGGCTGGGGCGGGGTGGCGGCTCGTACGACCGGGCGCTGGCCAGGGTCGAGTCGGGTGCGGAGATCGTCGCGCTGCTGCACCGGGGGGAGCTGCTGGCCGAGCCGTTGCCGGCCGAGCCGCACGACCGACCGGTCACCGCCGTGATCACCCCGGATCGCGGGCTGGTGCGCCTCCGGCCGCCCGGGCCGACCCCGCGCGCCGGCGACGGATCCCGGCCCACGGAGACCGGCGCCGCCGCTCACACGCCCGGTGGGCGGTGAGCCCGCCGCTGGACAGCGGGCCGGCCCATGCCGCATCATTAGCACTCAGGCACACTGAGTGCCAGATTCGGAGGTAACCGTGCCGACGTACCAGTACACGTGCACCGCGTGCGGACACGAGTTGGAGGCGGTGCAGTCGTTCACCGACGATCCGCTGACGCAGTGCCCGGCGTGCAACGGCAGGCTCCGGAAGCGGTTCGGTTCGGTCGGGGTGGTCTTCAAGGGTCCGGGCTTCTACCGCACGGACTCGCGGTCGGCCAACAACGGGTCCCGCAAGGACTCCGCCGCGAAGGACTCGGCCAGCAAGGACTCCGCCCAGAAGAGCGACTCGACCAGCGGCACGAAGGAGAAGGCCAGCACGGCCGCGTGAGCTCCGCTACCGCCGCGTGATCCGCCACGCGGCCGCCTGAGCGCCTCTCACCTCACCGACGTCGGCGCACCGGGACGTACCGCATGGTGGGCCGCCCCGGCCGGTGGTGTCCTGCCGATCCGGCCGGGTTCGCGGTCCCCGGGTCCGTGGCGTGGCGGCCGGGTCCGCGGCCACCCGCAGTCGCAGCCCGTCCGGTAGCCGTCCACAACCCGGCGGGGGCAGGCTTGCGGCGCCGATTCGCCCGGTCTACGTTGCCGGCGCATGAGAGCCAGCCGGGGCGGGCGGACCGGTCTGGAGCCGGTGGGGCGGATCCGGTGGCCGCGCCGGCACACCCTGGCCCGGATGGTGGCCGCCGCGCTGCTGTTGTCCACGGCCGCCGCCGTCGCCTGGCACGGCTCCATTCTGTCTACCTTGGACGGGGATCCCGGAGCCGACCGCGCCCCCACCGCCGGGCAGCCGTCGGCGCGCCCGCCCGCACCGCCGCTGGCGGACGAGCCGTACCCGGCGACACTGCCCGCCGACGGCTCACGGCTCGCCGTGCCCGACGGGCTGGTGGGCGTGCCGGTGCCTCTCGGGTCGCCCGCGATGACCTCGCTCATCCGCCCCGGTGACCGGGTGGACCTGCTCGCGGTGACCGACGCCGGTCCGCCGGTGGTGGTCGCTGCCGGGCGGGTCGTCCTCGGCGTCGACCACGCGGACGCCACGCTCCTGATCGCGTTGACGCCGGACCAGGCGGAGGACGTCGTGGCATCGCCTGCTTCGGTCAGGTTCGCGGTGACCATCCGCTCCGGCGGGTAAAGTCCGGATCGTGAGGTATTCCGGTCCGCCACCGACCACTCCGCCCCCGCCCGGGTGGCGCCCGCAGGTGATCATCCTGCCGGACCCTCCCCGCCAGCTGCCACCCGTCGACCACGCCGCGCTCGACGCCGAGGAGTGGCGGGCGCGCCGGTTCACGTGGCGACTGGGCGCGGTCGCCCTCGCCGTGGCGGTCGTCGTCGTGTTCGTGCTCGCCGAGCGTCTGCCCGGCTGAGCGGGAACGCCGCTACCCGGGGTTGACGAGCTCCCAGATCGGGCCCCAGACCATCCGGGCGCCGGAGTCGCCGGAGCGCACCGCCGAGATCCCGGCGGCGACCGCCGCGAGCACCACCACCACGGTCAGCGCACCGACCGTCCACGTCCGCAGCCTGGACCTGGGCAGCCGACGGGACCACACCAGGACCAGGGTCACCACACCGAGGACCAGCGCGGCGATCATCGTGAGGCGCCCGAGGTCGCGGTGGTCGGCCAGCGCGCCCTCCAGCGGCAACGCGCGCCGGCGGGCGAACGCGTCGCCGGACAGCACCGCGACGACCGCGCTCGCCGGGGCGAGCACCGCCAGCGCGACCACCGCCCACTCCAGGCGCGCGCGGAACCTCGGGACCAGGGCGTAGCACAGCGTGACGACCACGCTCAGCGGTACGAGGACGACCACTGCGTGCACCGCCAGCGGGTGCAACGGCAGTCCTGCGATCTCTTCGAACACGGATCCTCCTGGCCTCAAGAACGTGCCGCACAGGGTACGGGTTCACGGCCGGACCCGGGGATCGCGCCCACGCGACCAACGACCGCCACCGCGGGCCGCCACCGGCGGCGTCCCGCCGACCGCGGCTGCCCCCCGCGCGGCGTCCCGCCCACCGCGGGCACCATCGGGTACGGACGTCTGGCCCCCTCAGCCATCGCATGGTGTCATTGGCACATGACCGGTGCGGAGCGGTTGCGCGCGGCCGGGCTCCGGGTGACCCGGCCCCGTCTGGCCGTGCTGGAGGTGCTCAGTCGCGGCGGCCACCTGGAGGCCGAGCAGATCGCCACCGAGGTCAGGGAGCGGCTGCACCCGGTGTCGACCCAGGCGGTCTACGACGTGCTGGCCGCGCTGACCCGGGTCGGCATGCTCCGCCGTATCGAACCGGCGGGCTCCCCCGCCCGCTACGAGGTGCGCGTGGGCGACAACCACCACCACGTCGTGTGCCGCGGCTGCGGCGCGATCGCCGACGTCAACTGCGTCGTCGGCGACCGACCCTGCCTGACCCCCGACGACACCAGCGGGTATGAGGTGGACGAGGCGGAGGTGACGTTCTGGGGTCTGTGCCCGGACTGCCAGGCGCGCAGGTCGTCCGAGGCAGAGGGCGGGACGTGACCGCCCGTGCACCGACCGCGGGGACGGCCGTGGCGGTTGACGACGAACGCGACACCGGGCTGTTCGGCCCCGGATCGGTGACCTGGCGGGTGCACGCGGAGCCGATCCTGCTGCTGGGTGGTCTGCGGGCGCTGTTCCTCCAGGCGCTCCACCCGCGCGCCATGGCCGGCGTGGCGCAGAACTCCTCCTACCGGACCGATCCGTGGGGTAGGTTCCTGCGCACCGTCGACTATGTCGCCACCACCATCTACGGCACCACGGCGCAGGCGCAGCGGGCGGGACGGCGCGTCCGCGCGGTGCACGCCCGACTGACCGCTGTCGACCCGGACACCGGGGAACGGTTCCGCCTCGATGACCCGGAGCTGCTCCGGTGGGTGCACGTCGCCGAGATCGACTCCTATGTCGAGGTGGCACGGCGGGCGGGTGTCCGGCTGCCGGCCCGGGACTGGGACCGTTACTGGGACGAGCAACGGCGCACCGCCGCCCTGGTGGGGCTGGACCCGGCGACGGTGCCGGGCACGACCGCCGAGGCCGCGGCGTACCTGCGCCGCATGCGCCCGTGGCTGCGGGTCACCAGGCAGGCGGTGGAGGCGCTCATGTTCATGTCCGCTCCCCCACCCCCGTGGCGGGCGTCCGGTCTGCCCGGCACGGTCCTGGGTGCCCTGGCCCGACCGCCGTTCCGGCTGGCCGGTCTGGCGCTGGCGGCCACCGCGTTCGGGCTGCTGCCGCCGTGGGCACGCCGGATGTACGGTGCCGCCGGGCTGCCGTCCACGGACTGGGCGGCGTCGCTGTCCGCCCGGTCGTTGCGGCTGGCCATGTCCGCGGTCCCCCGCCGGCTGTACGAGGGACCGCGCTACCGGGAGGCGATGGCACGGGCGGCCGGCGCGGGTGTCGACGGCTAGGGTGGGGGCGTGGTGAGGCGGTGGCTGGCTGCGGCCGCGGTCACGGTGCTCGCCGCGGCGGTTCCCGCCACCGTGGACGCTGGACCGGTGCAGAGGTTGCGGGTAGAGGTCCTGGCGACCTATCCACACGACCCGACCGCGTTCACCCAGGGTCTGGAGTGGCACGACGGCCGGCTGTACGAGAGCACGGGCCGGTACGGCTTCTCCGACCTGCGGGTCAGTGAGATCGAGACGGGAAGGGTCCGCCAGCGGGTACCGCTGCCGGAGGAGGTCTTCGGCGAGGGGATGACCGTGGTCGGTGACCGGATCTGGCAGCTGACCTGGCGGGAGCAGGTGGCGTTCCAGCGCGACCGGGGGACCCTCGCCGAGACGGGTCGGGCGACCTACGAGGGCGAGGGGTGGGGGCTGTGCTACGACGAGCGTTCCGGCCGGCTGGTGATGAGCGACGGTACGCCGCGGCTCACGTTCCGCGACCCGCAGACCTTCGCACCGCTGGCGTCGGTCACGGTGCGGCTCGGCGCCGACCCGGTGGAGATGATCAACGAGCTTGAGTGCGTCGACGGCGACGTGTGGGCGAACCTGTGGCAGACCGACCGGATCGTCCGCATCGACCCGGTCACCGGACAGGTGGAGGCCGTGGTGGACGCCTCCGGACTGCTGAGCGCGGACCAGCGGGCGCAGGCCGACGTGCTCAACGGCATCGCCGCCGTACCCGGGACCGACACCTTCCTCGTCACCGGCAAGCTGTGGCCGACCATGTTCCTGGTCCGGTTCGTCCCGGCCGACTGAGACCGCCGGGCTCGCACCCGGTCCAGCGACGGGTCGGCCATGGCACCCCCGCGGGCCGTCAGCCTGGCGGCTGATCCGCGAGCAGGCTGTCCACCGCCGCCCACGGCTCGTGACCGGGCCGGTCCCGACCCGCCGCGCAGGTGCGACGGTAGTCGCACCACCCGCAGAGCGCCCCCGGGATGGCGGGGAACGCCCGGTCCGGATCGGCGCCGGAGGCGACCGCCCGCTCGGCGTCCCGGATGTCGGAGGCGGTCTGCTCAGCACGGCGGACCTGCCGGGCGATCGTCTCCGGGGACAGGTCGGCCGCGGCCACCGTCCCGGTCGGCAGGTGGTGCAGCTCGACCCGCCGGCACGGACGGCGGAACACCCGGCTGGCCGCGAACGCGTAGAGCGCCAGCGCCGAGGAGCTGCGGGCGTCGTCCGCGCCGGGAACCTGGCGCCCGGTCTTGTAGTCGACGATCGTCACCTCCGGCCGAGTGTCGATCCGGTCGGCGCGACCCCGGAAGGCGATGACCCGGGTGCGGGCGGCGACCACCCGCTCGACTCCCAGCGGCTCGGGTGGCAGGCCGCCGACGTACGCCTCGAGCCAGCCCAGCGCCATCCGCCAGGCCCGCCGCTCCTGGTCGATGTCGCGGTAACCCTCGCGGACCCAGCCGCCACGCAGCAGCGCCGGCAGCGCCGCGGGTCGGCGCCGCGGCGCGGGCAGGTCATACCACCCCCGCAGGGCAGTGTGCACGCTGGCGCCCAGGGAGTTGTGCGCCCACGGCGGACCCTTCGGCGGGGCGGGGCGGTCCACGTACGCGTACCGGTAACGCCGCGGGCAGTCCTCGTACGCGGCGAGCCGGCTGGGCGTGCAGACCAGGAGCTGCTCCGGCATGCCGGGCAGGCCCGCCTGCCGCAGGTCCCGCTCCATGACCGACATCCTCGCACGGGCGTACGACGCCCGTGCGAGGCGCGCCGGGGTCACGGCACCCGCCGGCGGGCCGGAACGGTCACTTGAGGGACCGGGCGGCGAGCGCCGGCACCTTGCCGCCCAGCGGCGGCACGAACTCGAGGTGCGAACCGATGCCGCGCGGCCGGCCCAGCCGCTGCACCGATCCGTCCACGGTGCAGCTGACCACTCCGGTCTCGTCGACGGTGAGCAGGGTCCGCTCGTCCCACCAGAGCGGCGTGACCGTCCGGTTCCACGGGCAGGCGGCCTGACCGGCCGGCCCGCCGGCGTCGGACAGCGCCATCAGGGCGATGCGGTCGCCGGAGGGGAGAGCCAGCCAGTCACCGCCGGGTGCCAGCCACCCGTACCCGTCCTCCGTCACCGGCACCGCCCGCAGGCAGTCACCCGCCGGACGGAGCCGGGCGTCTCCCTCCGGGACCGCCGCGACGCAGTACGAACCCGGCTCGCCGACCAGCACGATGAGGTCACCGTCCACCTCGCCGTAGACGGCGGCCAGGTCCCGGGTCCAGGCGGGTTCGAACGGCCGGGCGGGGTCCCACACGTCGAAGGTGCCCGGTCGCGGTCCGGACAGGACCACCCGCTCACCCCAGAACGCCACCGGGGTGACGCCGTCGGGCACAGCCGCCCGCTGTGCCGTGCCCAGCCCGCCCGGGTGCAGCGGTGCGACCAGCACCTCGCCATCGGAGACGAACGCGATCCGCTGGCCGTCCGGACTGGGCAGCCACGCGGTCACCCCGGTCGCCAGGTCCACGGCCTCCTCACCGCGCCGGATGCGGATGTCGCTGCCGCCGCCGTACACCAGGCCGTACCGGGTCCGGTACGCCTGCTCCACCAGTCCGGTGGCGCGTAACAGCGGGCGCTGGCCGTCGACCGTCCACACCCGGTTGACGAGCCGGACCTCCACCCCGAGATCCGCGCCACGCCAGGGCAGCTCCTGCTCCTCGGTGACCACGCGAGGGCTGTCCGGTGGGGGGAAGACGGCGCTGACCACGCCCCCTCTCGGGTCGGGATCCGCCGCCCACCACTGCTGCAGCGACGCGACCCCGCTCACCATGCCGGCCAGGGCGAGTGCACCGGCCACACCTCCAACCGCCATCCGCCCCCGCCGGGCGCGACGGCCCTTGCGGATCACACGGGAGGCGAGGTCGTCAACGGCCGGGGCGGTCTCGACCCGTGCCGCGAACATCTCGCGCAGCGACCTTTCCAGCACGGTCATCCCCCCTCCCCTCCACCGGCCGGACAGGCGGGCCGAGGGCGCAGCAGCCCGGCGGGCACGGGGGCGGGCTCGCGGGACTGCGGCCGGCGCTCGGGCGGGGGCGGGCCCGCGACGTTCCCGTCGGTCCGGGTTGTGCGACCCGCGGGTACCCGCGGCGACGGTGCGGGTGCGGGCGCGGCCTTCGCCGCGAGGGTGGGAAGCGGGGTGTCCACCCCGAGACGCCGCCGCAGGGTCGCCAGGGCGCGGGCGGTCTGGCTCTTGACCGTGCCGGCGGAGATGTCCAGCAGTTCGGCGGTCTGCGCCTCCGAGAGGTCCTCATAGAAGCGGAGGACCAGCACGGCCCGCTGGCGGGCCGGCAGGGCACGCACGTGCTGCCACAGCGCGTCCCGCTCGATCGCCTCCTGGTGCTGGTCCGGTGCGGGGACGTCGGGGAGCTTCTCGGTGGGCCGCTCACCGTGCCACCGCCGCCGCCACCAGCTCGTCGCGGTGTTCACCAGCACCCGGCGGGTGTACGGCTCGACCGCCTCGATCGTGCCCAGCCGCTTCCACGCCAGGTACGTCTTGGTGAGCGCGGTCTGCAGCAGATCCTCGGCCGTGGCCCAGTCCCCTGCGAGGAGGTACGCGGTGCGCAACAGGGCACCCGAACGCGCCGCGACGAACTCGCGGAACTCCTCCTCCATGTCCGCGGTCTGCCCCACTGACGGACCTCCGGGTGCACGCTGGTACGGCCCAGCCTCCCACAGCGGGGCCGGCGAGCCAACCGGGTGCAGGCAACAACCCGGCATCGGTTCGCTCACCCGTCCGACCGGGCCGGACGTGTCCGGCCGGTGGCCCGGCGGTCACGAGTCGCCGACCCGCCGCTCCTCTTCCTCATCCTCTTCGGACTCGTCCGGGCTGCGTCCCAGTCGCGCCTCCACCGCCGCCGGCTCGTACATCTCCTCCACCACCCGCAGGTAGAGCTCGTTGGGGTTGGGAAGGTGGGGGACCTCCCGCAGTGCCTGGTCCTGCCCGGCGGACTCGAGCACGAACGTGCCGTAGTTGAGGATCCGCCCCAGCGGCGTCTGCTCGTACTTCATGTCGGTGACCCGCAGCAGCGGCATCATCGCGACATTCCGGGTGATGATGCCTTTGACCACCATCACCCTCTTGTTGGTCAGGATGAACCGGTCAAAGTGCCAGTCGGCCACCTTCCACGCCAGGAAGCCCATCGCCGCCAGCCACAGCAGGAACGAGGTGGTGGTCAGCGCCGCCATCCCGTCCTGCCGCGCCAGGAAGCCGGACAGCCATCCGAGCGCGAACGTCGCCACCAGCGCGATCGTGATCGGCCAGAAGAGGTGGATGACGTGCTTGCGCCACTCGCCGCGGTACCGCTCGGTGGGGAACAGGTAGCGGGCGACCAGATCGCTGGGCTCGTCCTCCAGCGGCAGCACCCGCCGCACGTTCAGGTCGTCGTCCTGCAGCGACGCGAGCTCGTCCGGGTCGATGTGGGGTCGGCCACCATCGACCGGCGCCGTTCCGAGGACCTGCGTGTCCGACTCGTCGGGCTCGCCCACCGGCTCCGGCGACCCCTCAGGGTCGCGGTCGAACGGATCCCAGTCGTCAGGATCCTCGTCGTCCCGCCGCCACGGCGGCTCCCCCGGTGGCCTCGTCATCAGGTCGTCAGCTGCGTCGTCCAGGTCGTGGGCCGGATTCAGGTCGTGAGCTGGGCGAAGAAGTCACCGAAGCCCTGCGCCATGTTGATGACGCCCCGTCCGAGAGCGCGGAACACCTCAGCCGCGTCACCGGGGTTGTACGCGATGAACAGGATCACGAATGCCACGCCACCCCAGATGAGAATCTTCTTGACCATGGTGGCTCGCCTCCTGACCACCGGTTTCGTAGCCGCGCGTGGTGAACCGCGCGCCGGTTAAGGGTCGCGTGGTCCAAATACTACCAGTGTCCGGCCTTCGGCACCCCGGATGTCACTCGTTCCGGGCAACTCCCTCAAGCCGGGCGCACCTCGGGCCGTACGCGATCTCCGGCGGGAGCCACTCGGCCAGGTCGAGCAGGACGAGGTCGTCGGCGAGCAGGTAACCCGCGGTGGCGGGCCAGGTCACCGCCACCAGCCACACCGCCCGCGCCTCCCCGACGTAGGCGCTTCGATCCGACCCCGACGGAACCGACCACATGGGAGTGGGATGGCGGCCGGCCTTGAGCTTGGCGTGGGGCGGCCCAGCCGCCATCGCATCGGCCAGCGACGGCCCGAAGTCCGGACCACTCGACCCCACGTACCTGCCGGCCAGGCCGGTGCCGGGCGACTCCGCCACCAGCAGGAGGTCGGCCGGCTCGCCGGTCACCGGCGACGGCCCGGAGCAGGCCAGGACGCTTCCACGCGCGCCGTCCCGGTCGTCGGCCACCCAGCCGACACCCGTGACCACCCACTCCTGAGGCAATGGCCAGGGGCACCACAGCGGGACCCCGTCGCCGCGGGTCACCTCCGTCACCGCGGCCACCAGGACCTCCCGGTTGACGTGGGAGGGTACGTACAGCGGCAGCACCGGACCGCACGCCTCGCAGTGCCAGTCGCCGGACGGCTGGTCCGGCGGCTGCACCGGGCCGCCGCACCGCGGGCAGCTCAGGGTACCCTCCACGCTCCCATCATGCCCCGGTCATGGCATTTCCGGTAAGGCCGGATTTGATGGGACAGGTTGCGCCGGGCGACCGCGGGCGCCGGCCACCCGCGCGTACCGGCGGTCGTCCTCCGGAGCGCACCGGCCGCGCCGCACCACCGTGCCGGCACGGCGCCGGTACCCTCAGGCGGCATGGTGGCCCTGTCGGCCCGGGGGATCGCCGCGCGGCTGCTCGCGACGGCGGTCGCCGGGGTGTTGCTGCTGGCCGGCACGATCTGGGGGGACGACGACCACTTCCCGTTCGGGCCGTTCCGCATGTACTCGACCACGGCCGATCCGGACGCGCCGACCCGCGACACCCGCTTGGAGGCCACCGACGCCGACGGCAGGGTGGTGACCCTCACCGAGGTCAACTCCGGTCTGCGGCGCGCGGAGCTGGAGGGCCAGCTGCCGCGCCTGCAGGCCGAGCCGCACCTGCTGGCCGCCGTGGCGGCGGCGTACGCGGCGCGCAACCCGGACGCCCCGCCGCTGCGGGAGATCCGGGTGGTGATCCGCTGGCACGACGTGGAACGCTTCCGGCCGACCGGCACCTGGACCGACGAGGTGGTGGTCACATGGCGGCCGTGATCCGCTGGCTGACCGCCCCCGTGCCGCTGGGACGCCTGGCCGCCTTCCGGACGCTCGTCTACCTGTTCGTGGTCGCGGACCTCGTGGTCTTCACACCCTGGGTGCGGGCGCACGCCGCTCTGCCGGTGGAGCTCTATCAGCCGCTGCTCATCGGCCGCCTGCTGCCGTTGCCCGCACCGACCCCGGCGCTGGTCCGGGGGGTCTTCGTCGCGCTCCTCCTCGCCGCCGCAGTGGCCGCGACCGGCCGGCTGCCCCGCCTGTCCGGCACGGTGGTCGCCCTGCTGTACCTCGAGTGGATGGTGATCGCCTTCAGCTACGGCAAGGTCGACCACGACCGGTTCGGGCTGCTGGTGGCCCTGGCGGCGCTGGCCACGGTGGGTCGGGCCCGCCACGGCGACCCCACCCGGTCCCAGGCCGCGGGCTGGGCGCTGCGGGTGACCCAGCTCGCGGTCGTGGCCACCTACTTCCTGGCCGCCTGGGCCAAGATCCGCTTTGGCGGGTGGGAGTGGCTCACCGGCGGCACGCTGACCTGGGCCGTCATCCGGCGGGGCACGGCGCTGGGCGAGGCGCTGCTGGCCGCACCCTGGCTGCTGGTCGCCGCACAGGTGGGGATCGTGGCCTTCGAGCTGGCCAGTCCGCTGGTCTTCGTGCTGCGGGAGCGGTGGCGCTCCGCCGCGGTGGGCTTCTTCTACTCCTTCCACCTCGTGACGTTCGCCACGATCACCATCTCGTTCCTTCCCCACCTGGTGGCGATGGCGAGCTTCCTGCCGCTGGAGCGGGTCCGGCCGCTGCGGTGGTGGCACCGGGTCGCCGGTGCCGGACGGGCCGCCCGGCCGGTGCCGGCGGGCTCGGGCGAGCCGGGGGTGGTGAGTGCGGGCGAGCCGGCGGCGGGCTCAGAGCGACCGGCGGGACGCCTGCGGCAGGGCGCAGGTGGGCGTACCCCCCGGCATCCGGTCCCGGTGGCGGGCGACCCAGCGGTAGACCGGCCAGGCGACGACGCGGACCGGGCGCAGGGCCAGTAGCCACCCGGCGATCCGCCACCCCACGTGGCTGGAGCGCAGCAGTGCGGCGATGGCGTCGGGTCCGGCCAGCGGCGGCCGGCCCGGCACCACCCACTGCACCGCCGCGTCGCACTCCGCCTCGGTCAGCCCCAGCGCGGACAGGTCGCCGTGCTGCTGCCAGGCGACGACGGCGGCGGAGGTGGGGATCCACCGCTGGATGAACCGCGCACACGAGGAGCAGAACGCGCAGTCCCCGTCGTACAGGAAGGTGGCGGTCACCCCACCATTGTCCACCCCTGGTCCGGGCACCGCCGACGGCTCTCGCGGGTGGGGCGGGTCCGGCACGGGGCCCCGGAATAACGATCGCCGTCACTGCGTTGGGGGTGGCGTACCGGTTCCCCCACCACCGACTGGAGCTTGCCATGGCAACCGTGGAGCTGACCGCCGCCAACTTCGATGAGGTCGCCTCGCGTGACGGCATCGTGCTGGTGGACTTCTGGGCCGCCTGGTGCGGGCCCTGCCGCCAGTTCGCCCCCGTGTTCGAGCGCTCCTCGCAGAAGCACACCGACATCGTGTTCGGCAAGGTGGACACCGACACCGAGCAGGAGCTGGCGATGCGGTACGGGATCAGGTCGATCCCGACGATCATGGCCATCCGGGACGGCGTGATCGTGTTCGCCCAGCCCGGGGCCCTGCCGGAGAACCTGCTCGAGAAGCTCATCGAGCAGGTCCGGGCGCTGGACATGGACGAGGTGCGCCGGAAGCTGGCCGAGCAGCAGAGCTGAGCCACCGGCCGCGCCGGGACCACCAGCCGGTCGAGTCCCCGGCCCCGCCGCTCATGTCCGGGCACCGCCTCCGCGGCGCGCCGGGATCCGGTTGTGGACAGGTGTACGATCGGCGGCATGCGCTGGGCGAACCTCGCGGTGACGCCGGTGCCGGCGACCGAGCCGTCGCGGTCGGGCACCGCACGCGCGCCCACGCTGCCGCTGGCCGACGCGGTGGTCCGGCGGTTCCACACCCCGGGCTTCGCCGGCATGACGTTCTACGAGGTCCGGGCGAAGTCACTCATCAACCGGGTGCCGGCCGCCTCCCGGGTGCCGTTCGAGTGGACCATCAACCCGTACCGCGGCTGCTCCCACGCCTGCGTGTACTGCTTCGCCCGCCGTACCCACACCTACCTCGACCTGGACGCGGGCGAGGACTTCGACCGCCGGATCGTGGTCAAGGTCAACGCCGGGGAGCTGCTGCGCAGGGAGCTCGCCCACCCGCGCTGGCGCGGCGACCACATCGCGATGGGCACCAACGTCGACTGCTACCAGCGCGCCGAGGGCCGGTACGGGCTGATGCGCGAGATCCTCGCCGGGCTGCGCGACTTCGCCAACCCGTTCTCGATCCTGACCAAGGGCACGCTCATCCTGCGCGACCTGGACCTGCTGCGGCAGGCGGCCGAGGTCACCGAGGTCGGGCTGGCGGTGTCGATCGGGTTCGTCGACGAGGCTCTGTGGCGATCCGTGGAGCCCGGCACCCCCAGCCCGCGCCGCCGCCTGGACGTGGTGCGGCGCCTGTCGGACGCCGGCTTCCGCGTCGGGGTCCTGATGGCGCCGGTCCTGCCCGGCATCACCGACGACGACGCCTCGATCGACGCCACGGTCGCGGCGGTCGCGTCCGCCGGCGCGGCCAGCCTCACCCCGCTGCCGCTGCACCTGCGCCCGGGCGCGCGCGAGTGGTACGGCCGGTGGCTCGCCCGCGAGCGTCCGGACCTGGTGCCCCGCTACCGCGAGCTGTACGCCCGCGGGTCGTACCTGCCACCGGACTACCAGCGGGAGGTCACCGCCCGGGTCCGCGCGGCCGCGCGCCGGTACGGGCTGGGCGGCGGCACCGCCGACCACCGCAGCCCGTCAACGGCGGACCAGCCGGACGGGCGGTCGGACCGCTCCCCGCGTCCACCCGCTCAGCCGACCCTCTGGTAGCCCGCTGCGCGCTCCCCGACCGGGCGGGCGTCACCCCACCACGGCGGCCGGATGCGGAGCAGCCGCCCCGCGGGCGCCGGCCGGGCGAACGGGCCCCACCGGTACGCGACCGCCGGTAGCCTGGGCGCAGGGGTGCAGATCATGACATTCCCGTCAGACCGGAACGGCTCCGGCGACGAGTCGGGGGGTCGCCCCCGGGAACCGGCACCCGGACCGGGTTCGCGGGAGAACGCCCCGGACGCCGTGCCACCGCCGACCCCGGGCCCACCCTCGCCGACCGGCTACAACGCCATGGCGATCCTGTCGATCATCTTCGCGTTTCTCTTCGCCCCGCTGGGCATCGTGTTCGGCCACGTCGCGAAGCGCCAGATCCGGCGGACCGGGGAGCAGGGCGACAGCCTGGCGACGGCCGGACTGGCGATCGGTTACCTCATCACCGCCCTGGTCCTGGTCGCCTGTTGCGCAGCGGGCGTCCTCATCGCCACCGGGTGGGCCACGGCCCCCGGGCTCACCTAGGGTACGCCTCCCGGACACTGTTGCCGCCGTCGATGACGAGCATCTGCCCGGTGATGTACGAGGCCGCGGGCGTGCACAGGAACGCGATCGCGGCCGCCACCTCGTCGGGTCGGCCCGGCCGCCCGATCGGCGTACTCAGCCCCTGCTTCAGCTCGGCCACCGTGGACGCCGCCGTGTAGATCGACGCGGGAGCCACCGCGTTGACCGTCACGCCGTCGACCACCAGCTCCATCGCCAGCGCCCGGGTCAGGCCGAGCACCCCCGCCTTGGCCGCCGCATAGGCGCCCTCGGCCGGCAACGCGTTGACCGGGCCCGCGGTCGCGGCGAGGTTGACGATCCTCCCCCAGCCGCGCTCGGCCATCTGGGGCGCGAAGGCGCGGCAGCACAGGAAGGCGGTGGTGAGATTCCGGTCGATCTCGGTACGCCACTCGTCCAGGCTCAGCTGCGCGATCGGGCGCAGCACCTCCGGGGACGCCTTGCTGGCCAGGCCGGCGTTGTTCACCAGCACCTCGACCTCGCCGAGCTGTTCGACCACGGCGTCGTGCAGGGCCGCCACCTCCGCCTCGTCGGTGAGGTCCGCGACGAAACCGGTCGCGCCCAGCTCGGCGGCGCGCTCGTGGATGCGGCGGGTGGTGGAGACGATCGCGACCCGGGCACCCAGCCCGATCAGCCGCGCCGCGGTGGCGTACCCGATGCCCTCCGGGCTCCCGGCGCCGGTGACGAGCGCCACCCTGCCGTCGAGGCGGTCCACGCTCGGCGGTGGCCCGGGATCCGCCGGCGGCCTGCCGCCGGGCGCGGTGGAATCGCTCATGCATAGATCCTGCCGGCTGGATACGACGTGGGCAACGCTCTTCGCCGTTGACGCGTCGGTGCGCCGCGGTGGCCGGCGCGGCGGTCGCCGGCAGCGGTCCACCGGCGTCCGGCGGCGGCCCGGACGCGGCCCGGCCGCGGCCCGGCGGCGGTCGAGCGGCGGTTCGGCGGCGGTGGCAGGATGGCCGGTATGACGCACCCGCTGATCGTCGAGGCGATGAAGAAGGCGGCGGTCGCGTGGGTCGCGGCCGACGACGGCCCGGCCTACGCGCTGTGGTGCATGCCCGCCGGGGGTGCGCTGTGGCTCGTCACCGGCCCCGGAGAGCAGCAGGCCCCCGGGCTGGCCACCGCCACGCGGGCGCGGGTGACCCTCCGCGGCGACCACGGTGGCAGGATCGTCACCTGGCCGGCGACCGTGTCGCGGGTGGAGCCGGGGACCGACGACTGGGAGGAGGTCGTGCCACAGCTGGCGGGCAAGCGTCTCAACGCCCCGGGGGACGCCGAGGCGTTGGCCCGCCGCTGGGCCGCCGAGTGCGCGGTGCTCCGCCTGGAGCCCGCCGGTGATCCGCTGGAGGCGGGTGACACCCTTCCGGACGGGTCGTTGGCCGAGCCGCCCCGGGAGACCCCGGCACGTCGGCGCACGCGTACGCCGTTCCACCTGCACCGGGTACGGGGTCAGCGGCGCCGGTGAGCGGCTGTCGGGCCCCGCGGCCCACGAACGACGGTCCTCCGGCGCACCGACGAGCCGTCGCCGTCCCGGCCGCCCGCGGCGGGCGGGCACGTCACCGCCGGCCGGCGGCGCCGCCCGTGGCACCCGCCGCCCGGCGCGGTGAGCGTCAGGCGCGGGCCGGCACCGCGATCTCGCCCCGGGCGACCGGCACGACCTGGCCGGTGACGGTCGCCGAGACCGCCGCCCCGGCCGCGGCCGTCACCGTGCACTCCAACCGCGACGGCCGGCCGATCTCCGCCCCCTGCCGCACCGAGTAGGCCGACTCGCCGTCCGGGGGAAGCAGCCCGGACCCGACCAGCCAGACGCCCAGCCCGAGCGCGGCCGACCCGGTCGCCGGGTCTTCCGGGACACCCAGCCCGGGGACGAAGACCCGCACGTGCGCCTCCCGCCGGGAAGCGTCCCAGCTCACCACGCACACCCGGTCCACCGCGTGCGCGCGGGCGGCCGCCGGGTCGAGCGCGGCGGCCGCGACCGCGTCCGCCGCCACCGGCAGGAAGGGAAACTCGAGCCCGCAACCGGCCGTCCGTGGCGCCGGTCCGCGGTGTGCCGCGGCCGGCAGTCCCACGGCGGCCAGCAGCGGGCCGGGGTCCCGCGGCTGCCCCAGGGTGGGGGTGCCGCCGGTGAGGGTCGCCCGCCCGTCCCCGGAGACGGTGAGGGGCAGCAGACCGGCCCCGCACTCCTGCACGACCCGCCCGGCGGGTGCCAGACCCCGCGCGACCGCGGTGACCGCCGCCCCGACGCTCGGGTGGCCGGCGAACGGGATCTCCGCGGCCGGCGTGAAGATCCGGGCGCGGTAGGTCGCCGCCGGCGACGTGGGCGGCAGCACGAAGACGGTCTCGGAGAGGTGGAACTCGGCGGCGATCGCCTGCATCTGGGCGCCGTCGAGGTGTCCGGCGTCGAAGACCACGGCCAGCGGGTTGCCGGCGAAGGGCCGGTCGGTGAAGACGTCAACGACCTCGTACGGCACGACCTGCACGCCCGTACCCTAGCGGCGCGGTGTGACGAGCGGCAGCCTCCCCGTCGCCGCCGGTCGGCGCGAACCGTCAGCCCCGTAGCATGGGGCTCATGGCGACCCAGCACCGGACGGTCCAGGAGGCGGTGATGGCCGCGCTCGCCACCGTCGAGGACCCGGAGATCCGCCGCCCGATCACCGACCTCGGGATGGTGCGCGCGGTCGACGTGCGCGACGGCGTCGCGCACGTCGACCTGCTGCTGACGGTGGCCGGCTGTCCGCTGCGGGACCGCCTGCGGTCGGACATCACCGCCGCCGTGAGCTCGGTCGCGGGGGTCGAGCGGGTGGAGGTGGAGTTCGGCGTCATGACCCCGCAGCAGCGGCGCGAGCTGCAGCAGCGGCTGCGGGGCGGCGCCGGTGCCCAGCCCGTGATCCGGTTCGCCGAGCCGGGTTCGCGCACCCGGGTCTTCGCCGTGGCCTCCGGTAAGGGAGGCGTGGGCAAGTCGAGCGTGACCGTCAACCTCGCCGCCGCCATGTCGGCGCGCGGGCTGGACGTCGGGGTCGTCGACGCCGACATCTACGGCCACAGCGTGCCGCGGATGCTGGGCGTGGAGGGACGCCCCACCCAGGTCGAGGACATGATCATGCCGGTGCAGGCGCACGGCATCAAGGTGATCTCGATCGGGATGTTCACCGCCGGCAACGCCGCCGTGGTGTGGCGCGGCCCGATGCTGCACCGGGCACTCCAGCAGTTCCTCGCCGACGTCTGGTGGGGCGACCTGGACGTCCTGCTCCTGGACCTGCCCCCGGGCACCGGCGACATCGCGATCTCGCTCGCCCAGCTGCTGCCCAACGCGGAGATCCTGGTGGTCACCACTCCGCAGCTGGCCGCCGCCGAGGTGGCCGAACGCGCCGGCGGCATCGTCATGCAGACCCACCAGCGCCTGGTCGGGGTGGTGGAGAACATGTCCTGGCTGGAGCTCGACGGCGGCCAGCGGATGGAGATCTTCGGCTCGGGCGGCGGAGCGGCGGTGTCCGAGTCCCTGACCCGACTGGTCGGCGCGCCGGTGCCGTTGCTGGGCCAGATCCCGCTCCACCCGCAGGTCCGTGAGACCGGCGACCGTGGTGTGCCGGTGGTGCTGGCGGCGCCGGACAACCCGGCGGCGAAGGCGCTGATCGCGGTGGCCGACCAGCTGGCGGTGCGGCGGGAGTCGCTGGTCGGCCGGCCGCTGCGGCTGCGGCCGGCCTGAGGTACGGCGGCGCGCGGCTCAACCTGATCGGCTCTACCTGATTCCCGTTCGGTCCGGACCGGCGGTCCTCCCGCTCGGTCCGGACCGGCGGTCAGGTGATGTCGTCGTAGCTGTCCGCCCCGGCCGGCGCCGGCCGGGGCGCCGGCGGCGACCCGTCGGCGCCGGTGACCTGCCCGGTGCGGCGGACACCCGCCCGCAGGTCCTCGGTGTGCCGGCGCAGGTCCTCGGCCTGCCGGCGCAGGTCGTCGGAGACGGCCCGGAACGGGCGGGTGAGCGCCTCCTGCTCGGCCTCGCTGAGCAGGTGCCGGCGGACGAACGTCTTCGGGTTCAGGTCCTCCAACGTGAGGTCGGTGCCGAGCTCGCGGCTGAGGTCGGAGGTGGCGGTGCGCGCCATCCGGTGCAGGTTGCGCAGCATCCGCACGCCGTCGGCGATCACGTGGGGCAGCCGGTCACCGAAGATGAGCAGGGCGAGCAGCAACAGCAGGACGATCTCGTACCAGCTCAGGTTGGAGAACATCCGCCCGCCTCCCTCGCTCGCCTGGAGCTCAGGGTACGCCGGCGGACGCGGTCACCGGTCGGCGGCCAGACGGACCCTCGCCGTCGCCGGCCGCGCCCCGCGCAGGTAGTCCACCCGCACCACCGTACCGGGATCGTGCTTGCGGACCAGGGCGATGAGGTCCACCGCGCTCTCCAGGCGGCGCCCTTCGAGCCGCAGCACGACGTCCCCGGCGCGCAGGCCGGCCCGGTGCGCCGGGCCACCCTCCACCACCGAGAGCAACCGCACGCCACCCTGCGGCGGCGCGTGGCGGCGGTCCAGCTCAGCGCCGAACACGGTACGGCTGGCGCGACCGGTGTCGATGATCTCCACCGCCACCCGCTTCGCCTGCTGGATCGGGATGGCGAACGCCAGCCCGATGTTGCCGCCGCCCCCACCGGCGGCCACCGACTTGATGATGGAGTTGACGCCGATCACCCGGCCCGCCGCGTCGAGCAGCGGTCCCCCGGAGTTGCCCTGGTTGACGGCGGCGTCGGTCTGGATGGCGGCGTAGTAGCGCGCCGGCCCGCCGGGCTGGCCCGCCTCGATGGCCCGGTCCACCGCGCTGACGATGCCCGAGGTGACCGTGTTGCTCAGGGCCAGTGGCGAGCCCACCGCGATCACCGGGTCGCCGACCGCGATGCGGGTGGAGTCCCCAAAATGGACCGGCGTCAGGCCGGTGCGGTCCACCTTGAGGACCGCCAGGTCCGACTCGGGGTCCCGGCCGACCACCGAGGCGGCGGACCGGGTGCCGTCATGGAACGTGACCGAGATGGTGCCGCGGTCGCCGCCCACGACGTGGTCGTTCGTGATCAGGTAACCGTCGGTGGACACCACGAACCCGGAGCCCAGGGTCCGGCCGGCCGTGCCGGCGGTGCGGATCGTCACCACGCTCGGCAGCACCCGCTCCACCACCGCCGCCAGGCTCTCGGGAGGACGTTGGGCCATGGTCGCGGGCTCCGCGGGCCCGGAGCCCAGCACCGTGCCGCCTCCCCGGGTGGCGTACGTGTACCCCAGGACTCCCCCCAGCACACCCGCGACCAGGCCGGTCAGCAGCGCGGTGACCAGCACCAAACCGACCACCCGCCCGGGCCGGCGGTCCGGCGGCTCCACGGGTTCCAGCGGCGGACCCGGCGCCGGCGCGGGAGGTGGGGACACCACGACCTCGGCGTGGGTGGCGGGGTTGCGCCACGGGTCGGACAGCGCGTCCGACCACCAGGCGGATTCCTGCGTCAGCGGCCCCCGCCGGCCGTCCCCGTCGCCGGTCACCGGTTCAGGATGGCACGCCATCCGCGGCCGGCGCCCCGCGTTCGCGGCGATCCGGCCGGATCACTCCCCGCCCGCTCGAACCGCCGCGGGCGGCCGCCGGGCGGGCCCGGTCGCCGGCGACCCGCACCCGCCGGTCACCGCTGGTCGGCGACCGACCGCAGCCAGCGGACCAGGGTGCGCACGCCCCAGCCGGTGGCGCCCCGGGTGAGCTCGGCGTGGTCCCGGTCGGTCCAGGAGGGTGCCGACATGTCGATGTGGGCCCACCTGTCCCGGGCCGCGCCGGTGAACTCTCTCAGGTAGAGGGCGCCGAGCACGGAGCCGGCACCCTCCGCGGAGTTGAGCAGGTCACCGACGTCGCCACGCAGCGACTCCAGGTAGTCGTCCGGAAGCGGCATCCGCCAGACCTGCTCGCCGGCGTCGGTGGCGGCCCGCACGAGCGCCTCCGCCAGCGCGGGGTCGTCACTGTAGAGGGCACCGGTCCGCCGGCCGAGGGCGACCGCGTTGGCGCCGGTCAGGGTCGCCAGGTCGACGAGGTAGTCGGGTCGCAGCCGGCCGGCCGCGTAGGCCAGGGCGTCGGCGAGCACGAGCCGCCCCTCCGCGTCCGTGTTGCGGATCTCGCTGGTGCGTCCGCCCCAGTGCGTGACGACGTCACCGGGTCGCATCGCCGACCCGCTGGGCATGTTCTCGGCCAGCGCCGCCAGGCCGGTCACCCGTACCGGCAGGCGCAGCGCGGCGGCCGCGAGGGTGGCGGCGGCCACGGCGGCCGCGCCCGCCATGTCCTTGCGCATGAGGGTCATGGCCTGGTTCGGCTTGATCGACAGCCCGCCGGTGTCGAAGGTGATGCCCTTGCCCACCAGCACCACGTGGGTGCGGGCACCGCGCGGCCGCCAGGCGAGCTCGAGGAGGCGGGGCGGGTTGGCCGAACCCCCACCGACCGCGAGGATGCCGCCGAACCCCTCCCGGCGCAGGTCCTCCACGTCGCGTACCCGCAGCGTGACGCCGCTGAGCCCGGCCGCCGCCCGCTCGATCCGCCGGGAGAACCAGGCCGGTGTCTTGCGGATCGACGGCATGTTGGTCAGGTCACGGGCCAGCGCGGTGTAGTCGGTGACGACCTGCGCGACCTGCACCGCAGCGGCGTACCGGTCCGGGTCGTCCACGGCGACCGTCACCTGCCGCAGCCGGGGCGCCCGGGCCGGGTCGTCCGCGCCCAGGCGGAACCGGTACGAGCCGAGCCGCAGGCCCTCGACCAGCGCGGCGACCGCCTGCGGCGGCGCCTGCGCCGGCAGCGCCACGGTCAGCGAGGTCTCCCGGGCGGCGGCCCGGGCCACGCCGGCACCGGCCGCCCGCCACCCTGCCGGCCCGCCGTCCCCGATGCCGACGAGCAGTACCAGTCGCGGCCGTTCAAGCGGCCGGGGCAGCGCGGCCACCTGGCCCGCGCGGCCGGTGTGCGCCGTCTGCTCCCGCAGCGAGGCGCACTCCTCGGCCAGCCGCGCGGTGGTGGCGACGGTGTCCAGCACCGCGTCGGCGTCCACCGGGAACGCGAGCACGGTGGGCCGGGCGGCCCCGGCCGCCAGGCGTACCGCGAGCACCCGTCAGCTGACGGCGGCCTTCAGCGCGTCACCGAGCGCCGTGGCCTCGTCCGGTGTCATCTCCACCACCAGCCGGCCGCCGCCCTCCAGCGGGACCCGCATGACGATGCCCCGGCCCTCCTTGGTGACCTCGAGCGGACCGTCACCCGTCCGCGGCTTCATCGCCGCCATCTCATCTCCCCTCAGGGTCGTCCAGGCGCACGGGTCGCCCCGCGCTCCTGCGAACCGGTCTCCGCTGCGCAGATGCACAGCACAGAACTGTGATTTTCCCTGATGAGCACCGGGAAGCTCAAACCGGCCGGCACCGGTGTGACATTGACCTGGCCACTGATCATGCGGCGTGTCACAATGTCGGGCTATGCAGGCCCGCTCCGCCCTGTTCGACCTGTACGGAGACTACCTGCGCGCGCGGGGCGGGCAGGCGCCGGTGGCCGGCCTGGTGCGGCTGCTGGCCCCGCTGGGGATCGCGGCCCCGGCGGTCCGTACGGCGGTGTCCCGGATGGTCCGGCAGGGATGGCTGGAGCCGTTACGCCTGCCCAGCGGACCCGGGTACGGGCTGACCCCGAAGGCGGTCCGGCGGCTGGACGGGGCCGCCGCCCGGATCTACCGGACCACGAAGCTGCAGTGGGACGGGCACTTCGACCTGATCGTGCTGGAGAGCCCGCCACCCCGCTCGGTCCGGTCCCGGATCGCCGCCAACCTCGCCTTCCTGGGTTACGGCTGCGTGGGCGAGCGGACCTGGCTGGCGCCGCGCGCGCACGAGGAGGTGGACGGGCTGCTGACCGAGGCCGGCGTGCGCTTCGACCGGTTCACCGCCGCTCACGTCGCCGGTGCCGACGGGATGCCGTCACTGGTGGAACGCGCGTGGGACCTGCGCGCGCTCGCCGACGCGTACCGGCAGTTCGTCGCCGACATGGCCCCGCTGGTGGAGACGGTGCCGGCGCGGGGTGACGACGAAGCGGCCTACCGCGCCCGGTTCCAGCTCGTCCACGCCTGGCGGACGTTCCTGTTCCGCGACCCGCAGCTGCCGCCGGCGCTGCTGCCGCCGGCGTGGCCGGGAGCGACGGCCGCCGCCTTCTTCGACCGGCACGCGAACCGGCTGCGCCCGGCCGCGGACCGGTTCGTCGACCGCTGCCTCACCACCGAAGGAGCCCCCCGTGACCGAACCCCTGCTGGTGTCCCGCGACGACGCCGTCGTCACCCTCACGCTCAACCGGCCCGACTCGCTGAACTCCCTGGACGTGGCCCTCAAGGAGGCGCTGCGTGACCAGCTGGCGGCGGTCGCCGCGGACACCGCGGTGCGCGCCGTGGTGCTCACCGGCGCCGGACGTGCCTTCTGCGTCGGCCAGGACCTCAAGGAGCACGTCGCCACGCTGGACAGCGGCTCGGACAGTCCACTATCGACGGTGGTCGAGCACTACAACCCGGTTGCGCTGGCGCTGGTCGGCATGCCCAAGCCGGTCGTGGCGGCGGTCCGCGGCATGGCCGCCGGGGCCGGCGCCGGCCTGGCGTTCCTCGCCGACTTCCGGGTCGGTGGCCCGTCGACCGGGTTCACCATGGCGTTCGCGAACGTCGGGCTGGCGGCGGACACCGGGGTCTCCTGGTCGCTGCCCCGCCTGGTCGGGCACGCCAAGGCCGCCGAGCTGCTCATGCTGGGCGGCACCGTCCGCGCGGAGGAGGCGCACCGGCTCGGCCTGCTCACCACGCTGGTCGACTCCGACGACGAGGTGCTGCCGGCCGCCCGGGAGCTGGCCGCGCGGCTGGCCGCCGGCCCGACCGTGGCGTACGCGCAGATCAAGCGGGAGCTGGCACACGTCGGCGGGCTCGCGCAGGCGCTGGAGGTGGAGGCGGACGCACAGCGGGTGTGCGGCGCCACCGCCGACCACAAGGCGGCCACGGCGGCGTTCGTCGCCAAGCAGAAGCCCACGTTCGCCGGCAGGTGAGCCCGGCGGCGGCGACCGCACATCGATGGGCCGCCGGCCGCCCCGGTGAGCTGTCCGGGGTGAGCCGTCCCCCGGGACGCCCGGGGGGCACCCTGGCGTCAGTCGTCCTCGGGGTCGAGGTCGTGCGGCTCGTCGCCCAGGTACGCCTGCAGCGCCAGCTCGTCGTCGGTGGGCGCGACGAAGGTGGGCAGCTGCTCGGGGCCGAGCTCGCGCACGTACGCCCAGAACTCCCGGACCGCGTCGGCCGGGGTCGCCGCTTCGATCGGCAGGTCCACGCTCACCAGCCAGGTCCGTCGCGCCGCCACGGGGCTATCCCACCA
>DATGOE010000101.1:0-15052 GCA_035306365.1 Natronosporangium sp. | reverse complement strand
CCCGAGGCGGCAGGTGCGGTGCATCTACGTGGCGATCGGGCAGAAGGGCTCGACCATCGCCTCGGTCAAGCACACCCTGGAGGAGCACGGCGCGATGGAGTACACCACCATCGTGGCCGCGCCCGCCTCCGACCCGGCCGGCTTCAAGTACCTGGCGCCGTACTCCGGTTCCGCCCTCGGCCAGCACTGGATGTACCAGGGCAAGCACGTCCTGATCGTCTTCGACGACCTGACCAAGCAGGCCGAGGCGTACCGGGCGATCTCGCTGCTGCTGCGCCGGCCGCCGGGGCGCGAGGCGTACCCGGGCGATGTCTTCTACCTGCACTCGCGGCTGCTGGAGCGGTGTGCCAAGCTCTCCGACGAGATGGGCGGAGGGTCGCTGACCGGCCTGCCGATCATCGAGACGAAGGCCAACGACATCTCCGCGTTCATCCCGACCAACGTCATCTCCATCACCGACGGCCAGATCTTCCTGCAGACCGACCTGTTCAACCAGGGGGTACGGCCGGCCATCAACGTCGGTACCTCGGTCTCCCGGGTCGGCGGCGCCGCGCAGGTCAAGCCGATGCGGCGGGTCTCCGGGCAGCTGCGGCTCAACCTGGCGCAGTACCGCGACCTGGAGGCGTTCGCCTCCTTCGCCTCCGACCTGGACGCGGCCAGCCGTGCCCAGCTGGAGCGCGGCGCCCGGCTGGTGGAGCTGCTCAAGCAGCCCCAGCACCAGCCGATGCCGGTCGAGGAGGAGGTCGTGTCGGTGTGGGCGGGCACCGAGGGCAAGCTCGACGACATCCCGGTGGCCGACATCCGGCGGTTCGAGGCCGAGTTCCTGCAGCACCTGCGGCGTGCCAACCCGGGGGTGCTGGCCTCGATCGCGGACGGCGAGTGGACCGACGAGATCATCAAGTCGCTGGACGAGGCGATCACCGGCTTCAAGAAGTCGTTCCTCGCGCACGAGGCCCCCGAGATCAAGGAGCCGGAGGCCGAGCCGATCGACGAGGAGGCCCGGCGGCGCGAGACCGTCAAGCGGGTGGTCCCGCGGAAGGCCGCGAGGTAGTGACGGCATGGCCGGACAGCTGAGGACCCTGCGGCGGCGGGTCGCGTCGATCAGCTCCACCAAGAAGATCACCAAGGCCATGGAGCTGGTGGCCACCAGCCGCATCGCCAAGGCCCAGGAGCGGGTGGCCGCCTCGCTGCCGTACTCCTACGCGATCACCAACGTGCTGACCGCGCTGGCCAGCTCCGCGGACATCAACCACCCGCTGCTGGTGCCCCGGCCGAAGGTCCGGCGCGCCGGCGTGCTCGTCATCACCAGCGACCGTGGCATGTGCGGGGCGTACAACGCCAACGTCATCCGCACCGCCGAGGAGCTCATGACGGCCCTGCGCCAGGACGGCAAGCAGGTGCAGCTCTACGTCGTCGGGCGCAAGGGCGTGACGTACTACTCCTTCCGCAACCGGGACATCGAGCAGAGCTGGACCGGCTTCTCCGAGCAGCCCACGTTCGCCGACGCCCAGCGCGTCAGTCGCACGCTGATGGCGGCGTTCATGGCCGGGGCCGACGACGAGGACGGCGCTCCCGGTCCGGACGGGGTGGTCGGCGTGGACGAGGTGCACGTGGTCCACACCCAGTTCGTGTCCCTGATGACCCAGACGCCGGTGGCGAACTTCCTCGCACCGATGCAGGTGGAGGAGACCGAGGCGACCGAGGACATCGTCCTGCCCGCGTACGAGTACGAGCCGGATCCGGACACGTTGCTGGACGCGCTGCTGCCGAAGTACGTTGACACCCGCATCTACGCCGCCCTCATCGACGCGGCGGCGAGCGAGTCGGCGGCGCGCCGCCGGGCGATGAAGAGCGCCACGGACAATGCCGAGGAGATGCTGCGGACCCTGACCCGCGAGATGAACTCCGTCCGGCAAGCGGAGATCACCCAGGAGATTAGCGAGATCGTCGGCGGGGCCAACGCCCTCGCCGCGGCAGGAAGTGAAGAGTGATGACTGCTGCTGTGGAGACCAGGACAGGTACCGGTCGGGTCGTACGCGTCATCGGCCCGGTCGTCGACGTGGAGTTCCCCCGGGACGCGATGCCCGACATCTACCGGGCCCTGCACGTGGACGTGGAGCTGTCCGGCCGCAAGCGGACGCTGACCCTGGAGGTCGCCCAGCACCTGGGCGACAGCATGGTCCGGACGATCTCGCTGCAGCCCACCGACGGCCTGGTGCGGGGTTCGGAGGTCCGGGACACGGGGTCCCCGATCACGGTGCCCGTGGGCGAGGTGACCAAGGGCCGCGTGTTCAACGCGGTCGGCGAGTGCCTCAACCTCAAGGAGGGTGAGGTGCTGGAGGTCACCGAGCGGTGGCCGATCCACCGCAAGCCGCCGGCCTTCGCGGACCTGGAGCCGAAGACCGAGATGCTGGAGACCGGCATCAAGGTGCTGGACCTGCTGGCGCCGTACGTGCGCGGCGGCAAGATCGGCCTGTTCGGCGGTGCCGGCGTGGGCAAGACCGTGCTCATCCAGGAGATGATCATCCGGGTGGCGCGGAACTTCGGCGGCACCTCGGTGTTCGCCGGGGTGGGGGAGCGGACCCGGGAGGGCAACGACCTCATCCTGGAGATGAGCGAGACCGGTGTGCTCGGCGACACCGCGCTGGTGTTCGGGCAGATGGACGAGCCGCCCGGCACCCGGCTGCGGGTGGCCCTGTCGGCCCTGACGATGGCGGAGTACTTCCGGGACGTGGAGGGCCAGGAGGTGCTCCTGTTCATCGACAACATCTTCCGGTTCACCCAGGCCGGCTCGGAGGTCTCAACCCTGCTGGGCCGCATGCCGTCGGCCGTGGGATACCAGCCGACGCTCGCCGACGAGATGGGTGAGCTGCAGGAGCGGATCACCTCCCTGCGTGGCAAGGCGATCACGTCGATGCAGGCGATCTACGTGCCCGCCGACGACTACACCGACCCGGCGCCGCACACCGCGTTCACCCACCTGGACGCCACCACCAACCTGGAGCGGCGGATCTCCGACAAGGGCATCTACCCGGCCGTGGACCCGCTGGCGTCCTCGTCGCGCATCCTCGCGCCGGAGTACGTCGGCGAGGAGCACTACCGGGTCGCCTCGGAGGTCAAGCGGATCCTGCAGCGCTACCAGGATCTCCAGGACATCATCGCGATCCTCGGCATGGACGAGCTGAGCGAGGAAGACAAGATCACGGTGAACCGCGCCCGCCGCATCGAACGGTTCCTGTCCCAGAACACGTTCGCGGCCAAGCAGTTCACCGGGGTCGAGGGCTCGTTCGTGCCGGTCAGCGAGACCGTCGAGGCGTTCAAGCGGCTGTGCGAGGGCGAGTTCGACCACTACCCCGAGCAGGCGTTCTTCATGTGCGGCGGCCTGGAGGACCTGGAACGCAAGGCCCACGAGCTGATGAAGGGCTGAGCCCTCGCGGGCGCAAGGCTGAGCCACGCGGGCTCGGCGCCCGGCCGGCCGATGGCGGCGTTCACGTCACCCGCCCCCCACCTCCGCCGTTACGGTGGGGTGGGAGGCTCCGATGGCTCTGGCACGCTCCAGGCGCCGGCGCACCCGGGCCCGCCGCCCCCCGACCTGGGCGGTGGTGTGCGCGGTCGTCGGCGCGTTCCTGCTACTGGCGTCCGGCAGCCTGCTGGCCGCCGGCCAGTGGCTGCTGGCCCGCTACGCGCTCGACCAGGAGGACCTGCTCGGCGACTGGGGCGAGGCGTACGGCACGGACCTCGAGGGCCCGCTGAACATCCTGCTCGTCGGCATCGACACCCGACCCGGTCGGCCGGAGGAGGCCCCCCGCGCCGACTCGATCATGGTGGTCCACGTGGACGAGGACCTCGACCGCGGGTACCTCGTCTCGCTTCCCCGGGACCTGCTCGTCGACATCCCGCCGGACCCCGAGACCGGGTTCGCGGGCGGGCGGGACCGGCTCAACGCGGCGATGTACTACGGCTCGCGGCAGCTTCCCGGCGAGGAGCTGCCCGACCTGCCCCGGGGGTTCGCGCTGCTGGCCCGTACGGTGGGCAACCTGACCGGCATCGACACCTGGGACGCCGGCGTCGTGATCGACTTTGAGGGGTTCGTCAGGGTGGTGGACGCCCTGGGCGGCGTGACCATGGAGCTGGACGAGCGGATCGTCTCGGAGCACCGGCAGCCGGACGGCAGGCACCGTCCGCCCGCCCCCGGCGGTGACGGGTACGTCGGGCCGCAGGCCGTCTACGAACCGGGCGTCCACCACCTCAAGGGATGGCAGGCGTTGGACATCGCCCGCCAGCGGTACGGCGTCGAGGGCGGTGACTACGGCCGGCAGCGCAACCAGCAGCGCCTGCTGGAGGCGATCGTCTCGAAGGCGTTCAGCCGGGAGGTCCTGACCGATCCGGTCCGGCTCGACCGGGTGGTGCGGTCGGCGGGCGACTCGCTGGTGTTCGACGGGCGGGGTCGCGGCCCGATCGACTTCGCGTTCGCGCTGCGGGGTGTCCGCCCCGGTGACCTGACGATGCTGGGGGTGCCCGCGGGCAGCGTGGTCACGGACGCCGGGTACCAGGGTGAGGCGCTCGACGTGACCGGGGAGGAGCTGTTCCGGGCGTTGCGGACCGACACGCTCCCGGCCTTCCTCGCCCGCCATCCGGAGCTGGCACGGTAGACCGGCTGGGGCGGGTGGGTCGGGACCTCCCGACCCACCCGCCCCAGCCGGTCGGAGACGACCGTCGGGCGGTCAGGCGGCGTGTCGGTCAGTCGGTCTGCACGTTGACGGCCGGCAGCCGGCCTCCGAGAGCGGTGAAGAGCTTGTAGGCCCACAGCGCCGCGAGCGCGAGCAGCCCCAGGTGCAGCAGCTCCATGATGAGGCTCCCGAGCCCCTGCAGGAGGGCGCCGAAGCCGTAGAGGCCACCACGCCCCTCCAGGTTGTCGAACTTGTCGGCGATGGTGAGCAGGAAGGCCAGGACGGCGAAGAGCAGGGCGGCCGCGTAGGTCACCAGAGCGGTCAGGCCCATCGGCTTGGCCTGCGGCAGGGGTGGTCCGACCTTGGTGGCGATCAGCATCGCCAGCAGCGGCGCGACCAGCACGGTGACGTTGGCGAACTGCCCGACGCTCACCCGGTTGACGAACGAGCTCGGCCCGGGTGGGAAGATCCACGTCAGGAACGCGAACAGGACGACGGCCGCGGCCAGCGCCAGCAGCGCCCACGCGGTGAGCGGTCGGACGGGGATGCTCGTGCCGGTCCCCGCGGGTTCGGCCGGGCTCGCGCCCGGGTTAGGGGTGGCCATGACGCTCCTTAGGGTGAAGACACATCAATTGCGTCCGTGAGGATATCGGCACGGCAGTGTGATGTCAGCCACCCGGCCGAGTGCGTGTCGCGAGAGGGTCCGGTCGTGCCGGGGGCCGCGCGTGCCGGACGCGGAGTTGCCCGGGGGTGGCGGGGGCCACGGTGCGACGTGGCGACGGCCTACTACACTCGGCGCATCCGGCGTACGTGCCGTCCCGTGGAAGGGAGCGTCGTGGCCCGGCTGCTGAACGTCGAGGTGGTCGCCGTCGAGCAGAAGGTCTGGACCGGCCAGGCCGAGATGGTGGTCGCCCGCACCACCGAAGGGGAGCTCGGGATCCTGCCCGGCCACGCACCGCTGCTCGGGCAGCTGGCCGAACCTGGACAGGTGCGGGTGAAGCCGGAGTCGGGCGAGGAGCTCACCTGGGACGTGTCCGGAGGGTTCCTGTCCGTGACGTCCGACGGGGTGACCGTCCTGGCGGAGAGCGCCGCCCCGGCGCAAGCCCGACCGGCACAATGAGGTGAGCGCCGATGAAGATCTTGGAATGGATCGGCATCGGCGCTCTTGCCATGCTGGCGCTGCTGTTCCTGCTGTTCGTCCGGCGCTGGTGGCTGGTGCGGCAGGGTGGCGCCATCGCCCTGTACCTGCGGTTGTCCACACTGGTCGCCGGCCGCGGCTGGGCGCCGGGGATCGGACGGTTCGTCGGTGACCAGCTCCGGTGGTACCGCCTGTTCAGCCTCGTGCCCCGACCGCGCCGGGTGCTGTCGCGCCTGGGCCTGGCGGTGGAGAGCCGCCGCATCCCGACCGGGTCCGAGCGGCTGACGCTGCCACCGGAGTGGGTCATCCTCCGCTGTACCAGCCACCACGCGCCGGTCGAGATCGCCATGGCGCCGACCGCCGTGACCGGCTTCCTGTCCTGGATCGAGGCCGCCCCGCGCAGGGCGGCCTCCACGTATACGTACCGTCCCTCCCCCAACTGAGCGCGCCGGCGGCTCACCGCCGGTGCGGAGGCGTGGCGACGAGCTCCACCTCGAAGCCGTACCCGTCGGCGAGGTACCCGGCGTAGGTGTCCGGCCCGCCCGCGTACGGGTGGCGGTCGGCGAACAGCAGCGACCAGCCGTACGCCGGGGCCTGCGCGACGAGCCGGTCGACGCCGTCCGGCGTACCCGCGTGGAAGGCGAGGTGGTTGAGGCCGGGGGCGGTGCGGTCGTGCGTGGTGCCGGACAGGGCGGGCGACTGCTCGACCACGAGGTAGGTGCCGCCCAGCCGCCAGGACCGGCCGGTGGTCCAGCTCTGGTACGGGCGCCACCCCAGCTCGCCCAGCAGCCACCCCCAGCTGCGGACGGCGGCGGCAAGGTCGGGCACCCACAGCTCGACGTGGTGCAGGCCCCCGGCGGGGGCGGTCACCGGGCCGGCGGCCGGCTCAGCGGCCACCGGGCACCCAGGTCACGTCCCCGCCCGCGTTGGCCGTCCGCGCCAGGATGAACAGCAGGTCGGAGAGGCGGTTGAGGTACCTCGCCGGCGCCGTGCCGGTGCGCTGCGGGTCGTGGGCGAGGAGCGTCCAGGTCGAGCGCTCGGCCCGGCGGGCGATGGTACGGGCGACGTGCAGCAGGGCCGCGCCCGGCGTGCCGCCCGGCAGCACGAAAGAGTCCAACTTGGGCAGATCGGCGTTGAACTCGTCGCACCAGCGCTCCAGCCGGGTGACGTACCCGTCGTCGATGCGCAGCGGCGTCCGCGAGGCGTCGGCGTCGACCGGGTTGCACAGGTCGGCTCCGACGTCGAACAGGTCGTTCTGCACCTTCGTCAGCACCTCGCGTACCGGTGGCGGGAGGTCGCCGAGGGCCAGGGCGACACCGATCGCCGCGTTGCACTCCTCCACGTCGGCGTACGCCGCGATCCGCGGGTCGGTCTTGGGTACGCGCTCCCCGTTGCCGAGGGCGGTGGTCCCGTCGTCACCGGTGCGCGTGTAGATCCGGGTCAGGTGCACGGCCATACCGCCAGCCTAGGCGGGCGCCGGAGCCGGCGGCGGGGCGGTGGCAGAGTGAGCCGCGATGAGCGGCGACGCGTCGGGCGGCGGCAGGACCGTGCTCGTGGTCGAGGACCACCACGAGATCGCCGAGCTCGTCCGTCTCCACCTGGCCCGCGACGGGTACCGGATGCGGGTCGAGCACCGGGGCGACACCGGCCTGGCGGCCGCGCACAGCCCGCGGCCGGCGGCGTGCGCGCCCGCGGCGAGCGAGTGGTCGACGCCGACCCGTGGCTGGTCTTCGGCTTCTCGCCCGCACTGCCCGCGTCCATGGCTCCCGGGGACAGCGCACAGTTCGGTGTGACCACCCTGCTGCACCCCGACGGCTCCCCGGCTCCAGTGGGGTCCCCCTCGGGTGAGGTCACCTTCGGCGCGACCGGGGGCGAGGTGGACCCGACCTCGGGTGCGCTGGTCGGCGGAGCGTTCGAGCCGGTGACCTTCACGGCCGGGCCGGCGCCGCTGGCCGCCGGCCTGCCGGGCGCGGCGCTCGCCCAGGGCTCCGGCACCGCGACGGTGACCGCGACGCTGGACAACGGCACCATCACCCGGACGGTCGCGGCGTTGCCCCCGCCGCCTGAGGAGACGGTCTCCCCGCCGCCCAAGGAGACGCAGCTGCCCGACACGGGTACGCGGTGGGCGCCGGTGCTCGCGGTCGGCCTGCTGCTCGTGGTCGCCGGCGGGCTGCTGGTGTGGCGGGCCCGACGCCGGCCGTGGTGGCACCTGGTGCGCTGACCAGGGGACCGCCACTCGTCGTCCGCGTCCCCTGACCGGCTCCGCGGAGGCGACGATCGCCATGCCCCGCGCGCCGGACGGTGGCCGTCCGCACCGCGCGGAGCCGGTCAGGAGATGACGTCTGTACCGGTCAGGGAACGTCGTCCACCGGGCTGGGACGCAACTGCCCGATGCGTGGTCCCGTCGCCGCTGGCCGTGCAGATCCGGGTCAGGTGCACGGCCGTACCAGCCCGGGCGGGTGCTGGAGCCGGCGGCGGGGCGGTGGCATAGTGAGCCGCGATGAGCGGCGACGCGTCGCGCGGCGGCAGGACCGTGCTCGTGGTCGAGGACGACCACGAGATCGCCGACCTCGTCCGTCTCTACCTGGTCCGTGACGGGTACCGGGTGCGGGTCGAGCACCGGGGCGACACCGGCCTGGCGGCCGCCCGCAGCCTGCGCCCGGCCGCGTGCGTGCTGGACATCGCCCTGCCCGGCATGGACGGCGTGGAGATCTGCCGGCGGCTGCGCCAGGCCGGCGACTGGACGCCGGTCATCTTCCTGACCGCCCGCGACGACGAGGTGGACCGGGTCCTCGGGCTCGAACTCGGCGCGGACGACTACGTCACCAAGCCGTTCAGCCCGCGGGAGCTGGTGGCGAGGGTGCGGGCGGTGCTCCGGCGCAGCGCCGACGCGCCGGACGAGCCACCGGTGCGCCGGGTGGGGCCGGTGGTCCTCGACCCGGCGCGGCGACGGGTCACGGTCGCGGGCCGGCCGGTCAGCCTCACCGGTACGGAGTTCGCGCTGCTGGAGTACCTCATGAGCCGGCCGGGTCGGGTCCTGTCCCGGGAAAGGCTGCTGTCGGCGGTGTGGGGCTGGTCCGGCCACCCCACCACCCGGACCGTGGACGTGCACGTCGCCCAGCTGCGGGCCAAGCTCGGCGAGGCGGCGTCGATCATCCGTACCGAGCGTGGCGTGGGCTACGCCTGCGATGGGTGAGCTTCCGCCGGTCCCGGCCGTCCCGGGTGGCGGCACGCTGGCCCGCCGGGTGGTCCTGGCGACCTGCCTGGTCGCCCTCGTCTCGGTGCTGGCGACCGCCCTGGTGGCGGTGCCGTTGGCGGGCCGGACGGCGACGCGGCAGGCCGCGCAGGCGCTGGCCACGGAGGCGAGCCTGGTGGCGGTGGTGCTGCGGTCGCCGGACATCCGGCCGGTCGCGGCCGACCGGATGGCGCGGCAGCTCGCCCGCCAGCGCATCCAGCTGTGGCTCATCCGCGACGGCGAGGCGGACCGGCCGGGCCTGCCGGCCGGGGTGGTGGCGGAGCTGACCGCCGGCGGCACCGTCACGGGTCGGGTCGGGCGCGTCGACGGCCGGCTGATGCTGCTGGAGGGCCGCCCGCTCGGCGGCGGCGACGCGGTCGTGCTCACCCGGCCGCTGTTCAGCGGCGTGGGGGCGGTGGTGGTGGGCGGGCTCTGGCTTCCGCTGCTCGCCGGCCTGCTCGCCGGGGCCCTCTCCGGGACGCTGCTGGCCCGGCGGCTGGCCCGCCCGCTGCGGCAGGCCGCGTCCGCGGCCGACCGGCTACGGGCCGGCGACCGGTCGGTGCGCGTACCGGTGGAACCGCCGCGGGAGTCCGCCGCGCTCGCCGCGGCGCTCAACCACCTGGCGGCCGCGCTCGCGGCCAGTGAGGGCCGCCAGCGCGAGTTCCTGCTGTCGATCTCGCACGAGCTGCGCACCCCGCTGACCACCATCCGCGGGTACGGGGAGGCGCTGGCCGACAGGGTGGTGGACACCGACGACGTCGCCGGGGCCGGCCGGATCATCCGGTCCGAGGCCGCGCACCTGGAGCGCCTCGTGACCGACCTGCTGGCCCTGGCCCGCCTGCAGGCCGACGACTTCCCGCTGGAGATCGGCACGGTCGACCTCGTCGCGCTGGTGCGCGGGACCGCCGCCGCGTGGTCCCCGCGGTTCGACGCGGCGGGAGTACCGTGGCGGACCGAGCTGCCCGACCTGCCGGCGCTGCCGGTGCGCACCGACGCCGGCCGGCTCCGGCAGGTTCTCGACGGTCTGATCGGCAACGCGCTGCGGGTCGTGCCGTCCGGGGCACCGGTGGTGCTGGCGTTGCGCCCGGCGCCGGCCGCCGCGCCGCACGGGCCGGCGGTTGCCGGGCCGGTAGGGGCCGGCGCGGTGAGGGACGGCGCGGCGGGTCCGGCGGCCGGCGCCGTCCTCGAGGTCCGCGACGGCGGACCCGGGCTCACCGAGGCGGATCTCGAGGTGGTCTTCGAACGCGGCGTGCTCTCCAGCCGCTACCGCGGCGTGCGCAAGGTGGGCAGCGGGCTGGGACTGGCGCTCGCGGCGCGGCTGGTGCGGAGGATGGGCGGCACCATCGATGCCGGCCACGCGCCGGAGGGCGGGGCCCGGTTCACCGTCACCCTGCCGGCGGACCCGGCCGCGGTCCCTTACAAACCTCGAACACGGGCCTGACCCTTCCGTCACCTTCGGCGGGCACCGTTGGGCCGAGGTCGACGAAGGGAGTCCAGGTGAGACACGTACGCGTGCTGCTGCTCGTCGCGACGCTCGGCCTGACCGCACTGGCCGGCTGCGTGCCGGGCGATGGCGAGCGCTGGACGCAGGTCGCGGCGGACCTGTCGCCGGAGGCGGCGGCGCTGAGCGCCCTCGGGTACGAGGTGGACGGGCAGGTGGGGAAGTCCGCCACCGGGGAGGCGGCCCGGCCCGGGCCGGCCGACCGCTGGCACGAACGGCGGCAGCGCGCCGCGACCCGGGTGCTGCTGCGCCGCCACGCGCTGCACGGCGAGGCGGTGGTGGAGACCGCCAACGGCACGGTGACGGTGCTGTTCCAGCGCGGCGAGGTGGAGGCCGTCACGGAGACCGGCGTGGCCGTACGGTCCAGGGACGGGTTCTCCCAGACCTGGACGTTCGGCCCGGAGCTGCGGGTGGTCGAGGCCCGCGGGACGGTCCAGCCGCGGCCGTTGTCGGATGGCGACCCGGTCGGGGTCGCCGGGATCCGGCGGGACGGCCAACCGGTCGCGCGCCTCATCTTCATCGACGGCCGTTGAGCCGGACCGGCCCGGCACCCCGCGGCCCGCGGGATGCCGGGCCGGTCCGCGGTCGGTGTGCCGGGCCCCCACCGGTCGCCGGCCGGTCAGGTGCGGGCGGTGGCCGAGCGGTCCGCGGTCAGGGGCGTTCGACCGGGACGCAGTTGCCCGTGGCGTAGCCGTCGCCCGCGGGCACCAGCGCGTGCGAGGGATCGGCGATGCGGGCACACACCTTCGGGTTGTCCGCCAGGACCTCGGTCACGAACGGGTGGTCGGCCGGGTAGCGCACCGGCGAGGAGCGGTCCTCCACCTGCCACCGGGCCGGCTGCGGCGCGTGGGCTCCCATCAGGTCGGCTGGCGGGTCGGTCCCGTCCCCGCCGTACAGGTGCAGGTGGTAGCCACCGTTGACGTCGGGCACGCCGTCCGCCCACGCCGCCTCGTACCCGATGACCAGCTCGCCGTCCTCGAACCTGGCGCTGGTCAGGCACACCCGGCGCGGGTTGGCGCGGATCTCGTCGGTGCACCGCTCGTCCGGAGGTAGCTCCACCGTGGTCGGTGGCGCGTCCGGCGGCCGGACGGGTGGACCGCCGGCGGATGGCCGACCGGGTACACCCTCGGCGGCGTGCCGGCCCCGGACCGGGGTTCGGTAGGGTGCCACCACAGGCAGCCGTACGGGTGAGGAGGCAGCATGGCGGGCACGCTCATGGTCGTCGGGGCGGGACTGATGGGCTCGGGCATCGCCCAGGTCGCGGCGCAGGCGGGATGGGCGGTGAGGCTGCACGACCTCGACGACGCGGCCGTGCAACGCGGACGCGAGGCGATCCGCGGCTCCCTGGAGCGGTTCGCGGCCAAGGGGAAGATCACCGCTGAGCAGGTGGAGGAGACGCTCGGCCGGATCACGCCGGTGACCGACCTGGCGGCGGCCGCCGACGCCGACGTGGTGGTCGAGGCGGTGTTCGAGAAGATCGAGGTCAAGCACGAGGTGTTCCGGTCCCTGGACCGCATCTGCCGGCCGGACGCGGTGCTCGCGACCAACACCAGCGCCATCCCGATCACCCAGATCGCGTCCGTGACCGAGCGTCCCGAGTCCGTGGTCGGCACCCACTTCTTCTCGCCGGTGCCGATGATGAAGCTGTGCGAGCTGGTGCGGGGCCTGCGGACCAGCGACGAGACGCTCGCCAAGGCGCGCGCGTTCGCCGAGGGTGTCGGCAAGACCTGCATCGTGGTCAACCGGGACGTCGCCGGATTCGTGACCACCCGCCTGATCGCCGCCCTGGTGGTGGAGGCGGTGAAGCTGGTGGAGTCGGGCGTGGTGTCGGCCGAGGACCTCGACAAGGCGTGCCAGCTCGGGTTCGGGCACCCCATGGGGCCGCTGGCCACCGCCGACCTCACCGGCGTGGACGTGCTGCTCAACGCCGCCCGCAACATCTACACCGACACCGCGGACGAGAAGTTCTTCCCGCCGGAGCTGTTGCAGCGCATGGTCGCCGCCGGGCACCTCGGCCGCAAGACCGGGCAGGGTTTCTACCGGTACGGGTGAGCACGTCCGGCCGGCGGCGAGCCGGCCGCCGCGGCGCGGGTGTCAGCCGTCGCGGCGGGTGGTCCAGCGGAACGTCAGCAGGCACAGCACCAGGCCGGCCACGCACCACGCGGCCAGGACGAGCGCCACCCGTCCCAGCTCCCAGGAGCCGGCGGGCTCCTCGACGGCGTACGAGGCCGGCAGGAACACCGACCGCATCCCCTGGGCCATCCACTTCAGCGGGAAGACCGCCGCCACCTGCTGCATCCACGCCGGCAGCGAGGTGTAGACGAAGAAGACCCCGGAGATGAACTGCAGCACCAGCGACACCGGGGTCACAACCGCCGGCGCGCTGCGACCGCTGCGCGCCACGGACGAGAACGCGATGCCCAGCAGCGTGCACGCGGTGAGGCCGAGCGCGGTCACCCACGCCAGGTTCAGCCAGCCGGCCGCGTCCGGCACCCGCAGGTCGTAGAGGAGGACGCCGAACGACAGCAGCACCGCCGTGATGAGGACGGCGGCGCCCAGCACCATGACCACCTTGCCGGCGAAGTACACCCAGGGCGGCATCGGGGTGCCGCGCAGCCGCTTGAGCACGCCGCGGTCGCGCTCGATCGGGATCTGGATGGCGAGGTTCTGGAACCCCACCGCCAGCAGCCCGGCGGCGAGCATGCCGGCGATGAAGTACTGCGTGAACCGGATGCCGGGTGCGATCTCGAACGAGAACACCGCACCGAAGATGACCAGCAGCAGCACCGGGAACAGCAGGGTGAACACGAACGACTCGCGGGTACGCAGGAACTGCTTGAGCTCCAGCACGCCCTGCCGCCAGCCCAACGCCAGGCCGGTCACACCGGCACCTCCCGTTCGCCGATCATGGACAGGTAGATGTCCTCAAGCGTCGGCCGGGTGACGGTCAGGCCGGGCACCTCGCCGTCCACGCTGTCGGCCGCCAGCTTCGCCACCAGCCGGGTGGGTGTGGTGGTGGTCTGCGACCGCGTCCGCCCGTCCGGGCCGATCCAGGTCACCGTCGCCGGCCTGCCGGCCCGGTCGCCGAGCTGCGCCGGCGGGGCCACCGCGACCAGCCGGCCGGAGACGATGACGCCGACCCGGTCCGCCAGCGCCTCCGCCTCCTCCAGGTAGTGGGTGGTGAGCAGGATGGTGGTGCCGTCGGCCTTCAGGCCGCGGATCAGATCCCAGAAGTCCCGGCGGGCCCGGGGGTCGAAGCCGGTGGTCGGCTCGTCCAGGAACAGCAGCTCCGGCCGTCCCACGATCCCCAGGGCCACGTCGAGCCGCCGCTTCTGCCCCCCGGACAGCGAATGTGTGCGGGACCGCGCCTTGTCGGCCAGGCCGACCCGTTCGATCACCTCGGCCGGGTCGCGCGAGCGCGGGTAGAAGCGGGCGAACTGCCCCACCACCTCCGCGACCGTCAGCTCGTCGAACTCGCCGGTGCCCTGCAGGACGATCCCGATCCGCGACCGCCACGCCCGGTCGGCCCGCGCCGGGTCCACGCCCAGAACCCGCACCTCGCCGGCGTCCCGCCGGCGGAAGCCCTCCAGGATCTCCACCGTGGTGGTCTTGCCCGCGCCGTTCGGACCGAGCAGCGCGAAGATCTCGCCCCGGACGACCGACAGGTCCACGTCGGTCACCACGGGCGTCCCCCCGTACGCCTTGCGCAGGCCACGCACGACGATGGCGCGGTCGTCGGTCACGGCGCCCACTATGCCCGACCGAGGGTCACCGCTCCAGCGGACGTGCCGGGACGTGAGGTACCCGACAGTAACCTAGACTCGGGTCGGGCCGACGACAGGAGGGGACATGGCCTTCGCCTCACTGGATGACCTGCGCAACGCCGCCGGAACCGACCTCGGTTACACCGACTGGATGGAGGTCGACCAGTCCCGGATCGACAAGTTTGCCGACGCGACCGGTGACCACCAGTGGATCCACGTGGACCCGCAGCGGGCCGCCGCCGGACCGTTCGGGACCACGATCGCCCACGGCTACCTGACGCTGTCCCTGCTGCCGGCACTGCTCGCGGGCAAGCTGCGGGTCGAGGGCACCCGGATGGCCGTCAACTACGGCCTGAACCGGGTGCGGTTCCCGGCACCGGTCCCCAGCGGTTCCCGCGTCCGCGCCCGGGTCGAGGTGGTGGAGGTGACCGAGGTCGAGGGCGGTGCCCAGGTGGTCGCCAAGGTCACCGTCGAGCGGGAGGGCGGCGACAAGCCGGTCTGCGTCGCCGAGACGGTGACCCGGTTCTACCTGTGACCCGGTTCTCCCCGTGACCCGGTCGGCCGCCCCGCCGGCCCCTACGCTGGAGCCCGTGGACCCGGCCACGATGCGTCCTCGGGTGGCGGCCGCCAGGGTCGGGCGTCTGGTCACCGTCGGCGCCGACGGCCGCCCGCACGCCGTACCGGTCTGCTTCGCCCTGGTCGGTGACGTGCTCTACACCGCGGTCGACCACAAGCCCAAGCGGC
>DATGOE010000100.1:0-26735 GCA_035306365.1 Natronosporangium sp. | reverse complement strand
TCCTTCGCCGACCCGTACTGCCCCACCGGCCGCCGCGTCGTGCTGGAGACGGCCGCGGCCCAGGGCGTGGCGGCGGTCGACGGCGGGACCATGGTGGTGATCGAGGGACCGCGCTTCTCCACCCGCGCGGAGTCCCGGTGGTACGCGGCGATCGGCGCCTCGCTGGTGAACATGACCGGTCACCCGGAGGCGGTGCTCGCGCGGGAGCTGGGAATGTGCTACACGGCGATCGCGCTCGTCACCGACCTCGACGCCGGGATCGGTGGGGCCACGCCGGTCACGCAGGAGGAGGTGTTCCGCGTCTTCGGCGAGAACATCGGCCGGATGCGTGCGCTCCTGCTGGCGGCGCTCCCGGCGCTACCGGAGAAGCGCACCTGCCCGTGCCAGTCCGCCGTGCCGGCGACCTGACGCCCGCGCCGTCGACCATCGGCGCCGCCGCGCCGCCGACGGTCAACCGTGTACCCGGCCGACCACTCCCGCCGACGGGGACCCTCCTCAGTCGCCGGACCGCTGACGCTTCTGGTCCGCCTGCGCACGGGCGAGCCGCTCCGGCAGGTCGCGGTAGACGTCGGGCAGGGACCGGTGAGCCTGCGGAGGTTCGAGGCTGAGCGCGGCGCCGGCGCGGTGGATCGTGAGCGTGCTGCCGTTGCGCGGCACCTCGACGCGGTCGACCTCGAGCACCGGCCACGCCGCGACCACCTCGCGTGGCCGCCGGGTGAGCCGCGACCTGCGCACCAGGAGCAGGCGGGACGGGGTGAGGGCGACCGCGAGCACCCGCCGCCATGCCCGCGGACAGGGTTGCGGGTCGCTGCAGGAGGACGGCCGCCGGGACCGGCGACGCGGGCAGCGCCACCGACGGGCACGTCGGACGCCCGATGCACGGAAACCGCTGGCCTCACGTCTGTGACCAGCGGTTCCCCGTGTCCGGTGGAGGTGCCGGGAATCGAACCCGGGTCCTTCGCCGCCTTGCCAGGGCTTCTCCGAGCGCAGCTCGCTGTGTCTCTGCTCGGCCCCACCGATCACGCGAGCGAGTCGGTGTGACAGGCCCAGTCGCTGTGGATCTCACCCACCGGACCCCGCGACCGGGTCCGGTGGGCCAGTCCCCTCGCTGATGCCGGTGACCGGGTCGAGGACAATCCCGGACCGACAGACCCGCTACCCGCCTCAGGCGGCGAGAGCGAAGTCAGCGCGCTTTGCGTTGGCGCTTATTGTTTCCCGACGACCGGTTATCGAGTCGACGTCGGCTTCCTCGGCTCGCTTCCCCTGACGCAACGCACGAAGTCGAAACCAGTCACCCCCTCGGACGGCACCCACGCCATCTGTAACAGGTTAACGCCACCGACCGGGCCCGTCATCCCACGGCGCCGCGTCATCCGCCAGGCTCACGGTCACCTGCCGGCCTTGACGCGCCGGCCGACCGCCCGCGCCACCTCCCGCTCGGCGTCGCGCCGGGCCAGGTCCTGCCGCTTGTCGTAGGTCCGCTTACCGCGGGCCAGCGCCAGCTCGACCTTCGCCCAGCCGTTGGAGAAGTACAGCGACAGGGGCACCAGGGTCAGCCCCCGCTCGCGCAGCTTGCCCACCAGCTTGTCGATCTCCGCCCGGTGCAGCAGCAGCTTGCGGACCCGCCGGGGTTCGTGGTTGGTCCAGGTGCCCATGTCGTACGGGGGGATGTGCAGCCCGTGCAGGAAGATCTCGCCGCCGGACTCCTGCGCGAACGCGTCGACCAGCGAGGCGCGACCCGCGCGCAACGACTTCACCTCGGTGCCGGTGAGCTCCAGGCCGGCCTCGTACGTGTCGAGGATGGTGTAGTCGTGCCGCGCCCGACGGTTGGACGCGACGATCTTGCGCCCCTTCTCCCGTGCCACGACCGACCTCCCGTACCGCTGGACGGGCAATGGTACCGCGGTGGCGCCCGGCGCGGCGGCGTCGCCGCCGCGCCGGGCGCCACCGGCCCGCCAGGGGTCACGCGGACATCACGGGTCACACGCGCACGTAGAACCTCAGCGTGATCCACGCCGTGACGGCGCTGACCATCGCGCCGATGCCCGCCAGGGCCGGCAGCGTCAGCAGCACGTTGCGCCACGGCACCGGGGTGAGGATCTGGGTGAGCGGCGCCAGCGGCCCGTCGATGAGGAAGTGCTTGCCGGCGGCAAGCACGGCGAAGGCGAGGAACGCGCCGATCAGCCCGGCCACCACCGCCTCGAGCACGAAGGGGAGCTGGACGAACCAGTTGGGGGCGCCGACCATCTTCATCACCGCGACCTCGCGGCGCTTGCTGTACGCGGCCACCTGGACCACGTTGCCGACCAGCATCAGGGCCGCCGACGCCATGACCAGAGCGATCACCAGCGACATGGTCTGCACGGCGGTGAGGATGCTGAAGACGCGCTCCACCAGCGCCGCCTGGTCGACGATGTCGTAGATCCCGTCGTAGTGGGCGTACCTGTCGCGGATCTCGGTGAACTGCTCCGGGTCGGTCAGGGACACCCGGAACGACTCCGGCAGGCTCTCCGGGGTCAGCACCTTCAGCATGTCGGGCGCGTCGGCGAAGATGTCCTGCGCCCGCTCGTACGCCGCCTCCTTCGTCTCGAAGTAGTAGCTGGCGACCAGCGGATCGTTGGCCAGCGCCTGGTCGAGCACCTCCCGCTGCTCCTCGGTGGCGTTGGGCGCCAGGAAGATCGAGACCTGGACCTGCGCGTAGTACCGCTCCTTCACCTTGTCGACCTGGAGAAACAGCAGCCCACTGGCGCCCAGCATGGCGAGCGACACCGCCATCGTGATGATCATGGCGGTCGTCATGGTGACGTTGCGCCACAGCCCGAGCGCCGCCTCCGACAGGATGTACTTCGCGCGCATCTACCCGTACACCCCCCGCGGCTGGTCCCGTACCACCCGGCCGTTCTCGATCTCGATGACCCGGCGGCGCATCTGGTTGACGATGTTGGAGTCGTGGGTGACCATCACGACCGTCGTCCCGGTGCGGTTGATCCGGTCCAGCAGGCGCATGATCTCGATCGAGGTGTCGGGGTCCAGGTTCCCGGTCGGCTCGTCGGCCAGGAGCATCAGCGGCCGGTTCACGAACGCCCGCGCCACGGCCACCCGCTGCTGCTCACCACCGGACAGCTCGTGCGGGTAGCGGTGTTCCTTGCCGCCCAGCCCGACCAGCTCCAGCACCTCTGGCACGACCCGCCGGCAGGTGGCCTTCGACCGCCCGATCACCTCCAGCGCGAAGGCGACGTTCTCGTACGCGGTGCGGTTGGGCAGCAGCCGGAAGTCCTGGAACACGCACCCGATCGTGCGGCGGAACGCGGGCACCCGCCACGACCGCATGGCACCGACGTCCCGGCCGTTCACCATCACCCGGCCCCGGGTCGGCGTGATCTCACGCAGCAGCAGCTTGATGATCGTGGACTTGCCGGCACCGGACGGGCCGATGAAGAAGACGAACTCGCCCTTCCCGATGGACACATCCACGTTGTCCAGCGACGGCCGCGACGCCTTGGGGTACGTCTTGGTCACTCGCTCCAGCCGAATCACGGATGGTGAGTCTACGCACCCTACCTGAGAGCCGCCTGCCCGGTGGCCTCCGGGCGGCCGCCGCGGGCGGTGGACCGGTTGCGAGGCTGTCAGCCGGTCCACCCGGCCCCGCCGCCGGCGGGCGCCGGCCGGCACCGCCGGTCTCCGGGCGGCGCGGCCGGTCGCGGCGGCCGCGGCCGTCCTCAGCCGGTCTTGGCGGCCTGCGCCTGCCGCTGCCGCCAGCGGATCGCCTCTTCGATGAAGTCGTCCAGCTCACCGTCGAAGACCGCCTGCGGGTTGCTCGACTCGTGACCGGTACGCAGATCCTTGACCATCTGGTAGGGGTGCAGCACGTACGAGCGCATCTGGTCACCCCACCTGCCCGCCGCGTCGGCCCGCAGCCCGGCCAGGGCCTCCTGCTCCTCGGCCCGCTTGCGCTCCAGCAGCCGCGCCTGCAGCACCCGCATGGCGGCGGCCTTGTTCTGCAGCTGGGACTTCTCGTTCTGGCAGGTCACGACGATGCCGGTGGGCAGGTGGGTGATCCGCACGGCGGAGTCGGTGGTGTTGACGCTCTGCCCGCCCGGGCCCGAGGACCGGAACACGTCGATGCGCAGCTCGTTGTCCGGAATCTCGATGTGGTCCGTCTTCTCCACCACCGGCAGGACCTCGACCCCGGCGAAGCTGGTCTGCCGGCGGGCCTGGTTGTCGAACGGGCTGATCCGCACCAGCCGGTGGGTGCCGGCCTCGACGCTGAGGGTCCCGTACGCGTACGGCGCCTTCACCACGAAGGTGGCGGACTTGATCCCCGCCTCCTCCGCGTACGAGATGTCGTAGATCTCGGTCGGGTAGCCGTGCCGCTCCGCCCACCGCAGGTACATCCGCAGCAGCATCTCGGCGAAGTCGGCGGCGTCCACGCCCCCCGCGCCGGCGCGTACCGCCACGACCGCGTCCCGCGCGTCGTACTCGCCGGAGAGCATGGTCCGGGTCTCCAGCTCCGAGATCGCCTTGGCCAGGGCCGTGATCTCCGCGCCCACCTCGACCAGGGAGGCGGCGTCGTTCTCCGACTCGGCCAGCTCGTACAGCACCTTCGCGTCGTCGAGCTGGCGGCGCAGCCCCTCGAGGTGGGAGATCTCCGCGTTGAGGCGGGAGAGCTTCGAGGTCACGTCCTGAGCGCGGGCCTGGTCCTCCCACAGGTCCGGCTCGGCCGCCTGCTGCTCCAGCTCGGCCCGTTCGGCGCGGAGCCGGTCGAGATCGAGGACCTGCTCGATCCCCCGCAGCATCGAGTCGAGGCGGCGCAGCTCCTCGGCGTACTCGGTCACGTTCACGTCAAACCACAGTACGCGACCGCCCGCCACACCGACCGGTCGCGGCGTGGTGCCCGCGGTCGTGGCCGTCTCCGGACACACCCGTGGGCGGCCGCGGCACACGGGAGCGCCTCTGCGGGAGCGCCCACGCGGGTCCGGCCGGGCACCCTCAGGCGGCGGTCCGGGGCCGCCCCGCCGGCCACCACCGGTGGCGGGGCGGGGCGGTCACTTGACCGGAACCGTCTTGAGCCAGCTCAGGGCGGCCTTGTTGTAGTTGATCGCGAAGTCGAGCGCGGCCACGGCGAAGTCGTCCCCCTCCTTCTTCGCCTCCCGGGCCTGCTCTCTCGCCTTCGCCAGCTCCTGGTTGTGGTACTCGATGGCGTATTCCTGCAGCTCCTTCAGCTGCGCGGGGCTCAGCATGTTACCGAAGCAGAACCGCAGGGCCACCGAGTTGCGCAGGGCGTCCCGGCTGGGCGTCTCGGCCAGCCACCGCTGGAAGGCCCGTCGGCCGGCGGCGGTGATCGAGTACGGCTGGCTGGCGCGTGGGCCCGGCTTGCCCGGCCGCACGTACCCCTTCTCGGCCAGCGCCGGGAGCTCCCGGTAGACCTGGCTCCGCGTCATGGACCAGAAGCGGCCCAGACGCTGCTCGGCGAGCGCCATGAGCTGGCCGCCGGTCATCTGCCCCTCGTGCAGCAGCCCCAGCAGAGCTGCCGCGGTCGCGTTGATGTCACTCTCAGCCATGTCCTACACGGTGCCATCTCGACAGCTTCATGTCCACTATTTCCGATAACTTCTCCATAGTAGCCCTTCTACAATGAACCGTCTGGGCATGACTGTCCGGTCTGAATCCATCACAGGCGGCTACGTAGCTCCCAGAGTTCGGGATAGAACCTGAGGTGGACCCGGCTGCGCAGGTACCGCCCACCGCTGGAACCCCCGGTGCCCGTCTTGGTGCCGATCTGCCGCTCGGCCATCAACACGTGTCGCGCACGCCACAGTGACCACGCCTGGTCGTGCCCGATCAGGGCCTCGGCGAGGTCCCACAGCGGCCCGTAACTGCTTCGGTCACCCGCAATCTTCTCATACGCCTCAAACCGCTCGCGCGGGGTTTCGACAGAGAACCCGGCGTGGCGCAGCACGGCCAGGAAACCGTCCCACAGCGACGGCTCGGCCAGGCGGGCGCCCAGGCGCTCACGCTGGCTCGCGGTCAGGCCCCGGAAGCGCCGGACGAAGTCGGGGTCCTTGAGCCCGGAGAGGAACTCGATCTCGCGGAACTGGATCGACTGGAACCCGGACGCCGGCGCGAGGTTGTTCCGGAACTCCAGAAAGTCCTGCGGCGTCATCGTGTCGATCACATCGACCTGGTGAACCAGGACCCGCTCCACGGCCAGGCACCGCTCCAGCCGAAGGCGGGGCCGGTAGGTCTCCCCGACCAGCATCCGGTCCCGGGCGTCGGTGAGCTCCGCCAGGATGAGCTTGAACCACAGCTCGTACACCTGGTGGATGGTGATGAAGAGCAGCTCGTCGTGGGCGGGCGGATCGGACAACGGGACCTGCGCGGCCAGCAGCTCGTTCAGGCGCAGGTAGCTGCCGTAGCTGAGCCTGCCGCCCTCCTCGCCGAAGCTCGCACCACCGTACGCGCTGCTGTCAGTGGGCACATCGGTCACAACCGCCACGGTACCCGCCCCGGCGGTGGCTCCCTCGTTCCTGTCCGGTGCGGCCGCCGCCGGCGCCCGGTCACGTGCGCCACGCGGGTCACGCCGGTCCGCCTGGCCGTCCGTACCGGTGCGCCCACCGACCCGGCCGGCTCACCGGCACCGGCGCCGGGTGGTGCCGTCGCCGGACGGACGTCAGGCCATGTGCGGGTAGGTGTAGTCCGTCGGGGGTACGAAGTTCTCCTTGATCACTCGTGGAGAGATCCACCGGAGCAGGTTGTGCCAGGAGCCGGCCTTGTCGTTGGTCCCGCTTGCCCGGGCGCCCCCGAAGGGTTGCTGGCCGACGATCGAGCCGGTCGGCTTGTCGTTGAGGTAGAAGTTGCCCGCCGCGTACCGCAGGGCCTCGGTCGCCCAGGCGGCGGCCCGCTTGTCGTTCGCGAAGACCGCGCCGGTCAGCGCGTACGGGGCGACCCGCTCCGCCTGGCGCACCACCTCCTCGAACCGGTCGTCCTCGAAGACGTACACGGCGAGGATCGGGCCGAAGTACTCGGTGGTGAAGACCTTGTGCTCCGGGTCGGTGCACTCCACCACGGTGGGGCGCACGAACCAGCCCTCGCTGTCGTCGTAGCGCCCACCGGCGATGATCGTGCACGAGTCCGAGCCGGCGATCATGTCGATGGCGGCCGCGTTCTTGGCGAACGCCCGGGCGTCGATCAGGGCACCGCCGAAGTTGCGGAAGTCCGTCACGTCACCGTACGTCAGCTCGTCGGCGGTCGCGGCGAGCCGGTCCCGCAGGCCGCCGTCCCAGATCGACCGCGGGATGTACGCCCGCGAGGCGGCGGAGCACTTCTGGCCCTGGTACTCGAAGGCGCCCCGGACCAGCGCGGTGTGCAGCGCGTCCACGTCGGCGCTCGAGTGGGCGATGACGAAGTCCTTGCCACCGGTCTCCCCGACCAGCCGCGGATAGTTCCGGTAGAGGGAGATGTTCTCACCGACCGTCCGCCACAGCAGCTGGAAGGTCTGCGTCGACCCGGTGAAGTGGATTCCGGCCAGGTCGGGATGGCGCAACGCCACCTCGGACACCGCCAGGCCGTCCCCGGGCACCATGTTGATCACACCCGGGGGCAGTCCGGCCGCCTCGAAGATCCGCATGGTCACGTGCGCGGCGAGCTGCTGGGTCGGCGACGGCTTCCAGACCACGGTGTTGCCCATGAGCGCCGGCGCCGAGGGCAGGTTGCCGGCGATGGCGGTGAAGTTGAACGGCGTGATCGCGTAGACGAACCCCTCCAGCGGCCGGTGGTCGAACCGGTTCCAGGTCCCCGGTGCCGACAGCGGCTGCTCGGACAGGATCTTGTGGCCGAAGTACACGTTGAACCGCAGGAAGTCGATCAGCTCGCAGGCGGCGTCGATCTCAGCCTGGATGACCGACTTGGACTGGCCGAGCATCGTGGCGGCGTTGATCGTGTCACGCCACGGGCCGGAGATCAGGTCGGCGGCCCGCAGGAAGATCGCCGCCCGGTCCTCGTAGGACATCGCCCGCCACCCGGAAGCCGCCTCCTTCGCGGCGTCCACGGCGGCACGGGCGTCGGCGACCGTGGCGTTGTGGATCACGCCCAGCACGTGCTGGTGCCGGTGCGGTTGCACGACCTTGATCGGCTCGCCACCACCGGGCCGCTGCTCGCCTCCGATCGTCATGGTCAGGTCGTGCTGCACGCCGGCGAGCTCCGTCAGCCGCTGGCGCAACCGTTCCCGTTCCGGACTGCCGGGAGCGTAGTCGCGTACCGGTTCGTTGCGCGGTTCTGGTACGGCGAAGACGGCGTCCATCACGGCCTCCTCCCACTCGACGGCGCTGGCGAGATCGAGCCCTTCCCGTATCCTCCCACGCCGCCCAGGGGGCAGCCAGCCCGTCGCGGCGCCGGCGGCGCCCGGCGGGTGCCCCGGTAGTCTGGGCACCCGTTGACGCTGGTCGGTCGGGAGGTCATGGCGATGGTGGATCCGGCCGGAGACGGGCCGGCCGGTGGGACGGAGCCGGCGGCGCGGCCCGCGGTACCCGGCGCCGGCACGATCGTCCTGCTGGCGCTGGTCTGGCTGACGGTGGCGGCGGGCGGGGCACGCCTGCAGCTCGAGGGCGCCTTCGACGGCAGCGCCCTCAGCCTCGCCCGTCCGCTGGTCGAGCTTCCACGGGTGGTGACCGCGTGCCTGGTCGCGGGTACGGCCGTGGCGCTGTCCGTGCGGGAGCTGCTGACCCGGCGGGCGGGTGGCGGCGGGACGGTGCCGCGGCGGGCGGCCGCGCGGCTCGGCGCGGCCGTGGCGGCCGGCCTGGCGCCGGGTGTCGGGGTGGCCGTGCCGGCCCTGCTCGCCTACCCCGACCTCCCCCACATACGGCCTCTCGCCGGCGCGGTGGCGGGCGCCGCGCTGCTGGGCGGGCTGGTCGCCGCCCTGCCGGCCCGGGCGGCGGTCGCCGCGGGCGTGCTCGGGGCACTGGGCGCGTTCGTCGTGGCGTCCGTCGTCGGGCGGTTCGAGTCGGACCTGCGGCCGCTGTTCGGCGCCGGCGACACCCCGCGGGCGGTGCTGACCGCCAGCGGTCGGGTGGTGCTCGCCTCGGCGCTGGTCGGGGGTCTGGTCGCCGGCGCGGCCGGGTACGCGTACCTCCGCCGGGCCGGCCGTGGCGCCGGCTGGCCCGCCTACCTCGCCGCCGGCGCGCTGCCCGGGGTGCTGGCCCTGCTCGGGGAGGCGGTGGCCCGCGTCGGCGCGGCTGCCCTGGTGCGGGTCATCGGCGAGGCGAGCCCGGCGGACCGCACGGTCTGGGACTACCTCGCCGCCGTCCGGGTCAACCACGGGATGGTGGTGCTGTTCACCGGTGCGCTCGTGGCGATCCTGCTGCTCGGGCACCTCCGTCCCCGGGGCGGGGGCGCCGGCGGACCCGCGGACGGGCCGGGGGCGGACGGCGCGGCCGCGGACGTGACATCCGGGGACCCGGGCCCGGCTCAGGACAGGAGCTGATCCAGCTCCGAGACGTCGTACCACTCCAGCTCGTGGTCCGCGGCCGCCGCCACGGTGAGCTGCGCGTCCGGGTCGCCGGCCTGCGCCGCCTCGTACGCCTCTGCCGCGGCCGCGACGTCCGGCTCGGCCGCGGCCCCGTCGATGTGGATGGCGGCGACCGCGGACAGCGGCACCGGCGAGCGCAACCGCACCAGGCTGCTGCCCAACGGCTGGTCCTCCACCTCCACCTGCGCGTCGGCGGAGATGACCACCCGCCGCCGGGCGACCGTGGGGTCGGCGTGCAGCCGCCCGAGCGAGTCCTGCGCCGCCCGGGCGAACGCGGTGTACGCCAGCTCCTCGGCATCGGCGTCGGCGAACCACTCGCGCAGCATCGGTGTGACGGCGTGCCCCTGCGCCAGCTCCACCCGGCCGTGGCGGCGCAGGGCCGCCAGCGTCGCCATGGTGGCCGGCAGGTAGACCCGCACCGTCTGCACCATTTCGCCAGTACACCACGACGGCGCCGCCCGGCACGCCAAGTGAGGCGTGTTAGCGTACCGCAGGCAAACAATGGCAAACTGAAGCAGTGCCCGAACCCCGCTTCCTGCTGCTGTCGGACGTCGCCGCCGAGCTGAACGTGTCCGACTCGCAGGTCTACCACCTCGTGCGCTCCGGTGAGCTACCGGCGATCAAGATCGGAGGCCGGGGACAGTGGCGGGTGGAGCGCGCCCGGCTGGAGGAGTACATCCAGCGGAAGTATGAGGAGACGGCCAAGTGGGTGCGGGAGAACCCGCTGATCGAGCGGGGTGAGGACTAGCCGCACCGGCCGCCTGCCCGGCGGTACGCCGGCCGATCGTCCCGACCTGAGCCCGGGCGGCACCGGTCGCGTTCCGGTCACCGACCGGCCCGGCGGCCGCACCGCCGTCGACCTGGCGGCCCCTGTCCACAGCCTGCGCCGCGCCCCATTGACAGGTCGATCCGGCGCTCTATCCTCGGCCACAGGCAATCAAGGTTAAACGAAAGCAAACGGAGGCATCATGGCGACCGTCGAGGCCACCCGACCGTCCATACGCCTCCAACCCGCACCGGTGACCGACCCGCCGTACGACGACGACCGGGATCCGCGTCCGCGGCTTGCGGTGCTTCCGCAACCACCGCTTCCGTTCCGCTCCCTCGAAGGCGGGCGGCGGCACCGGCCGACACCGCCGTCGCCGCCCCCGCGACGACAGCCGGTCGTGCCGCTGGCGACCCGGAGGGAGGCGGCCAGGTTCCTGAACGCCTGCCTGGAGATCTGGAACGGGTACCGCCCGGCCACCCACATCCGCGCGTTGTGCGAGCCGGTGGACGCGCTGGCCATCGAGCGTGAGATGGCCGAGGCGGTCCGGAGGCTGTCGACGGTGACGAGCCGGCTGCGCTGCCGGGTGGTGGTCCGGCGCGTGCGGGTCTGCCAGCCGCGGACCGGTGCGATGGAGATCAGCGCGGTGATCGGGACCGCCGGGCGGGGGTCCGAGCCGTCACCGCGCGAGCGGGCGTGGGCGGCGGCGTTCCGCCTGGAGCAGCGCCACGGTCGTTGGCACTGCCGGCTGGCCCGCCTGCTGTGAGGACACGGCCGTCGGCCTGCTGTGAGGACGCGGCCGTCGGCCTGCTGTGAGGACACGGCCCGTGCCCGCGGCGGTCGCGGAGCACTCGGGCCGCCGGCGGCCGGCGGGCCGGTCTCGGTGGGTCGGCGGTCACGCGCTGCCGGACGGGGCGCCGTGGCACCGCTTGTACTTCTTGCCGGAGCCGCACGGGCAGGGCGCGTTGCGCGACGGGCCGGAGCCCACGACCTGGCCGGGGGCGGGCTGCCGGCGCCCCGCGGCCGGGGCGGGCCTCGGCCGCGGCCCGCGCTGTGCCGGCCGGCCGCCGACCGGTGGCCGGCCGGCGGGGGCGCCGCCGAGGCCGAGCGCGGGAGCGGCGGTCCGGTCCTGTTCGCGCTCCACGGTCACGCCGCCGGTGCCGGCGGCGCCGTCGATGGTGGGAGAGGTGTACTGCAGCGCCGTGGGACGCGCCAGCGGCCGCAGCCCGCGGAGCCGGACCTCCACCGGGGTGTCGCCCACGGGCAGCGGCACACCGGCCTGCTGCCGCGCCGGGGCCTCCGGCGACCTCGGCTCGGCGAGGAAGAGCCACCGGATGGTCTCTTCCTTGATTCCTTCGAGCATGGTGGTGAACATCGTGAAGCCCTCGCGCTGGTACTCCACGACCGGGTTGCGCTGGCCGTAGGCGCGCAGCCCCACACCCTCCTTGAGGTAGTCCATCTCGTAGAGGTGCTCGCGCCACTTCTGGTCGATGACCCGGAGCAGGACCTCCCGCTCGATCATCCGCATGACCTCGGGGCCGAACTCCTGCTCGCGCTTGTCGTACGCCGCGTGCGCGTCCTCGAGGATGCGGGAGCGCAGCAGCTCGGCGTCCAGCTGCGACCGGTTGCCGTCGACCTCCCGCAGCACGTCGTCGATGGTCAGGGAGATCGGGTAGAGCTGCCGGAGACCTTTCCACAGCTGGTCGAGGTCCCAGTCCTCGGCGTACCCCTCGGAGGTCGCGCCGTCGACGTAGGCGCTGATCACGTCGTCGAGCATGCCCAGGATCTGCTTGTGCAGATCCTCACCGGCGAGGACCCGCCGGCGCTCGGCGTAGATCACCTGCCGCTGCTGGTGTTGCACCTCGTCGTACTTGAGCAGGTTCTTGCGCGCCTCGGCGTTCATCGCCTCGATCTGCGCCTGCGCACTCTTGATCTGGCGCGTCACCAGCTTGTTCTCGATCGGCATGTTCTCCGGCATGTTGAACCGGTCCATGACCGCCTCGACCATGCTGGCGCGGAACCGGCGCAGCAACGTGTCGTGCAGCGACAGGTAGAAACGCGACTCCCCCGGGTCGCCCTGCCGGCCCGACCGACCACGCAGCTGGTTGTCGATGCGTCGCGACTCGTGCCGTTCCGTGCCGAGCACGTAGAGCCCACCGGCCCGGATGACCTCTTCCGCCTCGGCCCGGCAGACCTCCTCCCAGCGACGCTTCGCCTCGGCCAGAGCGCTCTCGTACGCCTCGGGATCCTCCTGCGGGTCCAGGCCCTTCTGCCGCACCTCCGCCGCGGCCAGGTACTCCGGGTTGCCACCCAGGATGATGTCGGTCCCACGGCCGGCCATGTTGGTGGCGACCGTCACCGCACCGCGCCGGCCGGCCTGGGCGATGATCTCCGCCTCCCGCGCGTGGTGCTTGGCGTTGAGGACGTTGTGCGGGATACCCCGGCGCTGGAGCAATCTGGACAGCAGCTCCGACTTCTCGACCGAGACCGTGCCCACCAGGACCGGTTGTCCGGCGGCGTGCCGCTCGGCGATGTCGTCCACAAGGGCTTCGAACTTCGCCTTCTCGGTCTTGTAGATCACGTCCGGGTGGTCGATCCGGATCATGGGCTTGTGGGTGGGGATCGACACCACGCCCATCTTGTAGACCGTGTTGAACTCGGCCGCCTCGGTCCGGGCCGTCCCCGTCATGCCCGCCAGCTTCTTGTAGAGGCGGAAGTAGTTCTGCAGGGTGATCGTGGCGAGCGTCTGGTTCTCCTGCTTGATCGGGACGCCTTCCTTCGCCTCGATCGCCTGGTGCATGCCCTCGCTGAACCGTCGCCCGGGGAGCACCCGACCGGTGAACTCGTCCACGATGAGCACCTGGTGGTCGTCGGTGACGATGTAGTCCCGGTCCCGCTTGTAGAGCTCCTTGGCCTTGATGGCGTTGTTGAGGTAGCCCACCAGCGGGGTGTTGACCGGGTCGTACAGGTTGTCGATCCCCAGCCGGTCCTCGACCTTGGCGACGCCCCGCTCGGTCACCGCCACGGTCCGCTTCGCCTCGTCGACCTCGTAGTCGCCCTGGCCGTCGGTGCCGCGCTCCATCCGCGCCACGATCTGGGCGAACTCCTTGTACCACCGCTGCGACTGCTCGGCGGGGCCGGAGATGATCAGAGGAGTCCGGGCCTCGTCGATGAGGATGGAGTCCACCTCGTCGATGATCGCGTAGTGGTGCCCGCGCTGGACCACGTCCTTGATGGACATGGCCATGTTGTCGCGCCGGTAGTCGAAGCCGAACTCGTTGTTGGTGCCGTAGGTGATGTCGCACTGGTACGCGTCCCGGTGCACCGCCGGCGGTTGGCCAGGCAGGATCACCCCGACGGACAGGCCCAGGAAACGGTGGACCTTCCCCATCCAGTCGGCGTCACGCTGGGCCAGGTAGTCGTTGACGGTGACCACGTGGACGCCCTTGCCCTCCAGGGCGTTGAGGTACGCCGGGAGCACGCTGGTGAGGGTCTTCCCCTCCCCGGTCTTCATCTCGGCGATGTTGCCGAAGTGCAGCGCCGCGCCACCCATGACCTGGACGTCGAAGTGCCGCTGCCCGAGGACCCGCTTGGCGGCTTCCCGCGCGGTGGCGAACGCTTCCGGGAGAAGGTCGTCGAGGGTCTCACCGTCGGCCAGACGCTTCCGGTACGTGTCGGTGAGGGCGCGGAGCTCTGCGTCGGTGAGGTCGACGTAGTCCTCCTCCAGGGCGTTCACGACGTCAGCGATCTTCTTGAGCCGACGAAGCTGGCGTCCCTCGCCCGCGTTGAGGAGCTTCTCGAGAATCGGCACGGTCTTCAGCACTCCCTTGACGGTCCGCGCACCCATGGTAGGCGGACGGACAACCCATCCGCACCCCGCAGACCCGGCCGGTGTGTGGTGCACGCCGGCCGGGACCGGCCGCTACCGGCTCCCGGGCCGCCGCCCCCGGCAGCTCGGGTGGGCCCGCCGGTGGCGACGCCGCCGCCGTCCCGGCCGGCGCCCGGCGGAGGCGAACCGGCAGGTCACGCCGGCGCGGGCGGTGCGGCCACGCGGGAGGTGCGCCCGTCCCGGACGGCTGCGGCTACTCCGAGGACGGGGGTGCGAGGCTGATCACCCCGTAGTCGTAGGCCCGCCGCCGGTAGACCACGCTCGGGCGGCCGGTCTCCTTGTCGAGGAACAGGTAGAAGTCGTGTCCCAGCAGCTCCATCTGGAACAACGCGTCCTCGACCGTCATCGGCTCACCGGGGTGCTGCTTCTCACGGACGATGCGCCAGGGCCGGTACTCTTCTTCCTCCTCTTCCGGCACCTCCACACCGGGCATCTCGCCGGCCTCGGCCAGCTCACCGGCCTCGGGCTCCCCGGGTTCCGCGGGGGCCGCGGCCGCGGGCACGGTCGGCCGGACACGGCGCTGCAGCCGTCGGCGCCGCTCCGCGGCGCGGCGCAGCCGGCGGTACAGCTTCGTGACCGCCTCGTCGAGCGCCGTGGCGAACTCGCTGGCACCTGCCTCCGCCCTGACCACGGGTCCGCGCGAGAAGCAGGTGATCTCCACGCGCTGGCAGTGGTCCGACTGACGGGGGTTGGGCTCGTGCCGCAGCTCGACCTCGATCCGGATGATCTTCTGGTCGTACCGGTCAGCCTTGGCGAGCTTCTCCTCGACCTGCCGCCGGAGGTGGTCGGTCACCTCGAGGTTGCGGCCCTTGACGACGATGTCCACGCTGACCTCCCCCTCTGGTCCTCCTGCGCCCTGGCGCCGGAGCGGCCGCGGCCGGTGGCGGCGACGACCTCCACGCCCGGCCACCCCCTCCCCGCTGAACCGGGAGCCCGGCGGGGCGGACCGTGCCTCCCGCCGTGAACCCATGCTAGGCGAGCCGGCGGCCCCTGGCCCGGGCCAAACGGCCTCTGGACACCGGGCGGCGTGGGTCTCCGGACGCCCGGGCCGCCGGGCACCGCGGGCTGGGCACCGCGGGCTGGGCACCGCGGGCCTCGGGGCTCCGCGACCCGGCGCTCACCCGCCTCGGCGGGTGTGGCCGGTGCGGGTGGTCGCGGCCAGCACGGCGGCGCCGGCGACGGCGATACCCGCTTCGGCGAGGCACCCGGTCGCGGCGGCGATCGTCGACCCCGTGGTGATCACGTCGTCGACGACGATCACCGAGCCCCCGGTGCGCCGTACCCACCGCCGCAGCCCCGCGACCCGGGTTGACCGCACCCGCAGCGCGGCCGCGGCGTGAGCGGCACGGCCGGCCGCGTCCAGGCCGGCCGAGTCCGGCCGCGGCCTGGCCCGCAAGGCCCGGCAGAGGACCACCTCGGTACCCGCTGACCGCAGCGCGGCGGCGGCGGGACGCGCCAGCCGCCACATGTGGTCGCCGTGGCGCGCCCGGGCCGCGGCGGGGGTGTCGGGCACCGGCACCAGCGCCACCGGGCCGGCGGCGAGAGTGGCGACGACCTGGGCCAGGAGACGTCCCAGCGGACGACCGAGCCGGTGCCGGCCGCGGTCCTTGTACGCGAGCACGAGCTCGCGGAGGACGTCCCGGTACTCGCCGAGCGCCGCGCAGGGTGGCAGGCCGGGTGGCGCCGGGTCGGGCCGGGTGGGACCGGGGCGCAGCCCGGTGACGGCGTCCGCGCAGGACCGGCACACCCCCGACCGCAGCCGCTGCGCCGCCCCGCACCCCGCGCACCCGCCGGGGAGGACCAGGTCGAGCAGGGAGGCCACCAGTGGCGCCCGTCCGGTCGGATGCCGCCCGGCCGCCGGCGGCCCGGCGGTCGGCGACCCGGACGACGTCGCCGCCCCGGATCGTGGGCCCACGGGTTGCGACACCCTCGCCGCCTACTCGGCGAAGAACGGCGCCCGCGGCTCGACCCCCTCGGCCGGCGGCTCGGTCGCGAGCTCCTCTACCTGGATCTTGGACGGCCCACTCGAGTAGTCGTACCTGACGGCGTAGTCCTCGAACTCGTACATGAGCGACCCGCGTGGGTTGAAATTGTGGGGGTCGCCCGGAAACCCGACGAGGTTCGCCACGGTCCGCGGCGCTCCGAGGTCACCGTTCGGGAGCTCCTGCTCGTACGCGCCGTCGACCGTCACCTCGAACAGCACGCTCCGGCTGCCGTCCCGGCCGATGATCGCGATCCAGTTCTCCTGGATGAACGCCACGGCCGACACGTCGGCGAGGCTGGTGAGCAGACGTTGCGGCCGGTTGACACCCACCCCGTCGGCACGCCGCACCAGCGAGGTGACCCAGAGCTCGCCGTCGGCGACCAGCGCCAGTCGCCGCCCGTCCGGTGCCACCGACAACGCGGTGATGCGGCGGGACAGGCCGGGCACGACCACCTCCTGCACCGCCGTCTGGCCGGCGGTGAAGCGGTACAGCGTGCCGTCGGCGACCACCAGCCCGGTGCCCGACGGATGGCTCAGCCACACCGGCCGGCTCATCGCCCCCGCCGTGAGGTCCGTCCCGACGATGCCGTCGACGGTGAGGAGGCTCAGCCGGAGCCGTTCCTCCCCGGCGGGATGAACCACCGCCAGTGTGACCTCCCGCCCTCGGCTGGTCAGCGCCGCCGACCGCGTGTCGCTGGGCAGCGGGATGTCGGGCGGCGCCACATCGCCCGGCACATAGGGCACCAGTCTGTCGCCCAACAGGACGAAGCTGTCCGGCGAGCGGTACCTGATCGAGCGGGCGGAGGCGTGGGCACCGGTGATCTCACGGCTCTCGCCGTTGATGGTCAGGCTCACCGTGGAACGGTCGGGCAACAGGTCCCGCAGCGTCCACCACACCTGGGCGTCGATCCGCCGGAGCGTCTCCTTCCCGAGCTCCTCGGAGGTGGTGAACGCCACGTCCAGATGGTCCTCCCGCCACACCGGGTTGCCCTGCAGCTCCAGGTTGCCCGGCAGCCCCGACATCGACTCCAGCCACGGTGCCGGACCGTCGATCAGCCACTCCAGCTTGGCCTGCGCCGCCTGCGCCGGTGACGCCGCCGTGGGCAGCCAGCGCAGGTCCGGCACCAGGAGGTTGTTGTCGTCGTCCCACACGTAGACGGAGGTCGGGCGGAGGTAGCCGCGCTCGGCGAGGGCCCGCTGGTCGAGCAGGATGGCCAGCGGTGCGTCGATTACGCGGTACCGTACCCGGTCGACTCCCGCGCCGACCTGTTCGTCCACGATCGCGGCGTCCGACACCACCTGGAACCGGTACTCGCGCGGCTGGCTGTCGGCACGCGGCTCCACCACGCCGTCGCTGAGGATGCCGATGGGCTGGACCGTGAGCTCGACCCGCTGGCCGTTGGCCAGGTCGGTGAAGACCGGGTCGCCCTCCACGCGGACGACCCACACCTGCGGATTCGGTTGCCAGTCCCGCTGTTGGCTGGAGTGGATGAACGGGCGCAGCTCCTCCACGGCGTTGCCGGGATCGGCGGCGGCGGCCTGGAGGAAGTACTGGACGAGCTGCTTCGGGTCGCTGGCCTCGTCCGGACCCGGTGGCACCCGTGGCACCGCCGCACCGGCCGGCTCCGCGCCGGGGCCGCTCCCCTCGGTCACGACGTCCGTCCACTGCGGCACACCGCAGGCGGCGGCGAGCCCTCCGGCGAGCACGACGGCCAGCGTGCCGGCGGCCAGACGCGACATGGCCGTCATGGTGCCGCTCCTCGTCCGGTGAGCTCGGGGTCGGCCCGGGGCACCTCTGCCGCACCCTGGCGGGGTGCGACCGTCGCGCCCGGCGTGCCCGAGGGACCACCCGGTGCGGCGGCCGGAGCCACGCTGCCGTCCGGTGCGGCGGCCGGCGCCTGGCCGCCGTCCGGTCCGGCGGCCACGCTGCCGTCCGGTGTGGAGGCTGCGGGGAGCGGTGCGTCGGCGTCGTCCGGCGTCAGCGGCAGCGGGGAGGAGGTGACCTGCTCCCCGCTGCGCAGCGGAAGCGTGAGCCGGAACTGGCTGCCGCGCCCCGGCCGACCCCACGCGTCGAGCCAGCCACCGTGCAGCTTCGCGTCCTCCATGCTGATCGACAGGCCGAGGCCGGTGCCTCCGGTCCGCCGGGTGCGCGAGGGGTCGGCGCGCCAGAACCGGTTGAACACCAGCCGCTCCTCGCCGGGCCGCAGTCCGACGCCGTAGTCCCGCACCGTGATCGCGGCCGCCTGGTCGTCGCAGGCGAGCGTGACCACGAGGGGCCGGCCCTCCCCGTACTCGGCGGCGTTGCCGATGAGGTTCCGGAGGATACGTTCCACCCGACGCGGGTCGACCTCGGCGATCACGGGCCGCTCCGGTAGCCGCATCTGGAGCGCTGTGCCGTTCCGCGCGCACAGCGCCGACAGCCGCGTCACGGCCCGGCGCACGATCTCCGCCAGGTCGACCGGTTCGCTGTCGAGGGTGGCGAAACCGGCGTCGAACCGGCTGATCTCCAGCAGCTCGGTGAGCAGGTCCTCGAACCTGTCCAGTTCGTGCTGCAGCAGCTCCGCGCTGCGGGCGACCTCCGGTGAGTACGACTTGCGTTCGTTGAACAACAGGTCCGCGGCCATCCGTACGGTCGTCAGCGGGGTGCGCAGCTCGTGGGAGACGTCCGAGGTGAACCGACGCTGCTGGCGGGACATCTCCTCCAGCCGCACGATCTGCCGTTGGAGGTTGGTGGCCATCTGGTTGAAGGACTCGGCCAGCAGCGCCAGGTCGTCCTCGCCCTTGACGAGCATCCGCTGGTCGAGCAGCCCCGCGGACAGCCGCTGTGCGGTGCGGGCGGCCAGGCGTACCGGCCGCACCACCATCCTGGTCACCAGCCCCGTGAGCGCCGCCAGCAGCACCACCAGGGCGGCCCCGGTGACCAGGACGGTGTTGCGCACGTCCGCTGCCGCCTCGATCTCGGCGGTCAGCGGAGTGAGCACGTAGAGCCGGAACGGCGGGCCGTACCCCCAGCCGGGTGGGATCGGGACGCCGTACACCAGGTAGGTCGTGCGCTGGTCCTGCAGCTGGACGGTGACGATCTGGCGCGCCACCTGGCCGTTGGCCACCTCCACCGCCAGCTGTCCGGAGACCGCCCGCTCGACCGGAAGCCCGCCGGTGGCAACCGGTCGGGCGGCCGCCCCGATCGGAGGTTCGAGCAGCACCAGCCGCTCGCTCCCCGTCCGCGGACCCGCCGGCTGCGAGAGCCTGTCGACGACCCACCGCATGGTGTCCTCCAGCCGGCGGTCGCCGGGTTGCTGGTGCGCGCTCAACTGCTCCTGGGCGCGCGAAGCGTCGTCTCTGACCTGCTGGGCGGCGGCCTGGACGGCGCGGTCGAGGCTGCTGTTGGTGGTGAGCTCCACGACCAGGTAGGCGAAGGCGCCGACCAGTGCGCCGGCGGTCACGAGCGTGAAGGTGACCACCCGCAGCTGGAGCGATCGGCGCCAGGCGTGACGGGCGGCGGCCACCCCGGCGGCCGCCCGCCGTCCGATGGCGCGGAGTTCCCGCCGGAGGGCCTCAGCGGGGGACGCGCCGACCGGATGACCGGGAGCCGAGGGGGAGGTCACAGTGCGCACAGTCTAGCCGAGCCGTCGGAGGTGGCATCACCTCAGATCACCGCAAATCCGGACGCCACCGGCACCGCCGGGGGCGTCAGCCGGTGCCCGCCTTGTACCCGACCCCCCGCACGGTGAGGATCACCTCGGGGTGCTCCGGATCCCGTTCGATCTTGGCGCGGAGCCGCTGGACGTGCACATTGACCAGGCGGGTGTCCGCCGAATGGCGGTACCCCCAGACCTGCTCCAGCAGCACCTCCCGCGTGAACACCTGTCGCGGCTTGCGCGCCAGCGAGACGAGCAGGTCGAACTCCAGCGGCGTCAGCTTGACCTCGACCCCGTCCCGCATGACCGTGTGCGCCGGCACGTCGATGGTGATGCGGTTGTGCCGTGGCCCGATCACCAGCTGCTCGGGTGGCATCTCCTCCCCCCGGCGCAACCGGGCCCGGATGCGCGCCACGAGCTCCTTGGGCTTGAACGGCTTGACCACGTAGTCGTCCGCGCCGGACTCGAGCCCGAGCACCACGTCCACCGTGTCGGTCTTGGCGGTCAGCATGACGATCGGAACCCCGGACTCCGACCGGATGGCACGGCAGACGTCGATGCCCCCGATGCCCGGGAGCATCAGGTCGAGCAGCACGATGTCGGGCCGGTGCTCCCGGTACGCGTCCATCGCCTGCTCGCCGTCACTGACGAAGATCGGCTCCATGCCCTCGTTGCGGAGGATGATGCCGAGCATCTCCGCCAGGGCGGGGTCATCGTCCACGACCAGTACACGGGCTCTCACGTGCTCCAATATCCCACGTCTCCGCCAGGTCGGGACAACCCCGTCGGCCCCGACCGCCGCGGTGCCGGTCGCGCCGGCCGGACCCACCGGCTCAGGCCGCGGCGACCCGTCGGCGGTGCCCGGGCCTCGGGCTCAGCCGCTCGCCTGCCCGTCGCCGGGCTCGGCCGGGGCGCCGGCGGGGGCCAGGGGACGGCCGGCGCGCAGGTCGGCCACGGCCGTCACCCGGGCGATGTCCCGCGGCGAGATCACTCCGACGACCCGCCCGAGGTCGTCCACGACCACGGCTCTCCCGTCGGCACCGTCGGCCAGGCGGGGTAGCACCTCCACCAGCGCCTCCTCCGGCCGCGCGACCGGCACCTCCGCCGGTGGACAGGCGATCTGCTGCAGGGTGGTGCGGTCGCGCTCCTGGACGGGCACGGCCCGGATCCGGTTGAGCGTCACGAGACCGGACAGCCGGCCGTCGGCGTCGACCAGCGGGTAGGTGGAGAAGCGCTCCCGCAGCACCACCTCGTCGATGAAGTCGGTCACCAGCGCCACCGGCGGAGCGGTCACCGGCGACGGCGACATGACGTCGCCGACCCGCACGCCGCGCAGCTTCTCCCCGACCGTCACCGCCTGCTCCTCGGCCATCGCCGCGTTGACGAGGAAGAACCCGATGAGCGCCAGCCACAGCCCACCGAACCAGCGCCACAGCAGCGCGCCGCCGATCCCGAGGACGATCAGTGCCAACCCGAAGAAGCGGCCCGCGCGGGCGGCGACCACGGCCGCCCGCGCCCGGTCGCCGGTCGCCTTCCACACCGCGGCGCGCAGCACCCGGCCGCCGTCCAGCGGCGCGGCCGGCACCAGGTTGAACAGCGCCAGCAGCACGTTGATGAACGCCAGGTACAACAGCGTGGCGGTCACGAGGCCCTCCCCGACCACCACCAGCGAGATCACGGAGGTCACCCCGAACAGCCCACCGAGCACCAGGCTCGTCGCCGGCCCGACCGCCGCCACCGCCAGGTCCGCCCCGGGGGAGCGGGGCTCACCGCGTAGCTCCGCCACGCCGCCGAGCAGCCACAACACGATCCGCTCGACCTTGATGCCGTTGGCCTGGGCGACCACCGCGTGGGACAGCTCGTGGACCAGGACGGACGCCACCAGCAGCACCGCTGCGGTGGCGCCGGCGAGGACGTACCGCCAGGCCGGCTGGCCGGGGTACAGGGCGGGGAAGTGCCACACGCCCAACGCGAACCCCACCAGCACCAGGATGACCAGCACCCCGGCGTTGGCACCGACCGGTACCCCGAACCAACGTCCCAACGACACCGTGGCGCGCATCCCGAGCCTCCTTCGCCCCAACATCCACCGTCGCCGACCGGCGCGGGATCGTCAAGAGCGTCGCGTCGCCGCGCGCCGTACCGCGGGGGCGGGTGACTACCGCGGGACCGCCGGGCGGGTGACTACAGCAGGCGGCGGGCCTCGGCGTAGTGGCAGGCCGTCGGGTGACCCTCGCCCCGGTCGACGAGGGCGGGGACCTCCTCGACGCACCGCTGCCGTTCGGTTTCCGACAGCTGGTTGGCGAACTTCGGGCACCTGGTCCGGAACCGGCATCCGGAGGGTGGGTTGACCGGCGACGGGACGTCCCCGGTGAGCAGGATCCGCTGCCGGCTGCGCTCCTTGCGGGGGTCCGGGAGCGGGATCGCCGAGATGAGCGCCTGGGTGTACGGGTGAGCGGCCTGCGTGAACAGCTGCTCGGTCGGTGCCACCTCGACGATCCGTCCCAGGTACATGACCGCCACCCGGCCGGCGATGTGCCGGACCACGGACAGGTCGTGCGACACGAACAGGTACGCCAGGTTGAGCTCCCGTTGGAGGTCTTCGAGCAGGTTGAGGACACCGGCCTGGATCGACACGTCGAGGGCGGACACCGGCTCGTCGAGGATCATGACCTTGGGTCGCAGCGCGAGCGCCCGGGCGACGCCGATGCGCTGCCGCTGGCCACCGGAGAACTCGTGGGGGTAGCGGTTGGCGTGCTCCGGGTTGAGGCCCACGGTCCGGAGCAGGTCGCGGACCATCTGGCGGCCGCCGTTGGCGTACAGCCCGTGGATCCGCAGCGGCTCGGCGATGATCTCGGACACCGTCATGCGCGGGTCGAGCGACGCGAACGGGTCCTGGAAGACGATCTGCAGGTCGCGCCGGATCGGCCGCAGCTGGGACCGGGTCATGGTGGTGAGGTCACGCTGCTGGTAGAAGACGCTGCCGGAGGTGACCGGGATGAGGTTCAGCAGCAACCGCGCGGTCGTGGACTTGCCACAGCCGGACTCGCCCACCAGTCCGAGGGTCTCGCCCGGGTAGAGATCCAGCGAGACGTCGCACACGGCGTGCACGTCACCGATCCGCCGCTTGATGAGCCCCTTGGAGCGGACCGGGAAGTGCTTGACGAGGTTGCGCGCGGACAGCACGGGACCGTCGCCGGTCGTCTGGCTGGCGGCGCTCGCGGGTGCGGATGACGTGGTGGTCACGACTGGTCCTCCAGCTCGGCAACGGCCTCCACCGCCTGGGTGTCGAGGTACGACGCCCGGAACAGGTCGCCCGGCTTGGCACCCCTGAGCCGTTCGGTGAAGTGGCACGCGGCGGTGTGCGGTCCCCCGTCCACGGGCAGCAACGCCGGCTCCTCCTCCCGGCAGATCTGCTCCGCCATCGGGCAGCGGGGGGCGAACGGGCAGCCCGGGGGCAGGTTCACCAGGGACGGCGGGGTGCCGAGGATCGGGCTCAGCCTGGCCTCGCGGGCGGCGTCCATGCGCGGCAGGCTGCCGAGCAGCCCGATGGTGTAGGGCATCCGGGGGGTGTAGAAGATCTCGTCCACCGTGCCCGACTCGACCAGCTTGCCGGCGTACATGACGACGACGCGGTCGACGTGGCCGGCGATCACCCCCAGGTCGTGGGTGATCAGCACCATCGCCGCACCGGTCTCCTTGCGGGCCAGCTCGAGCCCTTCCAGGACCTGCGCCTGGACGGTGACGTCGAGCGCGGTGGTGGGCTCGTCCGCGATGATCACATCCGGGTTGTTGGCCATCGCGATCGCGATCACCACACGCTGCCGCATACCGCCGGACAGCTCGTGCGGGTACGAGTGGACGCGCTGCTCGGGGAACGGGATGCCCACGAGGTCGAGCAGCTCGACCGCGCGCTTGTGCGCCTCCTCGTCGGAGACGTCGTTGTGGGCCTGCACCGCTTCCGCGATCTGGAAGCCGACGGTGAACACGGGGTTGAGGGAGGTGAGGGGATCCTGGAAGATCATCGCGATCTTGTTGCCGCGGATCTGTGACATCCGCGCGTCGTTCAGGCCGAGTACCTCCACCCCGGCCACCTTGGCGGAGCCGGAGATCCTGGCCGACTTCGGCAGCAGGCCCATCACCGCCAGGGTCGACACCGACTTGCCCGAGCCCGACTCCCCCACGATGCCCAGAGCCTCACCACGCCGGAGCTGGTAGGAGACCCCGCGAACGGCCTGCACGAGCCCGTCCTCGGTCGGGAAGCCGACCGTGAGGTCCTCGACCTCGAGCAGGACCTCCGGGTCGTCGGGTCGTACCTGCTCCGGCACCATGGTCGGCGCCGTGGGGTCCGAAGTGTGTGAAGTCATGGTCACCGCCGCACGGTAGCGCGCTTCGGGTCGAGGGCGTCCCCGAGCCCGTCACCGATGAAGTTGATGGTCAGACAGATCAAGATAATGAACACGCCCGGGAAGTAGAACAGCCACGGCCGCGTGAACACCGCGTCCTGCGCCGACTGGATGAGCAGGCCGAGCGAGGTGTCCGGCAGCTGGATGCCGAAGCCGAGGAAGCTCAGCGCCGCCTCGACCAGCACCGCGACCGCGATCACCAGCGTGAAGTTGACGATGATGATCCCCACGGTGTTGGGGATGAGGTGCCGGCCGATGATCCGCGCGTCGGAGGCACCCAGCGCCTTGGCGGCCTCGATGAACTCCTGCTCCCGTAGGGACAGCACCACGCTGCGGACGAGCCGGGCGGGCTGCAGCCACCCGAACGCACCGAGGATCAGCGCCACGTGCAGCCAGGTGGTGCCGCGGGTCATGCCCGCCAGCACCAGGACGAGCACCAGCTGCGGGATGACGAACAGGACGTCGACGAACCGCATCATGACCGAGTCGAGCCAGCCGCGGTAGAAGCCCGCGATCGCACCCCAGACCGCCCCGATCACCGTGGACATGATGGCGACGACGAAGCCGACCTTCAGGGTCTGCTGGGTGCCGCGCATGATCTGTCCCATGTAGTCATGTCCGGCGCGGGTCGTGCCGAACGGGTGCCCCCAGCTCGGCGGCTGGTCGGCCGGGATCTCCCGGTGGATGAGGTGGTCGTACTTCCAGAGCTCCGGCCCGAGGAAGGCGAACGCGACGATGAGGAGGAACCCGATGAGGCTGATGACGGCGACCCGGTGCCGCAGGAACCTGATCAGGACCAGCTGCAGCTGGGTGCGCTCCTTGGTCGTGATCGCCTCGGCGTCGTACGCTGCGGCGGCCCCGGTGCCGGGCGGTGGTGTGGCGGTGCGAGCAAGGTCACTCATAGCGGATCCTCGGGTCGAGCACGGCGTAGAGCAGGTCGGCGACCAGGTTGGCGACCACGACCAGGACGCCGGAGACGAGCACGAATGCCAGCACGGCGAAGGCGTCGATTCTCGCCACGGAGTCGACGAAGTAGGTCCCGAGTCCTCGCCATCCGAAGATGGTCTCGGTGATCACCGCGCCGGTCAGTACGGCGGAGATGGTCAGCGCCATCAACGTGACCACGGGAATGAGCGCGGTACGCAGCGCGTGCCGGCGCATCACCACCCGGTTGCGCAGGCCCTTGGCCCGCGCCAGCCGCACGTAGTCGCTGTTGAGCACCTCCAGCATGGTGGCGCGCTGGAAGCGGCTGATGGCGGCGTAGCCGTTGAGCATCAACGCGATCGTCGGCAGGATGAGATGGCTGCCCGCGTCGACGACCTTCTCCAGGAAGTTCATCCGCTCGTACCCGGGTGACGTCGCCCCGAAGGTGAAGAAGATTCTGGTGTTGAGCTGGAGGTTGATCCAGACGCCCGTCTCCTTGATGAGGGCGGCCAGCCAGAAGATCGGCATCGCCAGGGCCAGGAACCCGACGAACGTCAGGCTGTGGTCGGTGATCGAGTACTGCCTCACCGCGCTGACGACACCGGTGATGATGGCGAGGATGAACGACAGGAGAGTGGCGACCAGCACCAGCCGCAGCGTGACGATGAACCGTTGACCGATCTCCGAGCCGATGTCGGCGCCTGAGGTGGACGGTCCCCACTTCCCCTGCAGGACGCCGACGTCGCCGTTGTTGGCCCCGAACCCGCCCGGCAGCTCGACGCCGGTCAGCCAGATCCAGTACCGCTCCGGAGTGGACCGGTCCTGGTACAGCCGTTCGATCGTCGCCTGGATCGTGCTCTCAGGCACCGGCGGGACGCGCAGCCGCAGCGGCGCGATCGGGTCACCGGCCAGATCCACCAACAGGAACGTCAGGATCGTAGCGGCGATCAGGACCGGGATCATCGCCAGCAACCGGCGCAGGGTGTAGACGAGCATGGACGGTCCCTTTCAGCGGGAGGTCGGCCTCCGGAGGGGTGCGGGTTCCGGGCGCCCCGGGGGCGCCCGGAACCCGCACCGTATCACCGAGAGAGAGTGATCACATTACTACTGGGCTGCAGCCGCCGCCACACCCCAGTCCTGCGGGTTGTACAGCGAGCGGACGGGGGAGTTGTGGTTGTCCCTGATGTTCACGTACTCGTCCCTGACGAACATGAAGTTCAGGGTGTCCCACAGCGGCAGCACGTACGCGTGCTCCAGCACCAGCGGCACGACCTGGTTGACCAGCGCGGCCGACTCGGCGATGTCGGTCTGGTTCTGGACCTGCTCGACCAGCTCGTCCACCACCGGGTCGTTCAGGTGGCCGAAGTTGCTACCACTGCTGGAGTGGTAGAACTGGTGCGGCGAGCCGGCGAACAGCGGCGAGCCGGACCACCCGAAGATCACCAGGTCGTAGTCGGCGTTGCTGAGCACCGTACCCAGCTGGTCGGCCGGGATCGGCGTCGGCACCACGGTGATACCGATCTCGCTCAGGTACGAGATCGCCAACTCCGTGAAGGTGGCCCGGTTCTCGTTGCCCTGCAGGAACGCGAACCGAAGGTCCGGCAC
>DATGOE010000099.1:0-4205 GCA_035306365.1 Natronosporangium sp. | reverse complement strand
CACCCAGGGGCGACCCGCCCGCACCCGGAGGCGACCCGGCTGATGGCGCGCACCGGAGCCGGCGACCACGACGCAGCCACGGTCGCCGCGTACGACATCGCCCGGCTGGCCGGCGTGGGTCGCGCCGCGGTGAGCAACTGGCGCCGCCGCTACCCCGACTTCCCCAAGCCGGTGGGCGGCAGTGCCGCCAGCCCGCTGTACGCGCTGTCGGAGGTCCAGGAGTGGCTGGCCCGCCACGGCCGCCGCTTCCAGCTCGCACCCGGCGACCGGGTGTGGCAGCACGTCCGTGGCACCGTGCCGGACCTGCAGCTGGGCGGGCTCATCGCCGACGTGTGCGCGTTCCTGGTGTTCCACCGGCGCGCCCCGCAGCGGTGGCGCACGCTCTCCCGGCGCGGCGACGACGCGCTCGCCGCCGCGCTGCCGTCCGCGGTCCGGCGCGCCGTGCCGGAGCTGCCCGGCGAGCTCGGGCCGCTGGACCCCGAACGGGTGCGGGTGCTGCGCACCGCCGCCGACGCCGCCGGCGAGCAGGACTACCGGGAGATCGCCGACCTGCTCCACCAGCGGTACGTGGAGATCCACGGCCGGCGGCAGCCGGTGACCCCGCCGCCGGTGGCCGAGCTCCTGGTCGACCTCGCCGCCGTCGGCTCCGGTACGGTGCTCGATCCGGCCTGCGGGGTGGGCGCCCTGCTGCTGGCCGCCCACGACCGGGGCGCGCAGACCCTGCTCGGGCAGGAGGTCGACCCCACAGCCGCCCGGCTGGCCACCGCCCGCCTGCTGCTGCACGACGCGCCGGTGGAGATGGCCGTCGGGGACTCGCTGGCCGCCGACGCGTACCCCGACCGGCTCGCCGACGCGGTGGTGTGCGACCCGCCGTACATCGAGCGGTCCTGGCCGTACGACGAGCTGGTCAGCGACCCCCGGTGGGAGTACGGCCTGCCACCGCGCGGAGAGCCGGAGCTGGCCTGGGTGCAGCACTGCCTCAGCCACGTCCGCCCGGGTGGGTACGCGGCCGTCACCATGCCGTCGGGCGCGGCCGGTCGCCGGGCCGGCCGGCGCATCCGCGGCAACCTGCTGCGCGCCGGGGCGCTGCGGGCGGTGATCAGCCTGCCCGGCACCGGGCAGGGAGGCGCCGCTCCCCCCGACGTGTGGGTGCTGCGCCGGCCGGCGCCGGGCGACCCGGCCCCCTCCCACCTGCTCGTCGTCGACATCGCCGGGGACCCGGCGGACGCCGTCGCCGCGTGGCGGGCGTTCCTGGCCGACCCGGAGCAGCCGGCCTCCGCCACCGTCCGGGTGGTACGGGTCATCGACCTGCTCGACGACGAGGTGGACGTCAGCCCCGCCCGGCACCTGGCCCGGCCGGTGACGGTGGACAGCCGCGGGTTCCGCCCGGCGCAGGCGGCGCTGCGGGAGGCGGTGGAGCGGCTGGCCGCCGGCCTGCCCGAGCTGGACGAGGCGGACGCCGCCGGCCCGCCGGCGGCGGAGGTGACGCTCGGGGAGCTGGTCCGCGCCGGCGCCGTCTCGCTCCACCAGGCACCGCTGCGGATGACCGTCGACGCAGGCGAGACGCCGGTGCTGACGGTCCGGGACGTCCGGCAGGGCCGGCCGCCCTCGGGACGCACCACCGCCGACGCCGGGACCGTGCTGCTGCAACCCGGTGACGTGGTGACCCCGGTCGCCGCCCGGGAGCCGGCCGTGGTGGTGGTGACCGAGCCCGGCGCCGCCCTGGGCCCGCAGCTGCACCTGCTGCGTCCGGACCCGCAGCGGCTGGATCCGCACTTCCTCGCCGGATACCTGCGCATGGCGCAGAGCCTGGGCGGCCAGCGGGGCTCCCTGGCCAGCCGGTCCGACGTCCACCGCCTCACCCTGCCGCGGCTGCCCCTGTCCCGGCAGCGACGCTACGGGGAGGTGTTCCGGCAGCTCGCCGCGTTCGAACAGACCGCACGCCAGGTGGGCGCGCTGGCCGAGGCGCTGGTCCGGCAGGGTCTGGCGGGACTCGCCGTGGGGGCGCTGCGGCCCCGGCAGCGCGGTCGCCGCCGCAGCGGTGCCCGCGGCGGTGCGACGTAGCGGGAGGCGCGGTGGCGACCCTCATCAACGGCAGGTACGAGCTGGAGGCGCTCCCGCTGGCCCGGGGCGGGATGGGCGAGGTCTGGGCCGGCCGGGACGTCCGGCTGGAACGCGAGGTGGCGGTCAAGTTCGTCCGCTTCCCGCCCGGCCAGCGGGACGAGGAGCTGGTCCGGCGGTTCGTCCGCGAGTCGCGCATCACCGCCCGGCTGGAGCACCCGGGCGTACCGGCGGTCTACGACGTCGGCACCCACGAGGGCCGCCCGTACCTGGTCATGCAGCGCATCCGGGGCATCAGCGTGGCCGACCTCAACGCCGAGTACGCCCCGCTGCCGATCGGGTGGGCGGTCGCGATCGCCGCCCAGGTCTGCAGCGTGCTCACGGCGGCGCACGCCGCGTCCCTGGTCCACCGGGACCTCAAGCCGAGCAACCTCATGCTCGACCGCGACGGTGGCATCAAGGTGCTCGACTTCGGGCTCGCGGTCGCCCTCGACCTCGCCGAGTACTCGCAGATCACCCGCAGCGGCCAGACCCTCGGCACACCGGCGTACATGGCGCCCGAGCAGATCATGGCGTCGATGAGCGAGCCCCGCTCGGACCTGTACGCGCTCGGCTGCACTCTCTACGAGATGCTGTGCGGGCAGGCGCCGTTCACCGGCGCGACCACCTACCAGGTCATGAGCAGGCAGGTGGACGAGCGTCCCCGCCACCCGCGCCGCCTGCGGCCGGAGATCCCGCCGGGGTTGGAGCGGCTGGTGCTCGACCTGCTGGAGAAGCGCCCGGACGACCGGCCGGACAGCGCCGAGGCGGTCTACGACCGGCTGCTGCCGTTCGTCACCGACCTGCGGCCACTGCCGGGCGTGCACCCGGCGACGCCGCGCCCCAGCCCCGCCCGCATGTACGCCGCCGTGCTGAGCCGGGTCGGGGCCGGCGCGCCGGAGTCCGCGGCAGCCGGCGCGCCGGAGTCGGGGGCGGCCGCCGGAGGGCGCCCGGCGCGGCCGCCGCGGCAGGCGTCGCCACCGGCGGCGGAGGCGCGGACGGTCCGGTTCAGCCGAGGGGACCTCGACCGGGCGCGGGAGCAGGCGACCGAGCTGGTCCGCCAGTCGCGCTACAGCCAGGCGGCCGAGGTGCTGGAGGCGGCGCTCGAGCCGGCCACCCGGGTGCTGGGCGAGGCCGACGACGACGTCGTGAGCCTGCGCCGCGAGTACGCGACCGTGCTGTTCGAGGGCGGTGACTACCGGCGCGCCGCCCCGCAGTTCCGGCGGGTCGCCCAGGACCTGGCGGCCCGCCACGGGCCGGACGCCGAACAGGTGCTCCACCACCGGATGCAGGAGGCGACCTGCCTGGCGCTGCTGGGCGACACCAGCCGCGCCCTGCAGCTGCTGACCGGGCTGCTCGCCGACGAGGAGCGGGTCTTCGGCGCCGACCACCCGAAGGCCCTGGAGCTGCGCCGGCAGATCGGCCTGCTGCAGCTGGGCGCGGGCCGCCGGGAGGAGGCGGAGCAGACGCTGCGGGCGTTGCACGAGGACCTGGTCCGGTTGCACGGCCCCGACCACGCCGCCGTGGACGGCGTGCGCGACCTGCTGGCGGCGCTGTCCCGTCCCGGCGTCTGATCCGGCCCGGGCCGCCCGGGCGGGCGCTACCCGAGCGGGAACTCCACCGTCTGGCCGGGGTGGAGCTGGGTGACCTCGTCGTGGCAGCACAGGTCGACCGGGACGGTGGTGTCCGTACCCGCCGTCACCCGGATCCTCCGGCCGGTCACCCGCAGCCGCAGCGGCTGCCCCCGGTACCGGATCGTCATCTCCAGCGTGCCCAGCGTCTCCGGCCAGTAGGGGTCGACCCACAACCGGTCCGCCCGCACCTCCACCCCGGCGAAGCAGCGCTGCAGCAGGTCCACCGAGCCCGCCATGGCGGCAAGGTGGATCCCCTCGGGGGTGGTCCCGCCCTGCACGTCGGCCACGTCGCTGCGCAGGACCTCCACGAAGTACTCCAGCGCCTGTTCGCGGTGCCGCCGGGCGAGCACCCAGGCGTGCACCACCGCGCTGAGGGTCGACCCCTCCGAGGTGCGGGCGAGGTAGTGGTCCACGTTGGCGGGGATGGACGCCGGGTCCCACCGGTAGCCCAGGTGCGCCAGCAGCTGCGCC
>DATGOE010000098.1:0-5626 GCA_035306365.1 Natronosporangium sp. | reverse complement strand
GTGTCCGGGTTCGCCGCGCCGGACGGCACGGTACATGATCTGACCGGTTTCTTCACCCGGGACGTACGGGTACGTACGCTGACCCTGACGGACAGCCGCATGGTGGCCACGACCGTCGGCGCGTGGCCCGAGTACGCCCTGGTCGCCGCGGTGGGGGCGGCGTTGGCGCTGGCGGCGGTCCGCCGCCGGCCGGCGCCGGTGCCGGAGGCAGGCGAGGAGACGGGGGAATGATGAGCGACGGGGACAACCGGCTCTCCGAGGATCTCGGCCGGGTCCTGGTGGTGATCCCCACCTACAACGAGGTGGACAACATCCGTGAGATCACCGCCCGGGTCCGCCAGGCGGTGCCGTGGGTGGAGGTTCTGATCTGCGACGACGCCAGCCCGGACGGCACCGGCGTCGTGGCCGACCAACTGGCCGCCAGCGACGACCGCATCCACGTCCTGCACCGCCCGGGCAAGCAGGGCCTCGGGGCGGCGTACGTGGCCGGCTTCCACTGGGCCCGGCAGCAGGGCTTCGACGTGGTCGTGGAGATGGACGCCGACGGCTCGCACGCCCCGGAGGAGCTGCCGCGCCTGCTGGCCGCACTGCGGGAGGCCGACGTGGTGCTCGGGTCGCGGTGGGTACCCGGTGGCCGGGTGGTCAACTGGCCGTGGCGTCGGACCGTGCTGTCCCGCGGCGGCAACCTCTACGCGCGGCTCGCCCTGGCCATGCCCCTGCGGGACGCCACGGGTGGGTACCGGGCGTACCGGATGACCGCCCTGGACAAGATCGACTTCGAGTCGGTGTCCTCACAGGGATACTGTTTCCAGGTAGACCTCGCCTGGCGCGCCCACCAGCACCGGCTGCGGGTGGTGGAGGTGCCGATCACCTTCACCGAGCGGCAGCGGGGCCAGAGCAAGATGAGTCCGGCGATCGTACGGGAGGCGCTGTGGCGGGTGACCCTGTGGGGCGTCAGATCCCGTCTGATGGCGCTACGACGCGCGCTGGGCGGCGCCTCCCGGTCCGAGTGATCAGCCCGTGGCTGCCGCTGGCGGCCCTGGCGCTGTTCCTGTCCGAGATCCTGGCGCTGATCGGCCTGGGGAAGCTGATCGGCCTGACGGCCGCGGTGCTCGTCCTGGTGGCCGGCAGTGTGGCGGGTCTGCTGCTGCTGCGACGGGAGGGGTTGCGCGCCTGGCGGGGTTTCCGGCAGGGGGTCGCCACCGGTGCCCCGCCCGGACCGCAGATCACCGACGGACTGGTCGGGCTCGGCGGCGCGCTGCTGCTGGCGGTGCCGGGCCTGCTCACCGGGGTGGCCGGGCTGCTCCTGCTCACCCCGCCCGTGCGCCGGCTGGCCCGCGACCGGGTACGAGCTGTGGCCGAACGGCGGCTGAGCGCCGCCCAGGCCGGCGGTGTGTTCGGACCCCGTTGGGTGCGGGTCAGGCAGGACCGGCGGCCGGCACCCGACGCGGAGACCGTCGAGGGTGAGGTCGTCGACGGCGGCCGGTACGGCGGCGGCTGAGCCCCGCAGCGGCCGGGCCCGTCGCCTCCACGCGCTCAATCCACGCCCGCCGCGGCACCGCAGATCCACGCCGTCGGCCCACCCACGGCACCGTGGTAGCCCGCGGCGCCGCCCGGCCCCGCGTCAGTCCGTGTCAGAGGTCTGGCCGCGCCTGGCCCGTAGCTCGGCCAGGCGCTCGTTGAGGATCTCCTCCAGCTCGGCCAGGGTGCGACGCTCCAGCAGCATGTCCCAGTGGGTGCGCGGCGGCTTGGTCTTCTTCTGCTCGGGCTCTGTGCCGTCCACCAGCCGGGCCACGCTGCCGTCGTACTTGCACTCCCAGGTCAGCGGGACCTCGGCGTCCACTGCGAACGGCACCTCGAAGCGGTGGCCGCGTGGGCACTGGTACTCGCGGGTCTGCCGCGGCGCCAACTCGGTGTTGCGGTCGGACTCGTAGCTCACCGCGCCAAGCCGACTGCCTCGCAGCATGCGCTCACCCATGATCAGCGTCCTCCCGGCACTCGCCTGCCTCAACGACGCGGGCGGATCACAGATTCCCAACCGCCACGCACGTCAACCCTTGAGGTTAACCTGTCCGGGGTACGATCATCGACCCCGAAGTGACGCCGGCCACCGCCACCGCCCCAGGAGCGGGGTCACCAGCGCGGCGGGCGGAACTGCGGATCCGATCCCGGGCGGCGGAACACCCGGGGCCGCGGCGGCAGCTCGGTCACGTGCAGCCCCGGGCGGCGGCGCTTGATCTCATCGATGACCGCCTGAATCGGTGCGGAGATCATCGAGCCGGCGATGTACACGTCCGGCTGCTTGACCAGCCGCCGGTAAAGGTCGACGACGCGCCGCGCGAGGGACCTCGGACGGGACCGGAAGCCGACCGGGTCGGTCAGTACCACCTCCAGCAGGCGCTCGCTTCCCATGCCCTGGCCGATCTCCCGCTTCTTGATCACGACGATCTCGTCCCAGCTGATCAGGCCGACCGGGAACAGGGTGGTGCGCTCGAGAATGCCCGCCTCACTGATCTCCAGAGTGGACCCCGGACGCAGGGTGCGGGCGATCATGACGAGGGTGCCCAGGCCGAAGCCGACCAGAAAGCACCAACCCAGCCAGGACAGCAGGGTGTAGTCGGCGCGGCTGGCCACGAAGCCGACAAACGCGAACAGGGCGCTGACGAGGGTGTAGATGAGCAGCTTGAACCGCGGCGGGTAGAAGCGGGTGGTTCCGCCCCGGTGCGGTCGGTCCGTCATGGCGCACACCGTATCCCACTCGGCCGCACAGCGGCTCTATCCCAGTCGGCCGCCGCAGCGGCTCTATCCCAGTCGGCCGCCGCAGCGGCTCCATCTATGCCCATCAGCCGCACAGCGGCTCAACGTGCCGGTGCGCCTCGGCGGCGATGTCCCGGCCGGCCAGCCGCCGGTCGATCCACAGTCGCGCGGCGACCTGGGCGACCGGGTCGTCCCAGGTGACCAGCAGGGCCGCCGCCAGGGCGTACCCCAGCCGCAGCGCCAACGCGCGCGCGCCGGCCACGACGTCGGCGGCGGTCGGGTCGGCGGTCACCGCCGAGATTGACCCGCCCAGCTCGGCCACCGTGCGCGCCAGCGTGGTGTCGCCGCTGTCCGAGGCCGCCTGCTCCAGCCGGTCCAGTAACGGCAGCCCGGCCTTGTCGCGCACGACCGCGCGCACCACGTCCAGGGCCAGCACGTTGGTCGTGCCCTCCCAGATGGGAAGCACCTGGGCGTCGCGCAGCAGCCGCGGGATGCCGGTGTCCTCCACGTACCCGGCCCCGCCGAAGCACTCCAGGTACTCGCTGGCCGAGGCGACGGCCAGCCGGGCGGTGACGAGCTTGGCCAGCGGGGCGACGATCCGAAGCTCGGCGGCCGCCTGCGGGTCCGCGTCCGCCTCCACCCGGCCGAGCAGCGCGAACGCGTGGCCGGCCAGCACGAACGCCGCGGCGGCGTCCACACCGAGCTGCGCCAGGGTGGCGCGGTGCAGGGGGTTGTCGATCAGGCGCCCGCCGGCCACCTGCCTGACGTCGGCGTAGGCGCGGGCGTAGGCCAGGCCGCGGCGCATGCCGGCGGCGGCAGCCGCCGCGTTGTGCAGCCGCGCCACCCGTACCAGCGTCATCATCCGTACCAGGCCGGGCGTGGCCGGGTCGCCCAGCGGCAGCGCGTACGCGTCGTCCAGGCCCACCTCGGCGGTGGGCAGCGCCCGGGTGCCCAGCTTGTCCTTGAGCCGACGGATCCGCACGCCGGGTGCGGGTGCGCGCGGGTCGGTGCCGGCGGGCGCCAGCGGGGAGTCGGCGGCGTACCGGGGGACCAGGAACGGCGCGAGCGTGCGGCTGCCGGGTGGCGCGCCCTCGGGACGGGCCAGCGCGACGGCCACCGGCGCGTCGACCGCCGAGCAGAACCACTTGTCCCCGGCCAGCAGCCACGCCCCGTCGCCGCGGGGGCGGGCGGTGGTGGTGGCGCCCGACAGGTCGGACCCGCCGGTCGACTCGGTCATCCACTGGCCGCTGGTGATCGCGACGTCGGGGTCGGTGGAGGTCAACCGGGGCAGCCAGGCGTCGCGTATCGAGGCGTCCACCTCGGGGTGGCACAGCAGGGCCGCGGCGCCGTCGGACATCGCCACCGGGCAGGAGAAGGTGGCCGACTCGGGGCCGTACACGTGCAGCAGCGCGTGGTGGACCACCCGGGTCGCCGAGCCCCACTGTGCCCGCGCCCCGCTCTGGTAGGGCAGGGCCACCAGGGCGTGGCGGGCGGCGGCCCGACGGTGGGTCTCCCACCCGGCGGGCGTCTCGACCCGGTCGACGCGACCGCCCCAGGCGTCGTAGCGCACCAGCCGCGGCGGGTTGGCCTCGGCCCTGGAGGTGGCCTCGCGCAGCGGGCCGGTGACGTCGGCGGCGAGGGCGGTCAGGCGGCTGGCCGCGGCCCGGTCGTCGCCGCCGAGGTGTCGGCGCAGCCAGGAGGCCAGCAGCGGGTCGCCGGTGTACGGGTCAGCCGGTGGCGGCATCGGTTGGACGAATCTGTGCATCACCACTCCCGGGGGCGGGGGCGTCGCCCTCGACGCTACCGGTCGACCGGTGCTTGTGTGGGCGTGGCCGCGGGCGGGCGGGCCGGGTGGGGTCGACGTGGTGGGGCCGGCCGGGTTCGTCGACCCGCAGCCGGGCCAGCTCCCGCGTGATCGCCGCCACGATGCGGTCGGTGGCGCGCCGGGGGTGGCCGGGCACGCCGGCGCGCAGGCCGTCGAGGCTGACCGGGGCGCCGAAGTGGACGCGGACCACCGGCCGTCGCCGGATCGTGCGAGGCAGGGTGCGCAGCAGGCCGCGGGGGGCGCTGTAGGGGACGACCTCGTGGCTGCCCCACTGGGCGACGGGCACGACGGTGGCGTTGGTCGTCAGCGCCAGGTGCGCCACGCCGGTCCGGCCCCGCTCCGGCCACAGGTGCGGGTCGAGGCCGATCCGCCCCTCCGGGTAGACCAGCACCACAGATCCGGCGGCCAGCGCCCGGACCGCCTCGGGCAGTGCCCGTACGACCTCGGCGGTGCCCCGGTGCACGGCGATGTGCCCCCAGTGCCGCATCACCGGCCCGAGCAGCCGGGCGCGGAACAGCCCACCGGTGGCGAGGAACCGCGGGGCGATCCGCCGGGTCCGGCAGGCGGCCGCCAGTGCGATCGGGTCGAACGGGCTGAGATGGTTGGCGGCCAGGATCAACGGTCCGCCGCGCAGGGCGTCCGGCACATCGCCGGTGACCCGCAGCCGGGCGACCGCGGCGACGACGACACGCGCGGCCACCTGCGCCGCCCGCCACGCCAGGGGAGGACGCCAGCGACGGTCCGACCGGGTCACGCGCTGGATCCTCGCACGCGCCCGGTGGCACGTGCGAGGTGGCGGGCAGCCTCCAGGGCTCGGTTCACCGCCCGCGGGCCGTGGCTCGCTGCCCGCAGGCCCGGTGCACCGTCCGCAGGCTCAGCCGACCCGTTGCAGCTCGGCCAGCCTCGCCTCGACCTCGGCCAGCTGCGCCCGCAGCTGCTCGGCCTGCCGCTCGGCCTCGGCGCGTTCGGCGGCGACCAGCTGGTCGACCACCTTCTGCACGCCGGGGACGTCGAGCATGCCGACCAGCGCGAGGGCCGCGGCCG
>DATGOE010000097.1:0-5315 GCA_035306365.1 Natronosporangium sp. | reverse complement strand
CGCGATGGGCCGTCGCCACGGGACCTGGTTGCTGACCTTGAGCCACTTGGCGTGCTGGTTGAACATCGAGTCGACGATGTGGATGAACGCCTCGTAGCTGGTGAACAGCCCGTGCCGGCCGGTCAGCAGGTAGCCCTCCAGGAAGCCCTGGCACAGGTGCTCCGACAACACCTCCACCACCTGGCCGTCCGCGCCCAGGTGCTCGTCGCTGGGCAGGATCGCACCCGTGAACACCCGGTCGGTGACCTGGAACGTGGCGTCGAGCCGGTTCGAGGTCACCTCGTCCGGCCCGAACAGCCGGAACCGGTCGGGGTTGGCGCGGATGACGTCCCGCAGCCACGGTCCGAGCACCCGGGTGGCGCTGGCCGGCGGGTCGCCGTGGCGGGTCACCGGCACCGCGTACCGGCGGTAGTCGGGCAGCACCAGGTCCCGCAGGAGGATCCCGCCGTTGGCGTGCGGGTTGGCGCTCATCCGGCGGTCGCCCGTCGGCGGGAACGCGCGCAGCTCCGGGACCGGGGCACCGTCGGCGTCGAACAGCTCCTCCGGGCGGTAGCTGCGCAGCCACTCCTCCAGCGCGGCCCGCTGCTCGGGGTCGTCGCGGGCGCCGCCCAGCGGCACCTGGTGCGACCGCCACGTGCCCTCCACCGGCAGGCCGGCGACCTTCGCCGGGCCGGTCCAGCCCTTGGGGGTCCGCAGCACCAGCACCGGCCACCGGGGCCGGGTGGGCCCGCGGCCGGCGCGGGCCTGGGCCTGGATCTCCGCGATGTTGTCCAGGGCGCGGTCCAGCGCGGCGGCCAGCTCCCGGTGCACCGTGGTCGGGTCGTCGCCGTCCACCAGCGTCGGCCGGTACCCGTACCCCCGCAGCATCGACATCAGGTCCTCGACCGGGATCCGCGCCAGCACCGTCGGGTTCGCGATCTTGTATCCGTTGAGGTGGAGGATGGGTAGCACCGCGCCGTCGCGCGCCGGGTTGAGGAAGGTGTTGCCCAGCCAGCTGGCCGCCAGCGGTCCGGTCTCCGCCTCGCCGTCGCCGATGACGCAGGCGACCACGAGCCCGGGGTTGTCGAACGCCGCACCGTAGGCGTGCATGAGCGAGTAGCCCAGCTCCCCGCCCTCGTGGATCGAGCCCGGCACTTCAGCCGCCACGTGGCTGGGGATGCCGCCGGGGAAGGAGAACTGCCGGAACAGCCGCGCCATGCCGGCGGCGTCCATGCTCACCGACGGGTACAGGTCGCTGAAGGTGCCCTCCAGCCAGGTGTTGGCCACCACCGCCGGCCCGCCGTGCCCCGGACCGCAGATGAAGATCATGTTGAGGTCGCGGGCGGCGATGACCCGGTTGAGGTGCGCGTAGATGAGGTTGAGGCCGGGGCTGGTGCCCCAGTGGCCGAGCAGCCGCGGCTTGATGTGCTCGCGCCGCAGCGGTTCCCGCAGCAGCGGGTTGTCCAGCAGGTAGATCTGCCCGACGGTCAGGTAGTTCGCCGCCCGCCAGTACGCGTCCAGGGTCGCCAGCTCGGTGCCGGTCAGCTCGGCGGTGGTCACGGTCATCGGTCCCCCTCGGTGCCCTCTCCGTCACCGTACCGGCGCCGGCCTCCGAGGAGACCGTGGCGCCGGTTTCGCCCGCCGGGAGACCGGCGACGCCGGCCGGAGACCCGACCCACGAAACCCGTCGTGGGGGAACCCGCGAACCGGCTCCGGGCGACCGCCCCGGTTGGTATAAACGGTACTCGGCGCTTCAGACAGCTGACGCGCGCACACCATCACCACCCCGAGCCGGACCTCGGCATGGACAGCAACCAACGGCGGGAGCGCGGTGTGGCGTGCCCGCCGGGCGGGGGTGGTGACGCACCAGTGGGAGGAGGTGACGTCATGTCGGAGAACGACAGGGGCGGCCTGGTCGACGTGATCGACCAGCGGGCCGCCGGACGCCGGGTCACCAGCGTGCGGCTGCGGGTCGGTGCCCGCCACGCCGTCATGCCCGGCGCGCTGGACCGGGCCTTCGCCCTGATCGCAGACGGCTCGGTGGCGCGCGATGCCGCGGTGGACCTGGTGGTTACGCCGGCCACCGTCTTCTGCCGCGCCTGCGGGCGACGCAGCGAGTCGGCCGAGGTCCTGGCGGTGTGCCCGGACTGCGGGGACACCGACGTGGACGTCACTGGTGACGAACTGGTGCTCGAGGGGTTGCGGTTCGCCCCGGAGGACGACGCGCGCACCGACGACCCGCGCACTGACGACCCGCGCACCGACGATCCGCGCGCCCGCGACCCGCGCTGACCCGGCCCCGCCCGCTCCGTCCGGCACCCGCGCGGCGGGCCCGTTCCGCCCGGCGTGCCCCCTGGTGAACCTGGCATGCCCGCTGCCCGACCCGACCTGCCCCCGACTGTCGAGTGACCAGCCGGGCCGGCACGGCGGTCCTGGCGGGCGGGGGTGGCGCCCCACCACGCACGAGAACCGCGCAACTGGTGCGCCAGTACGGAGACCCCCGCGCGTGAGAGATACGTACCTTCGCGGCAAGAGATACGTACCCGACCGGATGTGCGGCAGCCGGACCGGTCCCTAGCGTCCGGAAGGACGGGGAAGTCGCGGTGGAGGTCGGCGCCGACGAGGGCACCGACCGTCGTCAAGGAGGCTGCCATGAACGTTGTACCGGTCAGGGTCGGACCCATGGTGATCGCGGTCCTGTGTGGCGCGCTGGCGATCGCCGGCTGCGGCGGGGGTGATGCGCCCGCGGGCCCCGACGCCGCGGGCGACCCGTCCGAGGTGGTGGCGCCGGACGGGCCCACCCCGGCCGCGGCCGATCCCGGAACCGTCGAGAGCTGTGACCTGCTCACCCAGGAAGAGGCGGCGGCCGCCGCCGGCAACCCGGTCCGGGAGGGACAGGATCACGGCGGGGTCTGCATCTGGGAGCAGGAGGACTACACGGACCGGTCACAGCTTCAGGTGAGCCTCGTCTTCACCTCGACGCCACCGGCCCTCGCCGCGGAGCAGCTCTGTGAGTCGGCGGTGACGGTGCTGCGCGACCCGGAGCCGATGGACGGCTTCGGCGACCAGTCCTACTGGAAGTACGCCGAGGGCAGCGTCGCCAACACCGGCATCCTGCTGGTCTGCCTTCCGACGGGCATGATGCAAGCGATGGCGATCGGCGGACGTCCGGAGTCCGAGCTGCGGCAGGTGGTAACCGAGATGGCCACGATCGCGCTCGACCGGCTCTAGCCGTCCCGGCCATCGGCGTGGTCGACACGGTGCCGCTCCCCGCCCGGCACCCCGAGCGGGGGAGCGGCTCAGCCCGGTACGCCCCGACCACCCAGCGCCCGCTTCTGCACCTTGCCCATGGCGTTGCGCGGCAGCGCGTCCACCAGGTGGACCTGGCGCGGTCGCTTGTGCGCCGCCAGCCGCGCGGCGACGAAGTCGATCAGCTCCTGCGGGCGGGCGCCGTCGGCGACCACGTACGCCACGATCCGTTCGCCCAGGTCGTCGTCGGGCACGCCGACGACCGCCGCCTCCCGTACCGCGGGGTGCGCCAGCAGCGCGTCCTCCACCTCTCCGGCCCCGACCCGGAAGCCGCCGGTCTTGATGAGGTCGACCGAGGTACGGCCGACGATGCGGTGCACCCCCTCGGGGTCGATGGTGGCGGCGTCGCCGGTGCGGAACCACCCGTCGGCCGTGAACGCCGCGGCCGTGTCCTGCGGCCGGTTGACGTACCCGCTGAACAGGACCGGTCCGCGTACCTGCAGCTCACCGACGGTCTCGCCGTCGTGCGGCACCGGTTGCCCGCGCTCGTCCACCAGCCGGGTCTGCACGCCCGGCAGCGGCACGCCGACGTGGCCGGGGCGGCGCGGCCCGTCCGCGCGGGCGCTGACGGTGATGAGCGTCTCGGTCATGCCGTACCGCTCCACCACCCGGTGCCCGGACAGCGCCCGCAACCGGGCGAAGACCGGGGCCGGCAGCGGCGCGCTGCCCGACACCAGCAGCCGCGCCCGCGACAGCGCCCGGGCGGCCGCCGGGTCGCGCGACACCCGCGACCACACCGTCGGGACCCCGAAGTACAGCGTGCCGCCGGCGGCCGCGTACGCCGCGGGCGTGGGCCGGCCGGTGTGCACCAGCCGGGAGCCGGTCCGCAGCGCGCCGAGGACGCCGAGCACCAGCCCGTGCACGTGGAACAGCGGCAGGCCGTGGGCCAGCGTGTCCTCCGGCGTCCACGCCCAGGCGTCGGCGAGCGCGTCCAGGTCGGCGGCGATCGCCGAGCGGGGGATCGCCGCGCCCTTGGGCGGGCCGGTGGTGCCGCTGGTGTAGAGGATCAGGGCGGTCGCCGACGGTGGCGGTGGCGGGTGCGTGTGCCGGCCGCGGGCCGCCGGGTCCACCGGCGGCAGCGGCACCGCGCCGGAGTCGGACAGCACGTGCCGCCGCTCGACCGGCCCGGCGTCGGGCGGTACGGGAACCACCGGCACCCCGGCCAGCAGGCCGCCGACCACGGCGACCACGGTCCGCAGCGAGGGTGTGGCGTCGACGGCGACCGCCGGCGCGCCGGCGATCCGGTCGGCCACGGCCCCGGCCGCCGACCGCAGCCGCTGCCAGGACATCCGGTCGCCCACGACCGTCACCGCGTCCGGACGGTCGCCGAACGCGCCGTCGAGTGCCGGGAACATGGGGCCATTGTGGGGCACCACCGTTTCTCGGCCCAGCCGTCGCTCCCCGGGTCCGGTGTCGGCACACGCGCGGGGCGCGACGTGGCCGGCCGGCGCGGTCCCGCTGGGTGGCGGCCCGTGACTGCGGCGCCGTTGTCACTGCGGCGCCGTTGTCCCGTCGGATTCCGGACAGTCGGGGCGGTCCCGCCGGCGGACCTCCGGTCCGGTACGCATCCTGCGAGCGCGAAGGTCTCCGTGCCGGGGCGTCTGACCGCCCGATTCACCGCTGGAGCGGGCGGCGGTGACCGGGCCGCGGTACCCGCCCGGGGTGGCCGATACGCGGCCGTCCGAGGTCGTGTCCGCACCGGGCGCGATGCCGTTTGCGTCGCGAGTTCGAAATCGGCTTGAGGACGCCTCGAAGGTCGTCTCTGAGGATGGGCTGAGCGACCCGGTCCTGGAGGCATAGCTGCTCGGTGCGGTGTGCTCTGGGAGCCGGAGGACGCCACGGTGCTCTCACAACTTCAGGTGAGCATCGGCATCGTGCCGGCGCCACTTTCCGCCTACGGCGCTGAGCAGGCCTGCGAGACGGGGAGGGAGATGCTGAGCAACCCGGAGCCGAGGGACGGTTTCGGCGACCGCTCCTACTGGGAGTACACGGAAGGCACCTTTGGAAACAGTGGCACCCTGCTGGTC
>DATGOE010000096.1:0-8782 GCA_035306365.1 Natronosporangium sp. | reverse complement strand
GAGGTTGCCCGGACCCTGCGTGACCACCACCACGTCCGCGCCCAGCACGTGCCTGGCGGCCAGCAGGCCGGAGTGCACGTTGACCGCCTCCAGGTCCCCCCCGAACGCCTGCCCGCAGGTCACCACCCCGGCCAACGTGTCCGACAGGTCACTGAGCGTACGCGAGAACCACGCCGGCAACGCCCCGCCGTCGGTCATGACGTACGCCACCGCCGCGCCCGGCGCGTCGGCGTGCACCCCGGCGACGACCGCCGGCAGCGCCGAGTGCAGGTCGGCGGTGACCACGGGCAGCCCGGCCAGGTCGTCGGCGTCGGCCAGCGTGCCGTGGTGCGGGGAGGACTGCTCGTCCACGCCGGCCACGACCGCCTGCAACGGCGTGTACCTGGCCTTGACCAGGTGCCCGGGCCCGGCGGGCGGGTCCGGCGGCAGCCGGTCGGGCAGCGCCACCACCAGCGCGTACCCGCCGGTGCCCAGCCCCAGCGCGAGCGCGTCGACGGTGAGCAGCACCCGGTCGCCGACGGCCGGCTCGCCCACCAGCGGCGGGTACGCCAGCGCGGGCACCCGCCGCCCGCCGTCGGGACCGTCGGCGGCCAGCTCGACGGTCAGCTCCTGCGCTCCCCGCCAGGCGCGGCCCAGTGCCACCACCCGGCCGGTGCGCCAGCGCACACGCACCACGCCGGTCACGCTAGGTGGCGTCGTGACACGGACAAACGTACGGGTGGTGCTACCGTCTGCAGAGTGTCCCGTGCACGCACCGAACGCCTGGTCAATCTGGTCATCTGCCTGCTGGCCACACGGCGGTACCTGACCGCCGCGCAGATCGCCGCGACCGTGCCCGGGTACGAGCACGACCCGGACGACCCCCGCGCGCACGAGGCGTTCCAGCGCAAGTTCGAACGGGACAAGGCCGAGCTGCGCGCCCTGGGCGTACCGCTGGAGACCGGCACCGACAGCGTCTTCGACACCGAGCCCGGCTACCGGATCGCCCGCCGCGAGTACGCGCTGCCCGACATCCCGCTGGAGCCTGACGAGGCGGCCGCGGTCGGCGTCGCCGCCCGGCTGTGGCAGCACGCCGGCCTGGCCGCGGCCGCCTCCTCGGGCCTGACCAAGCTGCGCGCCGCGGGCGTGGACGTCGACCCGCACGCCACCCTCGGGGTGGAGCCGGTGGTCACCGCCGAGCCGGCGTTCGCGCCGCTGGCCGAGGCCGCCCGCGAGCGGCGGGTGGTCCAGTTCGACTACCGGGTTCCCGAACAGGACGAGCCCCGCACCCGCACCCTGCAGCCGTGGGGGTTGGTGTGCTGGCGCGGCCGGTGGTACGTGGTCGGCCACGACACCGACCGGCAGGCCACCCGCTCCTTCCGGCTGTCCCGGATGGTCGGCCCGGTGCGGGTGACCGGCCCGGCCGGCGCGTTCACCCCGCCGGCCGACGTGGACCTCATCAGCCACGTCGCCGCCTGGCAGCGCGAGCCGGTCGAGCGGCAGGGCCGCGCCCGGGTGCTGGTACGCCCGGGCCGCGCCGACGGGGTGCGGCGGTGGGCGGAGAAGGTGACCCCGACCCCGGACGGTGACGTGGTGGAGCTGGCCTACCACTGCGCCGACGCTCTGGCGTCCTGGCTGGTCGGGTACGGGGCGGACGTGCGGGTGCTGGAGCCACCCGAGGTGCGCGACGCGGTGATCAGCCGGCTGAAGGAGATCGTCAACCTCGACGGGGGAGCGGCGGCACCGGACGCGGATGTGAAGGCGGCCACAGCGGACGTGAGGGCGGCCACATGAGCCGCATGAGCCGCATGAGCCGCCGCGCCTCCGGCACCACGTCCACCGGGTGGCTGGCCCGCCTGCTCAACCTCGTGCCGTACCTGCTGGCCCGTCCCGGGATCCGCATCGCCGACGCCGCGGCCGACCTGGGCGTCAGCGAGCAGCAGCTGCGCGACGACCTGGAGCTGCTGTGGGTGTGCGGGCTGCCCGGCTACGGGCCCGGTGACCTCATCGACATGGCCTTCGACGGTGACCGGGTCACCATCACCTACGACGCGGGCATCAACCGGCCGCTGCGGCTGACCCCGGACGAGGCACTGGCGCTGGTGGTGGCGCTGCGGATGCTGGCGGCCACCCCGGGGGTGGCCGACCGCACACCGATCGAGCGCGCTCTGTCAAAGATCGAGAAGGCGGTGGGCGAGCCGCCGCCGGTGGCGGTGCGGCTGACCGCCGACCCCGGACAGCTGGCCGAGGTGCGGGAGGCGGTCGACAGCGGGCGCGCATTGGAGATCACCTACTACGCCGCCACCCGGGACCGCACCAGCGTACGGGTGGTCGACCCGATGCGGGTGGTCATGGTGGGCGGCCACGGGTACCTGGAGGCGTGGTGCCGCAGCGCCGGGGCGGTCCGCCGGTTCCGGGTCGACCGCATCGACGCCCTGCGCGTGCTCGACGAGCCGTCGGCGCCACCGCCGCACGCGCAGCCGCTGCCGATCCGGGACGGGGTGTTCCAGCCGACCGAGCAGCTGCCGCTGGTGACCCTGCGGGTCGGTCGCGGCGCCCGCTGGATCACCGAGTACTACCCGTGCGAGCGGATCGAGGAGACCGAGCACGGCTGGCTGGTGTCCCTGCGGGTCAGCGACCTGGCGTGGGCGCGCCGGATGGTGCTGGGCCTGGGGCCGGAGGCGGTCGTGCTCGCCCCGGCCGAGCTCGCCGCGCAGGTGCGCGCTCACGCGGCCGCCGCCCTGGAGGCGTACGCCACACCCACGGGCCTGTCACCACCGCCGGCCGGGTAGGGTCGGCCCGTGGTCCTCCTGGTCGCCGCGGCGCTGGTGCTGGCCGGGCTCGGCCTGCTGGTGGGTGTGGCGGGATCGGTCGTCCACCACCTGGCCGAGTTCGCCCGGGTCGCCGAGCTGTGCCGCCAGCGCCTGGTCGCCGCCCAGGCCCACGCGATGCCGCACGCCGAGCGGCTCCAGGATGCCGCCGCCGAGCTCGCCGACCATCTGGCCGAGCTGGAACGCGCCACCGGGCGGCTGCGTGGCCGCTCTAGGGCGTGAGCGGGTCGCCACGTACGATGAACCTGTCACGGGCGGCGTACCCGAGGAGCCGACATGGGCAGCAACCTGATGAAACCCACCACCCTCATCGTCCTGATCATTGTGCTGGTGCTCCTGTTCGGGGCGAAGCGACTGCCGGACGCGGCCCGCGCCCTTGGCCGTTCCCTGCGCATCCTGAAGGCCGAGACCAGAGACCTGGTCGGCGACCGGCCACCGGACGACCTGGACGAGAAGGCCGACGCCCAGACCGGCCGGCAGCCGCTGGCCCGGGAGGGCGGGGCGCAGGAGGGCGGCGAGGTCGCCACCGGCGAGATCGTGGATCCGCCGCGGCGTACCCGCGACCGCTGAGGCGCCGGCGGCCGTGCGGGCACGGTACGCCCTGAACGGGGAGCGGGGCCGGTGAGACTGTTGCCCCGGCGGCTGCGGTTGCTGCCCCGGCGGCGGGGGCCGACCCGGTTCCAGCGGGCCGCGGACGGGTCGATGACCCTGGTCGAGCACTTCCAGGAGCTGCGCAGCCGGCTGTTGCGCGCCAGCCTCGGGGTGCTGGCCGGGTTCGCGGTCGGCCTGGTCGTCATGCAGGAGGTCCGGCTGTTCCTGTCCCGGCCGTACTGCGACGTGCTGGCCGACCTCGACCGCCTTCCCCAGGAGGGCTGCCGGTTCACCCAGCTCGCCCCGATGGACGTGCTCCTGCTCGACCTCAAGATCGCGCTGGGGGTGGGCCTGATCGTCTCCGCGCCGGTGTGGCTGTACCAGCTGTGGGCGTTCGTCGCGCCCGGCCTGCACCGGCGGGAGCGGCGCTGGGCGTACGCGTTCGTGGCGGTGGCCACGCCGCTGTTTCTCGGCGGTGCCGTGCTGGCCTTCCTCGTCCTCGGACGCGCCCTGCACTTCCTGCTCGGCCTCACCGGGGACGAGGTCGCCACCCAGCTGGAGATCACCCGCTACGTCTCGTTCGTGGTGACGATGATGATCACCGCGGGCTTCGCCTTCCAGTTCCCGCTCGTGGTGCTCATGCTCAACGTCACCGGCGTGGCCAGCGCCCGCCGGCTGCTGGGCTGGTGGCGGGTGACCGTGTTCCTCATGTTCGTGCTCGCCGCGCTCATCACCCCCACACCGGAGCCGTTCACGCTGGTCGCGCTCGGGCTGGCACTGTCCAGCCTGTACTTCGCCGCGGTGGGCCTGGCGTTCCTCAACGACCGCCGGCGGGCACGGCGCGACCTGTACGCCGGCCTGTCCGATGACGAGGCGTCGCCGCTGCCCGAGGGCGTGGAGCCGGTCGCGGCCGCCGAGCCGGTGCCCGCACCCGAGCCGGTGCCACCGTCCGGGCCGGTCGCGCGGTCCGGACCCGGCGACCGGCCGGAACCGTCCGGGCCGCCGATGCCACCGGCCCCGCGCGGCTTCGACGACATGACCTGAGCGCGGCCGTACGGTACGGTGCCGGCCGTGGACTCTCAGATGCCGGGAGGGGCGGTCGCGGTGCTCCTCAACCCGGCCGCCGGCCGGCGCCGGCAACGCGCGCTCGTACCGGAGCTGCTGCGACGGCTCCGCGCCGGCGGGTACGAGCTCGACGTCGTGTCCTCCGGCAGCCCCGCCGAGGCCGAGCAGGACTGCGCCAAGCTGCTCGCCGCCGGGGTGCACGCCCTGGTCGCCATCGGCGGGGACGGCACCGTGCACACCGCGGTGCAGGCGGTGGCCGGCAGCGGCGCGCCGTTCGCGGTGGTGCCGGCCGGCACCGGCAACGACTTCGCGGCCGCGGTCGGCGTCCCCACCGACCCGCTGACCGCCGCGGACCAGGTCGCCCGGGCGTTGCGCGACGGCGTGAGCACCCGGCCGGTGGACCTGGCCCGGGTCACCGGCGCGAACGGCGCGGCGCGCTGGTTCGCCGCGGTGATGGCGGCCGGGTTCGACGCGGTGGTCAACGAGCGGGCCAACGCGATGTCGTGGCCGCGCGGGGACCGCCGCTACGACCTGGCCATCTTCCTGGAGCTGGCCCGGCTGCGCGCCCGCGACTACCGGGTGGTGCTCGACGGGTCGGTGCTGCAGCCGCAGGCGATCCTGGTGGCGGTCGGCAACACCGCCTCGTACGGGGGAGGGATCCGGATCTGCCCGGGCGCCGACCCGTGCGACGGGCTGCTGGACGTGGTGGTCGGGCGGGCGATGAGCCGGCGGACGCTGGTGCGGCTGCGCGGGTGGGCGTACCGGGGGGTGCACGTGCGGCACCGGCTGGTCGACGCCTACCGGGCACGGACGGTGGAGCTGCACGCCGAGGGCATCACCACGTACGCCGACGGGGAGCGGTGCCTCCCGCTCCCCGTCACCATCGAGTGCGTGCCCGGCGCGCTGCGGCTCCTGCGGCCCTGAGGGCCGGGGCCACCGCGGCCGGACCGCGTCCGACACCGGGCCGTGGTGGGCCGGCGCCGGTGGACACCGGTGCCCACGTGGCTCAGGACTTCGCCGCCGTGTCCCTGGTCTCGGTGGCCTTGCCCTCGATGACCCGCGTGGCGCCCTTGACCGGGATCTTGCGCGGCGGGTCGACCGGCTTGGTCACGTTCTTGACGCGCACCTTCAGCAGGCCGTTGTCGTACTCGGCCTCGATCTGGTCGGCGGTGACCCCTTCCGGCAGCTGGAAGGCACGCCGGAACGCGCCGTAGCGCACCTCCCGGACGAGGACCTTGCCGCGGCTGTGCTCGGAGCGGTCCTGCCGCTCGCCGCTGACCGTCAGCCGCCCGTCGGCCACCTCGATGTCCACATCGTTCGGGTCGACGCCCGGCAGCTCCAGTGTGATCACGACGTCGGGGCCGTCGGTGGCCATCTCGACCGGCGGGACGTACTGGTAGGTCGTCGCGCCGAAGGTGCGCCGGACCAGCTCGTCGAACTCGTCGTCCAGTCGTGCCAGCGCCGTGAACGGATCCCATCTCATGATCGCCATCGTGGCCGACCTCCTTCCGTGGCACCCAGCGGTAGACGACACGAGTTAGCACTCTCACCTATCGAGTGCTAACCACATCGTATGACGACAGTAGCCGGTCCGGAATTCCCGCAGGTCCCGACCGGGTGGGCCGGACGGCCCCTCCGCGGCGCGCGACCTGCCCGGCTCGCCCGCGGACGGGGAACGACCGGTCTCGGGACCCCGGGCCCGCCGCGGCGAAAGCGACCGGCATCTAGCCTGGAGGTATGACAGGTCCCGCCGAGCGGCCCGGTGCCGCCCGCCGGGCGGAGGCCTACCCGCGACTGCGCCGCTTCGCCGAGGGCCTGCCGTTCCGACTCGACGACTTCCAGCGCACCGCCTGCGAGGCGGTCGAGCGGGGCAGCGGCGTACTGGTGTGCGCGCCCACCGGTGCCGGCAAGACCGTGGTGGGGGAGTTCGCCGTCTACCTGGCGCTGCACGACGGCCGCCCGGGCCGGCGGCGCAAGTGCTTCTACACCACGCCGATCAAGGCGCTGTCCAACCAGAAGTACCACGACCTGGTACGCCGGTACGGGCCGGACCGGGTGGGGCTGCTGACCGGCGACAACTCCATCAACGGCGACGCGCCGGTGGTGGTCATGACCACCGAGGTGCTGCGCAACATGCTCTACGCCGGCTCGCCGGCGCTGCTGGGGCTGGCCTACGTGGTCATGGACGAGGTGCACTACCTGGCCGACCCGTTCCGCGGCGCCGCCTGGGAGGAGGTGATCATCCACCTGCCGGCCAGCGTGGCGGTGGTGTCGCTGTCGGCGACCGTCTCCAACGCCGAGGAGTTCGGCGACTGGCTGGTCACCGTCCGCGGCCACACCGAGGTGGTGGTCACCGAGGAGCGGCCGGTGCCGCTGTGGCAGCACATGCTCGTGGGCCGACGCATGTTCGACCTGTTCCACGACCGGGAGGCCGAACGCGCCGGCGAGGTCAACCCGCAACTGCTGCGCCACACCCGCGAGCTGGTGCGCAGGCTGGGCCTGGACCGGCCGCGCGGGTGGCGGCACCGGCGACAGGTCGTGCCGTACCGTCCCGACGTCATCACCCGCCTGGACCGCGACGGGTTGCTGCCGGCGATCGTGTTCATCTTCAGCCGGGCCGGCTGCGACGCGGCGGTACGGCAGTGCCTGCACAGTGGGCTGCAACTGACCACACCGGACGAACGGGAGCTCATCACCGAGATCGCCACCGCACGCACCGCCGACATCGACCGGGAGGATCTCGCCGCGCTGGCGTACTGGGAGTGGCTGGCCGGGCTGCAACGCGGGCTGGCCGCCCACCACGCGGGCCTGCTGCCGGTGTTCAAGGAGGTCGTCGAAGAGCTGTTCGTCCGCGGGCTCATCAAGGCGGTCTTCGCCACCGAGACCCTGGCGTTGGGCATCAACATGCCGGCCCGCTCGGTGGTGCTGGAGCGGCTGGTCAAGTTCAACGGCGAGTCGCACGTGGACCTCACGCCGGGCGAGTACACCCAGCTCACCGGCCGCGCCGGCCGCCGCGGTATCGACGTGGAGGGGCATGCGGTGGTGGTGTGGAACCCGGAGATCGACCCGCGCCACGTGGCCGGGCTCGCCTCCACCCGCACCTACCCGCTGCGCTCCAGCTTCCGCCCCACCTACAACATGGCCGTCAACCTCGTCGGCACGCTGGGCATGGAGCGGGGTCGCAGCCTGCTGGACTCCTCGTTCGCCCAGTTCCAGGCCGACCGGTCGGTGGTGGGCATCGCCCGGCAGGTGCGGCGCAACCAGGAGACGATCGCCCGCCACCGCGACAAGATCGCCTGCCATCTGGGGGACTTCGAGGAGTACTTCGCCCTGCGGACGCGGATCGTGCGGCGGGAGCGGGAGCTGTCGCGCGACCGGGCGGCCGCCCGGCGCGCCGCCACCCGCGCTTCACTCGAGCGGTTGCGGGTCGGTGACGTGATCCGGGTGCCGTCGGGTCGCCGGGCGGGCCTGGCGGTGGTGCTCGACCCGGACACCGGCGGGCACGGTGAACCCCGACCGCTGCTGCTGACCGAACGGCGCTGGGCCGGCCGGGTGCCGGCCGACGACTTCGCCGGACCGGTGGAGTCGCTGGCCACCGTGAAGGTGCCACGCCACTTCAACCACCGGTCCCCGCAGGCGCGTCGGGACCTGGCGGCCAGGTTGCGTGCCGCCGACGTGTCCGGCCCGCGACGCCGCCGGCGCCGTGTCGCCGACCAGGAACCCGGGCGGGACGAGGAGCTGGACCGGTTGCGGGCGCAGCTGCGCGCCCACCCGTGCCACGCCTGCGAGCAGCGGGAGGAGCACGCCCGGTGGGCCGAGCGCAGCGCCCGTCTGGCGCACGAGACCGAGCTGCTGCAGGCGCGGGCGGCCGAGCGCACCGGATCCCTGGCGCGCACCTTCGACAAGGTGTGCGCCCTGTTGACCGACCTCGGGTACCTGACCCCCGACGGCACGGTGACCGAGGCCGGACGCACGCTGTCCAGAATCTGGACGGAGGCGGACCTGCTGGTCAGCGAGTGCCTGCGTCGTGGCGTGTGGGACGGGCTGGACGCGGCCCAACTGGCCGCCGCGGTGTCGGTGGTGCTGTACGAGTCCCGTCGGCTCGTCGACCAGGCCGCGCCGCTGCCGCGCGGACCGGTCGCCGACGCGGTGCACGCCACCGTCAGGCTGTCGCAGGAGCTGCAGGCGGAGGAGAGCGCCCGGGGGCTGGCGTTGACCCCTGAGCCCGACGCCGGGTTCGTCTGGCCGATCTACCGCTGGACCAGGGGCGAGTCGCTGGCGAAGGTGCTCGACAGCGCCGTCGACGGCGACGGCGA
>DATGOE010000095.1:0-28097 GCA_035306365.1 Natronosporangium sp. | reverse complement strand
CAGGTCGTCGGGCAGCACGGCCTGGACCACCTCGGGCGGGTAGCGCCAGTGGAGGAAGGTCAGGCACCGCCAGTGCTGGTGCATGACGGGTCTGCGTACCCGGGGAATGGGCGGTGTCGCCATCGCGCCTCGTCCTCGTGGCTCGGGCTCTGTTCTTGTGGATCATGTGCGGTTCTCGTGGATCATGTGCGGTTCTCGTGGATCATGCGCGGTTCTCGTGGATCATGCGCGGTTGTCGTGGGTCGCGCCTCGTCCGGTGGCCGGCTCCCGTGCCCCACCCGGCCGCGCCCGGGAGCGTCACCGCCCACCCTAGCGGGGCGTCCGGCGGACCGACGGCGACCGCGCGGCGGTCGACCAGCCACTGGTCGACGTGGGCGTTCGGCCATTCTGACGCATGTGACTATTCTCCCCAAACATACTGATAATCTCGAATATCGCTACAGAGGCCAAAGGACATCTATTGCACGAAAGTGTGTCCCCGTCGATGCGACGATGGGGTGACGCGGCGGGGCGGCCGAGCGTAGCCGTAGCGGTCACGATGGGCGGTGCCGGCGGATGGCGCCCGGTCCGGACCCGGGCCGGGCCCAGAGCGTGAGGGCCCCCATGACCCCCACCCCAGTGGTAACGTGTGGCGCCAAGTGTTTTCTGGGGTGGTCAGCTTCCACTTTAGGTCATTTGGCTTATGGCTAAGTGGGAGGACGGCCACGATACTGCACGCAGCTGATGTGCCTGAGCGCACGGGGTGCTGGCGCGTCACACGGCGAACGCATCATCAAGGGAGGGCATGACATGCCAAGAAGCGTGGGAAAGGCGGCGGTACGCACCGCGCTCGCGGGGTTGGCGGCCGCTTGCCTGGTGGCGGTAGGCAACATAACACCGGCCAACGCTCAAATCACCAGTTTCTGCTCGGGGATCGCGGGCCCCGTGACGGTCCCTGGCGACCTCATCGTCCGCGCGAACGACTTCTGCGTGTTGGAGGGCACCGTCGTCAACGGCAACACGACCGTGCGTGCCGGCGCCAGCCTTCTCACCTCCGGGGCCACGCTCAACGGCCGGGTCACCGGCCAGTTCGACTCCTACGTTGAGCTCACCGAGTCCACCGTCGCCGATCGGGTCGTCCTGCGGGACGCGTTCGGCCTCCTGGCGGTGGACAGCATGCTGAACGAGAACGTCGCCGTCAACACCGTCGACCCGCAGGCGCCCCCCGGAGCCGTGCTGTTGATCGGCACCACCGTCCAGGGCAACATCAACGCGAACGTGGGTGCCGTCTGGATCGGAGACTCCAGGCTCTCCGGCAGGGTGAACGGTAACGCGGTGGACTTCGTCGATCTGGTCAACACCGTGTTGGAGGGCAACCTGTCCGTCACCGGCGCCGGCCAGGGGTCGGTGGTCTGCGACTCCGAGATCTACGGCACGGCCACCTACACCAGCAACTCTGAGATCATCCAGCTCGGCGGGGACACGCTGGTCGCCGGCTGCGTGGGCGCGAACTACTGGCACGGCAGCGTCAGCATCGACGACACGTCTGGTGACGTGGTCGTCTCCAACAACATCATCCGCCTCGACCTCAGTGGTGAGGGGAACGACCCGCAGCCGGTCGGCGAGGGCAACCGGGTGCGCGGACAGACCAGTGGTCAGTTCGCCGACCTGGCGGCGCCCGCGAGCACGGCCAAGACCCCGAGCCTGGCGCACGACCGGTCCGCGGAGACCGCCGACCGCAGTGCGGAGGTGAAGAAGCGCCTCAAGCTGCGCGGCTACGCCGCCCGCATCGTGGCCGACATCATGGGCAACGCCGGTCTGTAGCCGTCACCGGTGCCGGTGCGGCCCAGAGTGCCCGGAGCACCGGAGCGGCTGAGCGCATGGTGCGGGGGTCCCGCCGAAACGGCGGGACCCCCGCACCATGCGTGCCGTCAGGACGGTGACGGTCAGCGCCAGCCCGGACAGCGGGCCGGCGCATCCGGGGCGCCCGTTCCACGCGGTAGCCCATGACCGCGGCTCCACCAGGCCCACCACGCCGGGCACCGCGTGGAGCGGCGCCAGCGGTATCCGCCCGGGTCACCCCCACCGGTCCGGGGCGGGTGCGGCCGCCGCGCCCCGGCCGGCGGGGCGCTCGGGCAGGATGGACCGGTGGGGGAGATACCTGAGCAGGTGGCCCGGGAGCTGTACGCGGTGCCACCGCGGCGGTTCGTCCAGCGGCGGGACGCGGCCGTGTCCCGGGCCCGCGCCGCCGGGGACCCGCGACTGGCCCGGGCCATCGCCCGGCTGCGGCGGCCGACCGTGGCGGCCTGGCTGGTCAACCTGCTCGCCCACCGCCGGCCGGACCTGGTGGCGGAGCTGACGGACCTGGCCGGGGCGCTGCAGGACGCCCAGCGGCAGCTGCACGGTGGCACGCTGCGCGACCTGACCGCCCAGCGGCGCAAGGTGGTGTCGGCGCTGGTGCGCACCGCCGAGAGCCTCGCCCGGGAGGCCGACCCGGACGCCCGCGGCGCGCTGCCCCTGGCCGACGTCGAAGCGACCCTCGGCGCGGCGCTGGCGGACCCGCAGGTCGCCGCCCAGGTCCGCGCCGGGCGGCTGGAGCGGCCGGTCAGCTATACCGGGTTCGGCGCTCCCGCCGCCGGGGGTGGACCGGCCGACCGGCCCCGGGCCACCGCCGCCACCGCCCCGGGCCGGGAGCGCGCGGGTGAGCGGGAGCGGGCACGCGAGGAAGAGCTGGCACGCGCGCGCGAGGAGGAGCGCAGGCAGGCCCGCTCGGCCGCCGCCGCGGCGGCGGCCGAGCGGGACCGCGCCAGTGCCGCCCGCCGGGCCCTCACCGACGAGCTGGCCGACATCGACCGGGCCCTGGCCGAGCTGGCCGACCGGCGCGCCGACGTGGCCGTCCGGCTGGGCGAGGCCGAGGCGGCCGAGCGGACCGCCCGCCGGGCCGCCGAACGGGCCGAGCGGCGCCTGGCCGCTCTCGAGGCCGACCGTGGCTGATCCGGCCGGCCGGCCGGGTCGCCGGTGATAGCGTCGGGTTCGAGCGTCGAGGTGTCGCGGCGTCACGGGGGGCGTGCCCGATGACCGGAGCGCGGACGGCGGCCACGGCGGTCCCGGCACCGTTGGCATCCCGGCTGGTCCCGCCGGACTTGCCGGACCCCCTGGTGGTCCGGCCGCGCCTGCACGACCGGCTCGCCCACGCCCTCCGCTGCCCCGTGACGGTGGTCGCCGCACCCGCCGGCTGGGGCAAGACCGTGCTGCTCGGCGGATGGCTGCGCGCCCGAGCGGCCGGTGGCCCGCCGGTGGCCTGGCTGGCGGCCGGACCGGGACCGTTCTGGTCGGCCCTGCACGCGGCGGTGCGCCACGCGCTCGCCGGCCATCCCCACCCGCCGCCCGCCCCGGCGGAGGGGGATCCGTCCTATCCGGACCGGCTGGCCGCGGCCCTGTCGGAGCTGCGCGACCCGCTGACCGTGGTGGTCGACGACCTCCACGCCGCGGCCGGGCCGCGGGTGGGTGAGGGGCTGGCACGGCTGGTCGGCACCGCGGCCGGCCGGCTGCGCCTGGTGGTCGCCGGCCGGGGCGAGCCGGACCTGCCCGTGTCCCGGTGGCGGGTCACCGGCGAGGTGGCCGAGGTCGGTGCCGCCGAGCTGGCGTTCACGCCCGCGGAGGCCGCCGAGCTGCTGGCCGGCCACGGTGTGCGGCTGCCCGAGCCGTACCTGTCCGACCTGTGCCGGCGGGCCGAGGGCTGGCCGGCCGGCCTGCGCATGTTCGCCTGGCACGCCCGGGGCCGGCCCGACCCGGCCGGCGCGGCGCGACGGTTCGGGGGCGACACCCCGGTGGTCGCCGGCTACCTCGCCGACGAGGTGCTCGCCGGCCTACCCGCGCCGGTCGTCGACACGCTCACCCGTACCTGTCTGACCGACGACCTGTCCGGTGAGCTGGTGGCCGCGGTGACCGGCCGCGACGACGGGGAACGGATGCTGGCGGACCTGGCCCGCGCCCACGCCTTCGTGACCCGGCGGGACACCACCGCCCCCCGCTACCGGCTGCACCCGATGCTCGCCGAGGCGCTGCGGGCGCGGCTGCACCGGGACCTTCCCGGGCAGGCCGCCGGCCTGCACCGGCGGGCGGCCGGCTGGTACGCCGCCACCGACCGGCCGGTGCGGGCACTGGTCCACGCGGTCGCCGGCGGGGACTGGCCGACCGCCCGCGCGCTCGTCGGCTCGGGCTGGCCACGGCTGGTGCTGGACGGTTCGGGCGGCGTGCCGGCGGCCACCGCTGCCACGCCACCGGCTGCGCAGGACCTGCGCGACGACCCCGAGCTGGCGTTGGCGCTGGCGGCCGAACGGCTGGCGCGCCGCGACCCCGGCACCGCCGACCTGTATCTCCACGCCACCACGGGCGGCGGCGGGTGGCACGGCCGGCGCCCCGACGTGACCACCGTCGCGACCGGGCTGCGCCTGGCTGCGGCCCGGCTGGCCGGTGACCTGCCGGCGCTGCGCGCCCGCGCGGGGGAGCTGCTGGCTGCGGCCCGGCGGGACGCCACCACCGCGCGGGAGGCGACCGTGGCCGTCGCCGCGGTCATGCTCGGCACGGCCCGGCTGCACGGCGGCGACCTGGCCGGCGCCGCCCTCGCCGTCCGCGCCGGCAGCGCGTACGCGACCCGGGCGGGGCTGCGCGGGGCCCGCGTGCTCGCCACCGGGCAGCTGGCGCTCGTCCACGCGCTGGCCGGCCGGCTGTGCGCGGCGGCGGACGCGGCGCAGGTGGCGCGGCGCATGGCGGCCGGCGCCGAGCCGGCCTGGTACCACGGCTACGCCCACCTCGCCAGCGCCGTGCTCCACCTGGGGCGGGACCGGCTCGACCGGGCCGGCCGCGACCTCGACCGGGCGGCCTCGCTGGCCGCCGGGGATCCGGCGCTCGCCGCCGCCGTGCTGGCCGTGCGGGCCGAGCTGCTCCATGAGCGCGGTGACCTGCCCGGTGCCTGCCGGGCGGTGACCGTGGCGCGGCGGGCGCTGGCCACGGGCCGCGCCTCACCCCTGTTCGGGCACCGGCTGGGGTTGACCGAGGCGGCGGTGCGCACCGGGCAGGGCGACACCCGTACCGCCCGCCAGGTGCTCGCGCCGCTGTGCAAAGACGGTGCCCCCGACCCGGCGGCGGCACGGGTGGGGCTGGCCCGCACGTACCTCGCCGACGGGGATCCGGCGCGAGCGGAGCGCGAGCTCCCGGACGGTGACGACCGGGCGCTCCCACCCGCGGTGCGGGTGGAGGCCCGGCTGCTGGAGGCGGTCGCCGCCCGGCGCCTGGGCGACCCCCGGCGGGCCGCCGCCGCGCTGGAGTCAGCGGTCCGGATCGCGACGCCGGAGGGTCTGCGCCGCCCGTTCACCGGCGGCGGACCGGCGGTGCAGGAGCTGCTCGCGGGCCACCTGGCCGCCCATCCGGCCGAGCGCCCGTGGCTGGCCGACCTGCTGCCCGGACCCGCGTCACCGGGGTACCCGCCGCACCCGGCGGTCACCGGGCCGCTGACCGCCCGCGAGCACGCGGTGCTGCGTTACCTGCCCAGCGTCATGTCCGCGGCGGAGATCGCCGGCGAGCTCTACCTGTCGGTCAACACGGTCAAGACCCATTTGCGGCACATCTACCGCAAGCTCGGCACGGCCGGCCGCCGCGAGACCGTCCGGCGGGCCCGCGAGCTGCGGCTGCTGTGAGCGGCGGGCCGACCGTGCCGCGGGAGGCGCGCCGCCGCCGGGCTGCGCCGGCACCTCGGCGGCGGCTACGCCCGGCGGCGCCGGCGCAGCCCGGAGATGCTCACCGCCACCAGTGCCAGGCCGGCCACCAGCAGGATCGCGGCCGTGGCCGGTGAGCCACCGGTGACCTCCCACGCCAGCTCGGTGGCGACCGTCCCGGTCGCCACCACGCCCACTACCAGCAGCACCGGGTGCGGCAGGCTGCGGTAGAGGGCCAGGCAGCCGGCCGCCAGCACGCCCGTGAGCAGGTACCCCCAGGCGGTGGCGTCCGCCGCCGCCACCAACCACTGGGCCCCGCCCACCGCGATCACCGCACCGACGCCCAGCCCGGATGGCCGTGGCGTGACGCGTCCGGCCACCGCGAGCCCCGCCCAGGCCACGCCGGTCCCGGACAGCAGCAGCGCGCCCGCCACCGGGTCGAGCGCCAGCTCGGCGGTGCCGGCCAGGACCAGCAGGGTACTGAACCCGGCGGAGACCACCAGCCCGAACGCGGTCGGGAGCACCACGTACCCGGCCAGCGCCACCACCAGGCCGGCGGCGAAGCCGGCCGTCGCGGCGTACCGGTCCACGGCGCCGGCCGCCGCCGCGCCGGCGACCGCCCACGAGGAGACTCCGAACAGCACCCCGACCACGCGTCGCCGCGCCGAGGGACCGTGCCGCCGCAACCGCCGCAGGCCGTCCCCGCCGCGGGCCGCCACGAACGCGGCGCCGGCGAGGATCAGCGCGATGATCAACAGCGTGGCGAACCACTCGGCGTCGGTGAACCGCCCCCACGAGGTCGCATAGAGGGCGGCCAGACCGGCGAGCACCAGACCCCCGCCGGCGTAGCCCGCCACCTCCGCCAGCCACCGCCCCCGCGGGCGGGCGCGCCTGCTGTCGACCAGCGCGCCGGTCACCGCCTCGGCCTGCGCGGGCGACAGCACGCCGTCGTCGACCAGCCGGCGCAGCGCCTCCCGGTCGGCGGCCGGCAGGTCGGCGCGGCGCCGCGCACCATCGCCGCGTGGCCGGCCGGCATGGCGCTGGTCGTCCCGGCCGGCAGGGCGCTGGTCGTCGTCACGTGGTCGGCCGCCGGTCCGCGGGTCGTGATCGTCGCGTTGCTGGTCGCCGTTGCGCGGGTCGCGACCCGGATCGCCGCCCTGCCGGGTGTCCATCGGTTTCCTCCCGCCACCAGTCGCCTGCACCGAACCGAGCCGGTAGGGCCACTTGGATGATCGACAGGGCCGTGGGTCCCTGGCCGGACGGCGCGCCAGAGTATAGACAGGAGGCCGGGGAATCAACAGTGCCAGCCAGCTGACGGAAGGGCCGGGTAGATGACCACGGTGGGAGCCGTGCGGGAGCGGGCCGCCGGTGAGCGGCGCGTCTGTCTGGTGCCCGATGCCATCGGGCGCCTCACCTCGATGGGGATCGAGGTGCTCGTGGAAGCGGGGGCCGGAGAGGGCGCGCGGATACCGGACCAGGCGTACGAGAAGGCGGGGGCGCGGGTGCTGCCGACCGCCGACGCGGTGTACGAGTCGGCCGACGTGATCGCGTGCGTCGGGCCACCGGATGTCCCGCTGCGGGCCGGGCAGATGCTGGTCGGCATGCTGGACCCGCTGCGCCGGCCACAGCAGGTCCGCGGGTGGCTGGAGCGGCACGTGACCGCGGTCAGCCTCGACCTGCTGCCCCGGACGCTCAGCCGCGCCCAGGCGATGGACGCGCTCAGCTCCCAGGCCACTCTGGCCGGTTACAAGTCGGTGCTGGTGGCCGCCAACGCGTTCGGCCGCTATTTCCCGATGCTCACCACCGCCGCCGGCACCTCCCCGCCGGCGACCGTGCTGGTGCTCGGTGCCGGGGTGGCCGGGCTGTCCGCCATCGGCACCGCCCGGCGGCTGGGTGCGGTGGTCACCGCCTTCGACATCCGCCCGCAGGCCCGCGCCGAGGCCGAGTCGGTGGGCGCCCGGTTCCTCGACCTGAGCCTCGCTGGCAGCGGGGAGGGCGCCGAAGGGTACGCGCGGGCGCTGACCGGTGACGAGCAGCACACGCTGCAGCAGGAGCTGGCCAGGCACGTCTCCCGGTTCGATGTGGTGATCACGACCGCGCAGGTGCCCGGCCGCCGGCCGCCGCTGCTGGTCGTCGCCGAGGCCCTGGAGGAGATGGACCCAGGCAGTGTCGTGGTCGACGTCGCCTGCGGCGAGCTGGGCGGCAATGTGGAGGGGGCGGTGCCCGACACCACGATCGTCACCCCCCACGGGGTCACGGTCATCGGAGCCGGGAACCTGCCCTCCCAGATGGCCCCGGCCGCGTCCGCGGCGTACGCGCGCAACCTCACCGCGCTGCTGGCGTACCTGTTCCCGGACGGTGCCGCCCACATCGATCCCGCCGACGAGATCCAGGCCGGCGTACTGGTCACCCACGGGGGTGCGGTGGTCAACCGGGCCGTCGCCGAGCTGCTCGCCAGCGAGGACCGGTCATGAGCACGGATCTGGTCGTCGTCGTCACCATCTTCGTGCTCAGCCTGCTGGTCGGGTTCGAAGTGATCTCCAAGGTGCCGCCCACGCTGCACACGCCCCTGATGTCGGGCGCCAACGCCATCCACGGCATCGTCTTCATCGGAGCTCTGCTGGTGGCCGCGGAGGCGGACACGGTGCTGGAGCACGTGCTGGCCTTCGCCGCGGTCGCGTTCGGTGCCGCCAACGTCGTCGGCGGCTACGTGGTCACCGACCGCATGCTGCACATGTTCCGCGCCCGCCCGCCGCGACAGCCGGCCGCTGGACAGGAGTGACCGGTGGACACGCTCGACACTCTCATCCGGTACGTCTTCCTCGCCGCAGCCGCGTGCTTCGTGCTGGGACTGCACCTGATGAACGCGCCGGCGACCGCCCGGCGGGGCAACCTGCTGTCCGCGGGTGCGATGGCGGTCGCCGTCGTCGCCGCCGTGGTGTCGATCGTCGCCCACGGCGGGGTGGACCCCACGGCCTGGGCGGTGATGGTCCTCGGGACGGCCGTGGGGGCCGTCGCCGGCGCGCACGCCGCCCGCACGGTCCGCATGACCGCGATGCCTCAACTGGTCAGCCTCTTCAACGCCGTCGGCGGCGGCGCTGCCGCGCTGCTGGCCATCTCGCACGTGGTGCAGGCCGACGGTGAGGCGCTGGGCGCCCGGGTCACCGTGCCGGGCGGGCTCGACATCGCCATCGGGGCGGTCGCCTTCACCGGGTCTCTGGTCGCGGCCGCGAAGCTGCAGGGTGTGATCTCCGGGGCGCCGCTGGTCTTCCGGGGTTCCCGGGCGCTGGCGGTCGGCACGCTCCTGGCCACGCTCGCGGGGATCGTCTGGCTCGTGGCCGCGCCCGGCCAGCTTCCCGCGCTGGCGCTGGTCGTCGCGGCGCCGCTGGTGTTCGGCCTGGTGGCGGTGCTGCCGATCGGCGGCGCCGACATGCCGGTGGTCATCTCCCTGCTGAACGCCTTCACCGGCCTGGCGGTGGCGCTGGCCGGGTTCGTCATCGACGAGCCGGTCCTGGTCATCGCCGGTGCGCTGGTCGGCGCCTCTGGCACCATCCTCACCAAGCTCATGGCCGACGCCATGAACCGGTCCATCGTGGCGATCATGCTGGGCGGGTTCGGCACCGGTCGCGGGGTACCGTCCACCGCCGGCGGGCCGGCGGCGCGGGTGCGGACCGTCACCCCGGAGGACGTCTCCATCCAGCTCGCGTACGCCCAGAAGGTGATCATCGTGCCGGGCTACGGGCTGGCGGCCGCGCGCGCCCAGCACGAGATCGCCACCCTGGCGTCCCTGCTGGAGGAGCGGGGCGTGGAGGTCAGCTACGCGATCCACCCGGTCGCCGGGCGCATGCCCGGGCACATGAACGTGCTGCTGGCCGAGGCGGACGTGCCGTACTCCCAGCTGAAGGACCTGGAGGAGATCAACCCCGAGTTCCCGCAGGCGGACGTCGCGCTGGTGGTCGGTGCCAACGACGTGACCAACCCGGCCGCGCGCCGGCCGGGCACGCCGGTGTCGGGCATGCCGATCCTCGACGTCGACCGGGCGCGCAGCGCGGTGGTGATCAAACGGTCGATGGGGCACGGCTACGCCGGCATCGACAACGAGCTGTACACCAGCCCGCGGACCGGGATGCTGTTCGCCGACGCCAAGCAGGGCCTGACCGAACTCATCGCCGCGGTCAGGGCGCTGGTGCGCTGACCGCGGCCGGTACCGCGGAATCATCCCTCCCGGGTGAGCCCTCCTCACCCGGATGCGCGGGATACAGGGGGTGGAGGCGCTCCGACCGTGGGGGTCGGAGCCTGACGACGGAAGGTGATAGGTATGACACTTCCGATGCTCCGCCGTCCGCAGACCCGCCTGCTCCGGCGCTGGGACCCGTTCTCCGAGCTGGAGGACCTCTACGACGAGATGAGCCGGATCATGGAGCGGTTCACGGGGGACATGCCGATCGTGCCCCCGGCCGACATCGAGGAGACCGACGACGCGTTCATCATCGAGATGGACGTCCCCGGGGTCAAGCGCGAGGACCTCACCGTCGAGGTGCGTGACAGCCAGCTGCACGTGCGCGGAGAGGTCAAGGAGCGCGAGGCCAAGGGAGTGTGGCGCCGCAAGTCGCGACCGTCCGGCACGTTCGACTACCTCGTGAGCGTCCCGGGAGACGTGGACCCGGACAAGGTCGAGGCGAGCCTCCACGAAGGCGTGCTGGACGTCCGGCTCGGCAAGGCGGAGCACGCCAAGCCCCGCCAGATCGAGATCAAGAGCTGACGTAGGTCGGCGGGCCGGGCGTGTCGGCGTCCGCGGATCCCGGGGTGCGGTCGGTGAGCAGGGACTTCTACGAGGTGCTCGGCGTACCGCGTTCCGCGACCCAGGAGGACATCCAGCGGGCGTACCGGCGCCTGGCCCGCACCTACCATCCCGACCTCAACCCCGACCCCGCCGCGGCCGAGCGGTTCAAGGAGATCACCGAGGCGTACAACGTCCTGTCCGACCCGAAGACCCGCCGCCGGTACGACGCCTTCGGCGAGCAGTTCCGGCAGGTACCCGAGGACGTGGACCCGGACGAGTGGCGGGCCGGGCAGCGGGCGCGGGACCGGGAGGGTGCCGAGCGCGGTCGGGGCGAGGCGTGGTGGGGCCGCGCTCCCCGCGGGTGGCGGGGCCGCGGCTTCGACCTGGGTGACCTGCTGGAGGATCTGTTCGCCGGGGAGCGGGTCCGGCCCGGGTGGCGGCCGGTCCGGGGACCCGACGAGGAGGCGGATCTTGAGCTGACGCTGGAGGAGGCGTACCGGGGCGGTCGCCGTACGGTGACCGTGACCGGTCCGGAGGGGCGGCACACGCACGAGGTCACCATCCCGCCCGGCGTGGTGGAGGGGCAGCGGATCCGGCTGCCGGGGCTGGGTCCGTCCGGCGGCCCGTGGGGGGCCGCCCCGGGTGACCTCTACCTCGTGGTCCGCCTGCGCCCCGACCCGCGGTACCGCGTCCGCGGCCGTGACGTCACCGTCGACCTTCCGCTGGCGCCGTGGGAGGCGGCGCTGGGAGCGCGGGTGCCGGTGCAGACCCCGACCGGTGAGGTGACCGTCCGCGTGCCGCCCGGCACCTCCAGCGGCCGCAAGCTGCGGTTGCGCGGGCGCGGGCTGCCGAACCCCGGCGGCCGGCCGGGGGAGCTGTACGCCGAGGTTCGGGTGGTCGTGCCGCGGCGGCTCACCGAACGGCAACGGCGGCTGTTCGAGGAGCTGGCCGCCACGGGGTTCGACCCCCGGGGTCAGTCCGACCAGTCACCGCGGGGCTGACCGCGAGGGGTCTTCAGCAGACTCTCAGCTACCAGACCGTACCGGCGCGCGGCCCTCCGCCGATTACCAGAGTGAGACCGACGCGGCGAGAGGGGGGCGCGCCGGTGCGAAGCGACGCCACGCCCTGCCTGACCTACTGCGAGGGCTGGGACCCGTGGTCACGCCGCGCGCACCGGCCGCTGCCCGCGTCGGTCGCGCGGGAGAGGGACCGCCGCGGTGAGCAGTACACAATGCTGCTCACTCGCGGCGGTACCCCCACCGCTGTCCTGGACGTCGCCTGGGACCGGCACGCGTGCACCCTCTGGCAGCTCGACGCGCAGCTGCGCCGCGCCGCCAAGTACGAGCTGCGCCGGCTAACCCGCCCGGAGCTGGTCCTGGTCGAGCAGGTCCGGTGGCGCTACCCGGACGCCGGGCGGCCGGAGTTCGACGTCGCCGCCCCCAGGTACACCAGGCGGTACTCGCCCGACGGTCTCGTCCACGACATCGTGGAGCCGTACGGGGACCGGGGCGGCGCCCACCACCGCTTCGGCGGCATCCGTTCCGGTGCTCCCCGCCACCCGCTGCCGCCGTTCGGCATGCCCGCGTCGTGGGCCAGGCTGGCCGCGGCGACCGCCCGATCGCCGGTTCCGGCCGGGACGGTCCCCGACGTCGAGGCTCCGCCGCCGCTGGGCGGATCACCCTGGCAAGCGCCGCTGCCCTCCCGCCCGGCGTTGCTGGCACGGCTGTTCCAGCCGGGTACGCGCTACGAGCTGCCCGGACGGGGTGAGGCGACGGCCCAGCTCCGGCCGGCCGGGTGGCTGCGGATGCCCACCGGCCGGCTCGTCGCCGCCGACGCGGCCGCCCTCGCCGCAGCGGTGCCGTTCACCGTGACCGCGCGCCCGGGGAGGTACCCGGTGGCGCTGAGCACGCTCGCCGTCGGCGGCGGCCCGCCGGTGGTCGCCGCCGCCCGGGTGCTCGTGGCCGACCGCCCGGTCGCCACCTGGGAGCTGGCGGTCCGCTCCAGCCGACCGGCGGCCGCGGAGGGGTGGGACGCGTTCGGGTTCGAGGTGACCTCCGGCGCCGCCTGCCTGCTGGACGCCGCCGCCCGCGGCACCCTGGCCGGCGGTCCCCTGCTGGCACAGGCGCTGGCCGGCGGTCCGGTGTGCACCGACGACGCCGCCGGCGCGAACCTGGTCGCCTTCGCCGCCGCACCGGGCACCTACCCGACCTGGGTCGGGCGGGCGGCCGGTGGCGAGGTGGCCTGCTTCGTCGCCGACCTCATCCGGCTGCCGGACGCCACCGTGGTGTCCGAGCTCTGACCGACGGTCGTCCCGAAACCGCCCGCACGTCGGCCGTACCCTGTGGCGCCGCGCGCGCGATTACGACGGTAGATGGCGCGCGGAGGTTTGGCCGTCACCTCGGCGGGCGGGTCACCGGCAGCTGCCTGCTGGTCGACATCAACGGGAGGTGGTGTCGATGGCGGCTGGCGTGCGGGGTGCAGTCGGCGGAGACCGCGCCGACGACATCTGCATGCCCGGGTTCATCGGGCGTGAACAGGAGGTCGCGACGCTCGTCCGCGCGCTGGCCGGACCCTCCGTGGTGCTGGTGGAGGGCGAGGCGGGCATCGGCAAGAGCCGCCTGATCCAGGAGTTCCTCGCCACCGTGCGCGGCGACCACCGGATCCTGGTCGGGGTGTGCCCGCCGTACCGCGAGTCGCTCACCCTGGGTCCGATCGTGGACGCGGTACGCCAGGCGCGGGAGTGCGTGGCCGGCCTGCAGCTGAGCCCGCTGGCCGGGGCGTTGCGACCGCTGTTTCCGGAGTGGGCCGCGGACCTGCCCCCGGCGCCGGAGCCCCTGTCGGACCCGCGCGCCGCCCACCACCGGCTGTTCCGCGCGCTCGCCGAGCTGATCGGCACACTGGAGGCCACCGTCCTGGTGGTGGAGGACGTCCACTGGGCCGACGGCGCCACCCTGGACTTCCTGTTGTTCCTCACCTGCCGCCTGCCCCAACCGGTCAACCTCGTGGTCACCTACCGGCCGGAGGACGTGCCGCCGACCTCTCCGCTGCTGCGGCTGTCGTCGCGCCTCCCGGCGACCACCACCCAGCTGCGGCTCACGCTGGAGCCGTTGGACGTCGCCGCCACCGCCCGCATGGTCTCCTCGATGCTGGGCGGGCAGCCCGTCTCACCCGCTCTCGCCAAGTTCCTGCACCAGCGCACCGACGGCGTGCCGCTGGCGGTGGAGGAGTCGGTCCGGCTGCTGCGCGACCGCGCGGACCTGGTGCGCGACGCGCGGGGCTGGCGCCGGCGCGGCAGCGGCGAGCTGCAGGTCCCGCCGACCGTCCGGGACGCGGTGCTGGAGCGCGTCCAACGGCTCGGCGAGCCGGCGCGACGGGTGTTGCAGGCCGCCGCCGTCCTCGGAGAGGCGGTGGACGGGACGATCGTGCAGCAGGTCGCCGGGCTGGCCGACGACGCCGCGTACACCGGCCTGGCCGAAGCCATCGCCTGCGGCCTGTTGCGGGAGGACGCCAAGGGTCAGGTGACGTTCCGGCACATGCTCCCCGGTCGGGCGGTGTACGAGGCCGTCCCCGCGGTGGAACGGCGCCGCCTCCACCTGCACGCCGGTGACGTGCTCGAACGGCTGGCACCGCCGCCGGTGCTGCAGCTGACCCGCCACTTCCGGGCCGCGAACGACAGCCGGCGCTGGGCCACCTACGCCGAGCAGGCCGCGGAGCTGGCGGTCGCCTCGGGTGACCACGGGTCGGCCACCGTCCTGCTGCACGACCTGCTGCGCGGCGCCGACCTGCCGCTGGACGACCAGGTACGGGTGGCCCGCAAGCTCGCCCTGGCCGCGATGTTCCGGCGCGACTCTATCGATGACCTCCACAGCCGGATCGTGCGGATCCTGCGCAACCTGGTCGATAGCGGCCGGCTGGCCCCGCACCAGGACGGCGAGCTGCGCAGCGCCCTGGGCATGCTGCTGGCGCAGCAGGGCGAGCTGGAGGCGGCCCGGGTCGAGCTGGAGCTGGCCGTCCCCAACCTCGACCACCGGCCGGCCGAGGCCGCGCGCGCCATGGCCTACCTCGGCATCCCGTTCATCGGCCACCGGCCGGGATCGGTGCACCTGCGCTGGCTGCGCCGGGTGGCCCAAGTGGACACGACCGCCCTGCCACCGGCCGAGCGGCTCGGCCTGACCGTGGACCGCGCCGGCGGCCTCCTGCTGCTCGGCGACGAGGCCGGTTGGGCGGTGGCGGCGCAGATCCCCACCACCGCCGAGACCGCCGAGGAGCGGCGCCAGGTGGTGCGCGGCCACCTCAACGTCGGCACGGCCGCGGTGCGGTGGGGCCTGTACCCACAGGCCAGGTCCCGGCTGCTGACCGCCCTCGCCCTCGCCGACGCCGACGGCCACCTGCGGGTCCGCGCCAAGATCCTGGTCGTGCTCGCGCAGCTCGACTGGTACACGGGTGCCTGGGACGGCCTGGGCGCGCGGGTCAGCGAGCTGGTCGGGCCGGACGCCGTGGGCCCGGTCGCCTACCTCGGTGCCACCCGGCTGGGGTTGTGGTACGCGGCCACCGGCGAGTGGCGCAAGGCCGAGGACCAGTGCCGCCGCGCCCTGGACACCGCACAGCGGGCCGGCGCGGTCGACGACGTGCTGGAGCCGGCCGCCGCGCTCGGGCGGCTGCGCCTGCTGGAGGGTCGGGTGGGCGAGGCGCTCAAGGTCACCGAGGATCCGATGCGGACCATCCTCATTAAGGGGATCTGGTTGTGGGCCACCGAGATCGCCCCGGTCCGGGTGGAGGCACTGGTGGGTGCCGGCGAGCTCGCGGAAGCGGCGGAGCTGGTCGGGCGCTACCGCCGGTGGATGCGTGGCCGGACGGCTCCGGCCCCGGCGGCGGCCCTGATCGCCTGCCAGGCCCGCCTCATCAGTGGCAGGGGTGAGCACGAACGCGCCGCCCGCCTGTTCGGCGCCGCGGCGGCGGCGTGGGAGCGGCTGCCGCGGCCGTACGACGCCTGGCTGGCCCGTGAGGCGCAGGCCCGGTGCCTGCTGGCCGCGGGACGCACCGAGAGCGCGGTGAGCCTGCTGGACCGCACCCTGCGGGGACTGTCCAACCTGGGTGCACGCGCCGACGCGGACCGGGTGGGCGAGCTGCTGCGCGACCACGGGGTCCCGGCGCGACGCACCTGGCGGCGCGGCCGGCGGGGGTACGGTAACCAGCTCTCGCCGCGCGAGCTCGAGGTCGTGCGCCTGCTGGTCACGGGTCGCACCAACCGGGAGATCGCCGACGCGTTGTCCCGCTCGCCGAAGACTGTCGCCGGGCAGCTCAGCTCCGCGATGCGCAAGCTCGGAGTGTCCTCTCGCACCGCTCTGGCGGTCGCGGCCGTGGACGCGGGGCTGGTCCCCGACGGCGCAGCCGAGGCCTGACCGTACCGCTACGTCCTGCGGTCTCGCCTATTCATTGAGTCATCTGCCTGGTTACAAATGCGGGTTGGGGGTCGAGACTCGGCGCATCGGGGGTGTGGTTGGCCCCCTTTTGTTTTGTTGTTGAGGGAAGGTGTGTCGGTGATGTTGGTGGGGCGTCGATGGTGGCGTGGCAGGTTGTGGTTGCCCGTGGTGGCGTCGGTGACGCTGGCGGCGGGCATGGTGCTGGTGGGGTCGCCGGTGTCGGCTCAGGTGAGGTCGGGGCCGGTGGCGTCGGTGGAGCGGCAGGTGTGGGATGAGCTTGCCGCGGATGGTTCGACGTCGGTGTGGGTGTACCTGCGGGAGTCGGCTGATCTGACGGGTGCCCGGTTGGTGTCGGATTGGGGGGCTCGTGGGGAGTTTGTGTTTGAGGCGTTGACGTCGACCGCGCAGCGGTCGCAGGCCAGCTTGCGGGCGTTTCTGGATGCGCGGCGGGTGTCGTATGAGTCGTTCTGGATCGTGAATGCGGTTCGGGTCGATGGTGCCGATGCCGGGTTGGTGGAGGCGATAGCGGCGCGTCCGGATGTGTCGCAGGTGACGGCGACGAAGGTGTATCCGCTGGTGAAGCCGCAGCCGGCGGATGAGCAGGCGCGGGTGTCGGCGGTGGAGTGGAATGTTGATGTGGTCCGCGCGCCGCAGGTGTGGGATCAGTTCGGGGTGACCGGTGAGGGGATCGTGGTGGGGGCGATCGACACCGGTGCCCAGTTCGACCATCCGGCGATTGTGGCCCAGTACCGGGGTAACAACGGTGATGGGACGTTTGACCACAACTACAACTGGTGGGATCCGTCGGGTATCTGTGGATCACCGTCGTTGGTGCCGTGTGACAACCACGGTCACGGCACGCACGTGACCGGGACGATGGTCGGGGATGACGGCGGCGACAACCGGATCGGGGTGGCGCCTGGGGCGAAGTGGATGGCGGCCAAGGGGTGTGAGTTCGACACCTGCTCGGACACGGCGTTGTTGTTGTCTGGTCAGTTCATTCTCGCGCCGACCGACCTGAATGGTGACAATGAGGATCCGGAGATGCGCCCGCACGTGGTGAACAACTCGTGGGGTGGTGACGCGGACACCGATCCGTGGTATCAGGCGACGGTGCAGGCGTGGGTGGCGGCGGGGATCTTCCCGCAGTTCGCCTCGGGGAACCCTGGGCCGGCGTGTGGGCAGGCGTCCAACCCGGGTAACCTGCCCGAGTCGTACGCTGCCGGTGGGTTTGACATCAACGGCAACGTGTATGTCAACTCCGGTCGTGGCCCGTCGGCGTGGGACCCGAATCTGATCAAGCCGAACATCTCGGCTCCGGCGGTGGCGGTGCGCTCGTCGGTGCCGGGTGGGTATGCGGCGCTCACCGGCACGTCGATGGCCTCCCCGCACGTGGCGGGCACGGTGGCGTTGATGTGGTCGGCCGTACCGGAGCTGGAGCGGGACATCAACGCCACCCGGGCGCTGCTGGATGCTACCGCGATCGACACCGAGGATCTGACCTGTGGTGGCACCCCGGAGAACAACAACGTGTGGGGTGAGGGCAAGCTGGACGCGTTCGCCGCCGTGGACCAGTCCCTCGGTGATGACACCGGGACACTGTCCGGCACGGTGACGGATGCGGACACCGGGGATCCGATCGCGAACGCGACGGTGAGCATGACCGGGCCGGTGCAGCGCCAGCGCGCCACCGGCACCGACGGTGGCTACCAGATCATCCTGCCGGTGGGCGGGTACGACGTGACCGCCTCCGCGTTCGGCTACGGCACCGCCACCGCCCAGGTGGACATCCTCACCGGTGACACCACCGTGCAGGACTTCGCCCTGGACCCGGTCGACAGCGTGACCGTCTCCGGCACCGTCACCGACGGATCCGGACACGGCTGGCCCTTGTACGCCCGCGTCAGCGTCACCGGCACCACGGTGGAGACCTTCACCGATCCCCTGACCGGGCAGTACAGCCTGACCCTGCCCCAGGGCGACACCTACGAACTGGTCTTCACCGCCGAATACCCCGGCTACGCCGACCACACCACCACCGTCGAGGTCACCGACACCGACATCACCCTCGACGTCGCCCTCACGGTGGAGGCGTGCGCTCTCGCGCCGGGTTACGAGTTCGGCGCGGACGTCGGGATCCTGGGCGACTTCGATGGCGAGCTGGAGGCGTTCCTGGACAGCCGGGGCATCCCGAGCACTCCGCTGACCTGGAGCGACGACCCGACCGGGTTCGACGTGATCATCGTCAACCGGCCGGGTGACCCGGGTGAGCAGGCGTTCCTGGACTTCCTGGCCGCCACCGACGCCTCCGGCACCGGCCTGGTGATGCTCGACACCTGGTCGACCTCCGGCAACGGCGTCTGGCTGCTCTGGAACCACCTGGGCAACCCGGCGACCCGCAGCGTCGGGTTCAGCTCGTCGATCCCGTACCTGTTCTACGAGGTGACGCAGGAGCACCCGATCCTGGACGGGTTCGAGGTCGGTGACGAGATCATCTTTGAGGACGCCCCCGACGCCGACCACGACCACGCGTGGTTCGGTGGATACACCGGTGAGGGCCGGCAGGTCATCGCCAACGCCGGCCGGGCCGACACCGGCGTGCTGGGCGAGGGTATCGGGATCCAGGAGCGGGCCAACAACCGGCACGTCCTGCTGTCGATGCACGGCATCAGCTTGTTCACCAGCGTCGACATCTGGACCGACGACGGCAAGCAGATCCTGATCAACTCGCTCGGCTGGGCCAGCCGCGGCAGCTTCGAGTGCGTCGCCCTCGACGGTGGTCTGGTGGCTGGTGAGGTGTCGGATCTGAACACTGGTGCCGGTGTGAGTGGTGCGCTGGTGTCGAGTGTGGTGGATCCGGAGGTGTCGGCGGTGTCGTTCGCCACGCCTGACGACCCGGGTTTGGGTGACGGGTTCTTCTGGTTGTTCTCGCCGTTGACGGGGAGTCAGGAGTTCACGGCGTCGGCGTCTGGTTACCAGTCGGATTCGCAGATGGTGGATGTGGTGGCGGACGCCGTCGCTGGTGTTGAGTTCGCGTTGGGTGCTGGTTTGCTGGTGGTTGAACCCGGTGAGGTCAGTGCTCAGTTGCGGTTGGGTCAGTCGACGTCGCGGTCGTTTACGGTGACGAATGAGGGATCGGCGCCGGCGTCGGTGACGTTGGGTGAGGCCGGTGGCGGCTTTGAGATGGCTGGTTCGACGGTGTCGGCCGGTCCGCGTCTGCCGGGTGTGTCGACGCCGGTGGCCTCGTCCGAGGGTGGTGCCGCCGTGGCGGCCGGCGGGTCTGGTCTGGCGTCCGATGTGCGGGCGCGGTCTGCTGGTGCGACGGCGAGCCCGGTGTTGCCGGAGGTGGCGCAGGACGAGGTGACGATTACTCATTCGGCGTCGCAGGAGATCGTGCAGGGCAACTCGGTGGCGTGTTCGCCGGATAACGGGTTCACGACCACGGAGAACGGTTATCTGCGCGCGTTTGTGTTGTCGGACTTCGGTCTCAACAGTGGGTTCACGGTCAGTAGTGTGTCGTTCGGGGTGGAGTCCAGTGACCCGGCGCAGCCGTTGACGGTGAACCTGTACACGTTGGAGGGTGAGCTCCGGTACGCGAACATGACGTTGATCGGGTCGGCGGAGATCACGTTGCCGCCGACGACGTTGGGGTTGGTGACGGTGCCGGTGGAGGGTGTCGCGCCGGCTGGTTCGACGTTGGTGGTGGAGCTGGACTCGCCTGACTTGTCGGGTTCGGGCCGGTTGTTTATTGGTTCGAACAGTGCGGGTCAGACCGCGCCGTCGTATCTGCGGTCGGAGTCGTGTGGGATCTTGGAGCCGACGGACACCGCTGATCTGGGGTTCCCGGGCATGCACATTGTGATGAATGTGACCGGGACGCCCGGTGGTGGGGATGTGCCGTGGATGTCGGTGACTCCGCAGGAGTTGACCCTGGCTCCGGGTGCCAGTGCCACGGTGACGGTGGGGCTGGATGCTGCGGTGGAGCAGCCGGGTACGTACACCGCGCGGGTGGCCATCGGGCATGACACCCCGTACCAGGTGGACCCGGTGCAGGTGACGATGGTGGTCACCCCACCGAACAACTGGGGCAAACTGTCCGGCACCATCACCGGCACCAACTGCGACGGCAGCATCACACCCATCGCCGGAGCACTGGTGCAGGTCAACGGCAAGCAGGCCAGTTTCACCCTGTTCACCGACGACGACGGCCACTACGGCTGGTGGATGCCGGTGAACAACAACCCGTTGCAGCTGATCGTCGCCGCCAACGGGTACATCCCGCAGGCCCGCAACGGGATGGTGGTCCCGAGGCAGGAGAGGGTGGAGGACTTCACCCTGCAGGCTCTGTGCTGAGCCTGGACGAGGTAGGCCGGATCTGACCGGCCGACCCTGAACCACGGGTGCGGGGCGCCTGCGACGACGTCGCAGGCGCCCCGGCACGTCGGGCCCGCCGTACCGCCTCGACCGGCATGCCGTGGTGCCACGGCGGGTTCGCGGTGACCGCACACCGGCTCCGGTGGCCCGGGACCACCACGAGGTCGACCGTCGGGACCGGTCATTTTTTGGGTCATCCGCCCTACGGCACGCTCGTGGGGATGCGGCACGGACGTGCGTGTCATAGGGTGTCGGGGATGGAGTGCGCCCCCTACGCACCTCCGTCCCTGCGTGGCATCCCGCAGGTGCCGCATGTCAGCCCAACGTCGTAGGTGACCGGTGGCACCTACCGGTGAGAAGGAGCGACGACCATGTCATTGCGCCATCCCCCCGTCTCATTCAGACATCTCAGACGAAAGCTCCTCGCTGGGGGCGCCTCGGCCGCCCTGGTCCTCGGCGCGCTCGCATTCTCGGGCAACGCCAGTGCCCAGCAGTTGCCGTCCCTGTCGATTGACGACGATCTGCTGCTGGACCGGGGCAGGGTCTCGCTCGACACCGCGAGGATCACCGACATCCGCAAGGAGATAGACATCTTCGTCCGGCTGGACGAGCCCGCCGTCACGGAGTTCGTCGCCAAGGAGGTACGGCTGGGCCGTGGCGAGCCGTCGGCCCAGGAGCGCCGTGCCCAGGCGCGGCGGGTCTCCGCCCAGCAGGAGCGTCTCGTCGACGACCTGGAGCGACTCGGCGCCGAGGTGGAGTCGCGCATGCGGGTCGCCGCCAACGGCCTGCGGGTCAAGGCCCGCGTGCTGGACATGCCGAAGCTGGCGGACCTGCCCGGCGTGGTCTCGGTCGCGCCGGTCACGCTGTTCGAGCCGGCCAACGACACCAGCGTGCCGTGGATCCACGTGCCGGAGGCGTGGGACGCTCTGGACGCCACCGGCGAGGGCGTCATCATCTCGGTGATCGACACCGGCATCGACTACACCCACGCGGCCTTCGGGGGGTCCGGCGACGTCGCCGATTACGAGTTCGCCGCCGAGGACACGACGGTCATCCCGGAGGTCGACGGCGAGCCGATCTTCCCGACCGCCAAGGTGATCCGCGGTTTCGACTTCGTGGGCGTGACCTACAACGCCAGCGACCCGAACAACAACGTGCCGGAGCCTGACCCGAACCCCATCGACGTGCACGGCCACGGCACCCACGTCGCGGGCACCGCCGCCGGGATGGAGGTCACGGTGGACGGCAACGTCACCGTCGGCTCCGGCGTGGCGCCGGGCGCGCTGCTGTACGCGGCGAAGGTGTTCGGCGACATCGCCGGCTCCACCGCGGTGACCGCCGACGCGATCGAGTGGTCCCTGGACCCCAACGGTGACGGCAGCATGGAGGGTCAGGCCGACGTGATCAACATGAGCCTCGGCTCGGACTTCGGCCACCCCGACGACCCGACCGCGATCGCCTCGCACAACGCCACCCTGGTCGGCACCGTGGTCGTCGCCGCTTCCGGCAACAGCGGCAACACCGCCGCCTACGTCACCAGCTCCCCGGCCGTGGCGCCGGGCGCCATCTCGGTCGCCGCCTCCATCGACAACGGCATCGTGGCGCTGGGGCTGGAGGTGAACGAACCGGCCGACATCGCCGGTATCTACGAGGCGGCAGAGTCGGCCATCTCCGTGCCGCTGGAGACGACCGGCCCGCTGACGCACGAGGTGGTGGCCGCCGCGCCGCTCGACGCGTGCGCGCCACTGACCAACCCGGGGGAGGTCGCCGGGAACTTCGCGCTCGTCGTCCGCGGTACCTGCACCTTCACCGAGAAGCACCTGGCGGTCCAGGATGCCGGTGCGGTCGGCATCATCGTGTTCAACAACGTCCCCGGCGACCCGATCACCATGGGCGGTGAGTCGGCCGGTATCAACATCCCCGGCCTCATGATCTCGCTCGACGACGGCACCCTCATCCTCGGGGCGCTGACGGCGGGTGAGACGGTCACCGCCACCATGTCGGCGGACATCGTCATCCCCAAGCCGGAGCTGGCCGACCTGCTGACCGGCTTCACGTCGCGCGGTCCGGGCGGCGACTCGACGTTCAAGCCGGACGTGTCCGCACCCGGCTTCAACATCAGCTCTGCCGGCGTGGGCAGGGGGACCGGTTCCGCCCTGTCCAGCGGGACCTCGATGGCGACCCCGCACGTGGCCGGCGTGGCCGCGCTGCTGGCCCAGCAGCACGGGCTGCCCGACATGGACGACCCGGACGAGCGCGCGGCGGTGGTGCGGACCATCAAGTCGCTGATCATGAACACGACGGTGCCGGCTGCCGACAACTACCCGATCGCCCTGCAGGGCACGGGTGTCGTCCGGGCGGACGCCGCCGTGGCCGCCGACGCCTACACCACTCCGGCCGGTCTGAGCTTCGGGCGCCTCAACGTGTCGGAGCCGACGTCGGTCACGAGGACGGTGGAGGTCACCAACCTCGGCGACTCCACCCGGACCTTCGATGTCAGCTTCGAGCCGCAGCAACAGGTGCCGGGCGTGACCTTCACCCACGATCCGCAGGTGACGGTCGGCGCCGGCGACACCGCGTCGTTCCACGTCACCATCTCGCTGGATCCCGCGGCGATGCCGGCGGACCTGGCTTCGTTCTCGCAGACGGAGGCCGACGGCTGGCTGGTGCTCGACGACGGTACCCTGACCCTGCGCACCGGCGTGATGGCGGCGGTGGACCCGGCGGCCGCGGTCACCGCGGTGGCGGGCCACCCCGGCACGATTCCGACGGCGTGGGCGGTGGAGATCACCAACCCGTCGGCCACCACCGGCGTCACCCACGGCTTCACGCTCGTGCGTGAGGGCGACGACGCCGGCGGCGTGACCGAGGCGCTGGGCGTCCGCACCACCACGGTCAGCGGCTTCGACGTGGTCCAGTTCGGGGTGGCGACCCAGCCGTGGGAGAGCCTGTCCGCACGGGAGACCCAGATCCTGCTCGACCCGGACCGCGACGGCGACTTCGAGTACGTGCTGGTCGCCGCGGACCTCGGCCTGCTGCAGAACCTGGACCCGACCGGCGAGGTCGTCACCGCGCTGTTCGACCTCTCGACCGGTGCCGGCTTCCTGGAGTACTTCGCGATCGGCGACTACAACGACAGCGTCCAGGTGTTGACCGTGGACCGGTTCGCGCCGGTCGACGCGAGCGACCCCAACTTCGGGTTCCTGTCCCCCGGCGCCAACCCGCGGTTCGACTACCAGATGCTCACCTTCGACCGCGGCGACCTGGTCGGTGTGCAGGAGGGCAGCGTCCACCTGGCGGCCAATGTCGACGGCCGGCTCAACCAGAGCCTGGCCGTGCCTCCGGGCGTGGCCCAGGTGGTGGGCTTCCCGCGTAACGACATCCGGACGCTGCTGTGGCTGCACCCGAACAACCCGGTTGACGACCAGTGGCAGACGGTGAGCCTGCCGCCGCGCGGGCGCAGTCCACGGTGACGGGATAACAGAAGAGTCGGTCTTGGCCCGGCCCGACGCCGGTCAAGGCGGACATAACCGAACAGCCCTGTGGCCCCGGTCGTTCCGGCCGGGGCCACAGGGCGAAATAACCGAATAGTTGTATTCGGCTGTGGGACGGTCAGTAACGGCTGGGTCACAGGGCCTTCCCCTGACGCGGTGTCCCGGCATAGCCTGAGTTCGGCACCAGAGGATCGGCCGGACGGTCCACCCGTGACGGCCCGTCCGGGTGCCCGGCCTCGACCGCTCTGCCGAGGGGAGTGAGGACGCTGGCGCTCGGTGACCTCTTCCCGGATGTTCTGCACGCCGCGCAGGACGGGTCGCCGTGGGCGCTGGAGCGCCTGTACGCGGAGCTGGCTCCCGCGGTCGCGGGCTACCTGCGGGTGCAGCGCGCCCCCGAACCGGAGGACCTCGTCAGCGAGGTGTTCCTCGGCGTGTTCCGGGGTCTGTCGGCGTTCCGTGGCACCGAGCAGCAGTTCCGCTCCTGGGTGTTCACGATCGCCCACCGGCGGCTGGTGGACGAGCGGCGCCGCGCCGCCCGGCGCCCCTTCATGGAACCGGTCCGGGTCGAGCTCAGCACACCCGGGGGCGACGTGGAGCGGGAGGCGATCGACTCGCTGGGGCAGCAGTGGGTGGTCAGCGTGTGCGCGCAGCTCTCCACGGACCAGCGCACCGTCCTCCTGCTGCGGGTCATCGCCGACCTGAGCATCACCGAGGTGGCCCGGGCCACCGGCAAGACCGTCGGCGCGGTCAAGGCGCTCCAGCGGCGGGCGATCGAGGTGCTGCGCCGCAGGCTGGTCCGCGAGAAGGTGCTGCTGTGACCTGGCGTGGCCACCTGCCGGACGAGCGCGGCCTCCCCCCGATCGACGACGCGACCGCCGAGACCCTGCTCACCGGTGGCGAGGTCCGCGCCGACCTGGAACCGGTCGCCGCGTTCCTGCGCGCGCTGCGCGACACCGCGCGGCGCCGGGTGGCCCCGGGCGCGCGGCTCGCCGCGTACATGGCCGGCGGGTACGGCCGCCGGGCGTCCGCGGCGCACCGGTCCGGCGTCCCGTCCGCCGGGGCGCGGCCCCGGCCGCTGACCACCGCGCGGCTCGTGGCGTGGGCGAGCGTAGGGGGGCTGGTCGTGGCGACGCTCGGCACCGCTACCGCCGGGTTCGCCGGGGTGCTGCCCGAGCCGGCCCAGCAACGATTCGAGGTCGTGGTGAGGACGGTCACCGGTTACCACTTCCCGGAAGCGTCGGAGGACTGCGGCGCGCCCGACCACCGGCCCGGGACCGACGACACCGACGTCGCGGATGACGCCCGCGCCGACGTGGACCGCGACCGCTCCGGCCGGCCGGCCGGCCGGATACCGGAGAGCGACCGACCGGCACCGTTCGGCGCCCGGGTCCGCGACCTCGGCCCGGCCGGTCCCGACCGCGACGGGGTGGTCAGCGCCCGGGCGCGGGGCTGGGCCGGCGCTCTCTCGCCGCTCGGGCGGGCCGGCGTCGCCGGACCCGGCGACGCCGGCCCGCCGGGCACCGCCGCCGGACCGGGCGGGACGGCCGCCGACGGGCCGCCCGGACCGGCCGCCGCTGCCGGACCCGCGGGTCCCGGACCCGCAGGCACCGGACCGGCCCGCCCGCCCGTACCGCCGCCCGCGGCGGACCGCCCCGGCCCGCCGGTGCCGGGTGGCGGTGCGCCGGCACCGGGTGGCGGCCCGCCGGGCGCTCCGGCCGGAGGCGGTCGCTAGCGGACGGTCGGCCGCCGGTGCGGGGTACCGCCCTCACCAGCCCAGCCGGGCGGTGGTCAGCCGGGCGACGAGGTCCTCTGGCCCTTCCATCCGGACCCGCGCGGCCCGCTGACGGCCGCTGAGGAACAGCGCAAGCTCTCCCGCCTCGCCGCTGAGCCGGACCGGCTCGCCCCCGGCACCGGTGTGCATCCGGCCGAGCCCGGGGGCGGACACCTCCACCGCGGCGGGGAAGCGGCGCAGCCGGAGCCGGGCGGGGATCCGCAGCAGCCGCCACAGCTGCCGGGCCAACCCGTCGGGCAGGTCCCGCGGCTCCCACCCGGGTCGCCCGCGGCGGACGTCCTCGTGGTGGAGGAACATCTCCATCGTGTTGACGACACGGTCCACTGCGGCCGGTCGTACCCACCCGGGCGGCCGGCGCACCAGCGCCACGAGCTCGGGGTAGGGGCGGGTGGCCAGGCGGCGGCGTACCCGTTCCGTGTAGCCGGACAGCGGCGGCACGACCAGACCGGGCGAGGACAGCGGCTGCCGCTCCCGCGCGACGAGGTGGGCGGCGAGGTCCCGGGTGGTCCAGCCCTCGCACAGGGTGGGCTCGTCCGGCCCCAGCTCGGCGAGCAGGTCGCACAGGGCCTGCCGTTCGCTCGCGGCGTAGTTGTCCGTTGCCATCTCCGTCCCTCCCGTTTCCCGATCGGACCTGCCGTACCCGACCTCGCGGGTTCCCGGCCACCGTGCGTGTCACCTACCGCTTCCGCCGCCGGCCCGCGGCGGCCGGCCGGAGCGGTCGCGCCCGCGGCGCGTCCCGGGGTGGTGGCCGCCGTCCGGTACGGTTCTGCGCATGCGCATCACGACGGTGCTGTTCGACGCGGACGGCGTGGTGCAGTCCGCGGGGCGGCTGGCCGACTACTTCGCTGAGCGTTACGGCTGGCCCGCACCCCGCACCGCCGACTTCTTCCGCCACGTGTTCGGTGAGCGGCTCGACCGCGACGAGGTGCTCTCCGGCACGGTGGAGATCCTTCCCGCGATCCAGGAGGCGCTGCCGCGCTGGGGTGTCACCGAACCGGTGGAGACCTTTGTCGCCGGCTGGCTCCGGGAGGGTACGGTACCCGACCCGGACGCGCTCGAGCTGGTGGCCGCGCTGCGGCGCGCCGGCGTGGTGTGCGGGCTGGCGACCAACCAGGACCGGCTGCGGGCGCGGTACATGGAGCAGGACCTCGGCTACCGGGAGCTGTTCGACCACCGCTTCTACTCCTCCGAACTGGGCGTCGCCAAGCCGGATCCGGCGTTCTTCCAGGCCGCCCTGGCCGCCCTCGCCACGCCGGCCGCGCAGGTCCTGTTTATCGACGACAATGAGCCTAACGTGCTGGCGGCGCGGGGCTGCGGTGTGCACGCCGAGCTCCACCTTCCCGGAAACAGCCTGCGCGACCTGCTGGCGACCTATGATCTTGCGGTATGACCTGGTGGCGCCGGCGCGCGGCGACATGGTGACAGCCTCGCGCCGCGCCACCGTGGCGTGGCTCGTGGTGGCGGTGGTCGGCCAGGCGTTCGGAGTGGAGGCGGTACGCCGGGTCTTCGTCGGCACGGTGCGCGGCCAGCAGCTGGACACGGTGGCGCTGACCGGCGGTGAGGTCGGGCAGGACCGGGTCGCCGGCCTGGTGGCGGCGGTGCTGGACACGGTCTCGGTGCTGTCGGTGGCGTTCGCGACCGTGGCCATCGGGATCATCGCGGTGCTGCGCCGCCGGTTCCTGCTGGCCGCGGTGGCGACCGGGATGGTCGTGGCCGCCAACGTCACCACACAGGTGCTCAAGGCGCTCGCCCACCGGCCCGAGTTCGGGGTGGATCTCGCCCGGGCGGCGGTCGGCAACAGCCTCCCCAGCGGGCACACGACGGTGACCGCCTCGGTGGCGGCCGCGCTCGTCCTGGTGTTGCCGGGGAGCCTGCGGGGCGTCGCGGCGCTGGCCGGTACCGGGCTGGCCGCGCTCACCGGGGTGGCGACGCTCTCGGCCGGGTGGCACCGGCCCAGCGACGCGGTTGCGGCGCTGCTGGTGGTGGGGGCGTGGGCGGCGGTCGCCGGACTGGTGCTCGTGGCCGCCGGCGGCGACCCGCCGGCCACGCCCGCCGGGCCGGGTCCGGAGCCGTCCGGCTCGGGCCTGCGGGTGTCGTCCGGCTCCGGCTGGCAGGAGCCGCCTGCGGCGACCCCCAACCGCATGGCGCTGCTCGCCCTGGTGGCGGTCACGCTGGCCGCCTCCGTGGTGGCGCTGCTCGGTCTGCTGGTCACCGACCAGGTGCGCGACACGCCGCTGGAATGGTTGAGCCGTTCTCGGTTGCTGGTGGCGTACCTGGGCGGCGCCGCCGGCATCACCGCCGTGGCCAGTGGCGTCATGGCGCTGGTGCTGGCGACCGCGTGCGCGGTGGCACGCCGGTGGTGGCCGGCAGGCGGCCGGACCGGTCGCTGAGCTCGGTCGGCGGGGGGCTCTCCCGCGAGGTCAACCCGGCCAGCAGGATCCGCAGCAGGTCGGCCAGGTGCCGGCGTTGCGCGGCCGACAGCGGCTCCAGCAACGACTCCTCGTACCGCAGCAGGTGGTCGACGGTGCGCTCGAG
>DATGOE010000094.1:0-11616 GCA_035306365.1 Natronosporangium sp. | reverse complement strand
GATCAGCAACAACGGCGACGCGACGCTGCACTGGAACGTCGCGGAGCCCGGCTCCGGCTCGCTGCCGGTGACGGTGACCCACTCGGCGTCGGACGCCGTCGTCGCGGGCAACGCGGTGGCGTGCTCGCCCGACGGCGGCCTCACCACCGTGGACAACGGGTACCTGCGGCAGTTCCGCCTGAGCGACTTCGGCCTCACCGGCGACTTCGAGGTGAGCTCGGTGTCGTTCGGCGTCGAGGGCGCCACGGCGCAGACCATCCGGATCAACCTCTACCGGATGATCAACCCGGCCGGGCCGTTCGTGTACAGCAACTTCGAGCTGCTCGGCTCCACCGACCACCCGCTCGGGGAGACCACGACGTCAGTCGTGACGGTGCCGATCTCCGTGACGGTGCCCGCCGGCTCCACCCTCGTGATGGAGGTCGACACGCCGGACCTGACCGGGGTCGGCCGGTTCTTCATGGGCTCCAACGGGCTGGGTCAGACCGCGCCGTCCTACCTGCGGGCGGCCTCCTGCGAGCTCCCGAATCCGGTGGACACCGCCGCGATCGGGTTCCCGGCCTTCCACATGGTCATGAGCGTGACCGGCGTGGCCGAGAGCACGTGCGACGCTCCGCACGACACCCCGTGGTTCTCGATGTCGGCGGAGTCCGGCTCGGTCGCTCCGGGCGGGTCGCAGACCGTCGAGGTGACCTTCGACTCGACCGGCCTGACCGTCGGTGACGTGCTCCAGGCGACGCTGTGCCTGGAGTCCAACGACCCGGTCAACCCGGTCACCCTGGTGCCGGCGACGCTGTCCGTCGAGGACATGCCGGTCATCACGGTGACGCCGGCGGAGCTCACGGCGACCCAGCCGGCCGGTACCGTCGGCACGCAGACCCTGCAGATCGGCAACGCCGGCACCGTCCCGCTGGAGTGGGAGATCACCGAGACCGAGGCGACCCTGGGCGCCCTCGGCCTGCGGCCGGAGTCCTTCCAGCGGATCCCGACCCCGGTGAGAGGCGGTGACCGGGCGACGCGGTCGGCGACGGCCGACGTGGCGGACCTCGCGCCGCTGCGGTCCGGTGAGTCGGTGGATGCCCTGCCGATGGGCCCGACCGTGCTCGCCGCCGAGTTCACGGAGGGCTTCGAGGACATCACGCTGCTACCTGCCCGCGGCTGGGCTATGATCAACAACAGCCAGCCGCGCGGGTTCAGCGACTGGTTCCAGGGCATCCCGTCGCTCTTCCCGGCGCACGAGGGTCCGCAGGACTCGTACATCGCGGCGGACTTCGAGAACGCCGACCTGCTCGGCACGATCAGCAACTGGCTGATCAGCCCGGCGGTCACCCTGCGAAACGGTGACACCCTCACCTTCTGGACCCGGTCGATCGGGAGCACCTTCCCCGACCGGCTGGAGGTGCGGATGAGCACCGCGGGCGCCGGCACGAACGTCGGTGACTCGGCCACCAGCGTGGGCGACTTCACCCACCTGCTGCTGTCGATCAACCCGAACCTGGAGGTCGGCGGCTACCCGGACGAGTGGACCCGGTTCGAGGTGACCGTCGAGGGCCTCGGGGCGCCGACCACCGGCCGGATCGCGTTCCGGTACTTCGTCACCGACTCCGGCTTCTTCGGGTCCAACGGTGACTACATCGGGATCGACACGGTGGAGTACGCAAGCGCCCACGTGTGCGACAACCCGACCGGCACCAGTTGGCTGTCGGTGTCGCCGACCGCCGGCACCACCGCGCCGGGTGGGAGCACCGACGTGACGGTGACCTTCGACGCGACCGGCCTGACGCCGGGCGAGTACGAGGCGCTGCTCTGCGTCGACAGCAACGACCCGCTCAACCCGCGGGTGACCGTGCCGGTGACCCTGACCGTGGTCGAGGGCGTCACCTGCGACCAGACCATCACCGGTACGCACGTCGGCCCGCTGGTGGTGTCGAGCGGCGTCACCTGCCTGGCGGAGGGCGCGCGGGTGATCGGCCCGGTGCAGGTGAAGCCGGGCGCCGGCCTGATCGCCGAGGGCGCCTCGGTGATCGGTCCGGTGTCGAGCACCGGCGCCTCGGTGCTGACGTTCACCGACAGCTCGGTGACCGGCCCGCTGTCCACCTCCGGCGCCACGGTCGTGGACATCGCCGGCACCTCGGTGACCGGTCCGGTGTCCGTCACCGACGGTACCGGCTCGGTGGTGATCTCGGGCAACAGGGTGATCGGCCCGGTGAATGTCAAGAACAACCACACCGGTGACAACCCGACCGTGGTGGCCGGCAACTCCATCATGGGTCCGCTGTCCTGCAGCGGGAACGTGCCGCCACCGGTCAACAACGGTACGCCGAACCAGGTGTTGGGCCCGAAGTCCGGGCAGTGCTCCGGGCTGTGACCCGGGCGACCCGGGCGACCCGGGTGACACGGTGACCGGGCGACCGGCTCACCGGTGACCCGGGACCTGGCCGGGTGATCCGTCCGGCGGGGCCGGAGGACCGAGCGGTCCTCCGGCCCCGCCGGCGTCCGGGCACGGACCACTCATCCGGTGCGGGTGGGCAGTGGTGACCCGCGCCGTCGCCCGCTGGGCGTGGGGGAGGGTGGGGTGGCCGGCGGGGGCGCCGGTGCCGGGGTCGGCGGCGGGGTGGTGTCCGCCTCCAGCGGGTCGGCCTGCGCGTCGCTCGGAACCGGCAGCACGTGACGCTGCAGGGTCACCTCTGCCAGGCCGTGACCGCCGACGGCGATGTCGTCGTAGGCCACCAGCCGCTGCTGCTGGTCGAAGTAGAGCACCGACATCGCCAGTGGCTCCGGGTGCTCGCCCTGCAGTCCGCGCAGGCCGGCGCCACCGGTGGACCCCTGCACCAGCAGCAGGGAGCCCCGCTCGGCCGGCGGGGACCCGTCCTCGGGCGGGGGCGTGACCGGGCCGACCCACCGTTCGTGGGTGTGCCCCGCGAGCACGTAGTCCACCAGCCCGTCCAGCGGCGCGGCGGCACGCGGGTCGTGGACGGCGGCGATGTGCACCGGCTCCAGCTGCCGGGTGACGGTCTCGGCCAGGCGCGCGCCCGCGTCCACCACCAGCTGGGCGCCGGGCTCGCCGCCGACGAACGGGGCGGTGCGCTGGTCCGGGGTGAACCGCGGGTCACCGATCCCGGCGATCGTCAGCCCCTGGATGCTGACCACCTCGTTGTCGAGCACCACCGCGTTGGGCTGCGCGGCCACCGCCTCCTGGGTCACCGGTGTCGAGTCGTGGTTGCCGCGCACGTAGACGTACGGCACGCCCATCCGCCCGATCCCTTCGACGTAGGCCGACTCCTGGCCGGTGCCCCAGTCGACGATGTCCCCGGTGTCGATGATCAGGTCGACGTCGTACTGCTTCACCACGGTGGCCATCACCGACCAGGCGTTCGGGTTGAGGTGCAGGTCGGAGACGTGCAGGACGCGGGTCATGGTCTCGTCCGGCTCGAACACCGGCAGCGTGGAGACGGTCGTGTACAGCAGGCTCGCGTTGACCACCATCTGCTGCAGCTGCTGTGCGTACCGTTCCCAGTCGTCGGCGATGCGTTGTACGTCGCCCACCAGGGCCGGAGCGTTGGCGAGCAGGCCCTCGTACCGCGGCTCCTCTACGGCGCTGTAGCGGACGGTGGCGGCGCCGACGCCCAGCAGGGAGCCGACGAGCGCCAGTGCCAGGACGCCCGCCCAGGCGACCCGCCGGACGTTGCGGAACACCAGCGCGGCCAGCGTCATCGCGCCCAGCACCGCCGAGCCGAGCCCGGCGAAGCCGACCCGGATGATGCCGTCGATGACGTCCTCGGCGGCGTTGTGCCCGGCCCGGGTGATGCCGTTGGGGTCGCTGATCAGGTCCTGGATCCGGACCTGGTCGAGGGCTCCCAGACGGATCTCCAGGCGGGTCGGCCCGTCGTGGGTGTCGAAGTGCAGCGACCCCAGCGGCGGCACGGCCACGGACGTGGTGCCGGTGCGCGCCGGGGCGATCCGCAGCTCGGCCTCGAACGGACCCACGTCGGTGACGGTGTGGGCACCCAACGCCATCCCGACGGACACGCCGGCCAGGGTCACCACGACCACGGCGAGCGCGACCAGGACCCGGCGGTGCGGCACCACCCGGGTGAGGGCACGCCACCCGCGCACCCCGTGTGCGGCCAGCACGCCCAGCGCCCGCCGGGCGTACCCGCCGGCGGGCCGGGCGTACCCGGTGGCGGCGCGCACGTACCGGCCGGCGGCGCGCACGTACCGACCCACGCCGCCGGCGCCGCGCCGCGCACCGGTACGCGCGTCGTTGTCCGCGTCAGGCCGCTCACCGCGGCCGGGCACACCGTGCTGCGCCATGGGCGTACGTCCCCGTCGTTGTCGCCTTCGTCGCCGGATCAGCGCTGACCCTCACCCCGTCCGGTGCCGGCCGCGTCGCCGGGTGCGGAACCCCCCGGTGCGCTGCCCCCCGGGCTGGGGCCGCCGGTACGGTTGTCCGGGTCACCTTCGCCGCTGGAGGTGACACCGACCCGGATGACCCGGTCGTCGCCGGGCCGCGGTCCGCCGCGGAGGCGGTTGTCGCGGTTGGATGTGGTCAGCCACAGCGAGCCGTCGGGCGCCACCACCGCCGCGCGCAGCCGACCGTACTCCTCCACCAGCAGCGGCCGCGCGGCGCCCAGGATAGTACCCGACGAGGTGAGCTCCATCAGCCACAGCCGCTGGCCGCGCAGGCAGGCGGCGACCAGTGTGACGCCGACCACCGCCAGCCCCGAACAGGCCGCTTCCGCGGGCCGCCAGGTCATCAGCGGCTCTGTGTACGGGGCGTCGCCGCCGGTGCCCTCCACCACCGGCCAGCCGTAGTTGTTCCCGGGCTCGATGAGGTTGATCTCGTCCCACTCCTGGTTGCCGAACTCCGTGGCCCACATCCGGCCGGTCGAGTCCCACGCCAGGCCCTGGACGTTACGCAACCCGTACGCCCACACCACGGTGCCGAACGGGTTGCCCGGCGCGGGTGCGCCGTCCGGTGTCATCCGCAGGATCTTTCCGGCGAGGCTGTCCGGATCCTGCGCCAGCTCGGGGCGTCCGGCGTCGCCGGTGCTGGCGTAGAGGTAGCCGTCGGGACCGAACGCGAGCTGCCCGCCGTTGTGGTTGGCCGCCGACGGGATGCCGGTGAGGATCGGCTCGGGCTCACCGCCCAGGGACATACGTGCGATGCGGTTGTCCACCGGTGTGGTGTAGGAGACGAAGAACGTCCGGTCGGACGCGTACCGCGGCGAGACGGCGATGCCCAGCAGACCGCCCTCGCCCACGGCGTGCACGTCGATGGTCGCGACCTCGCTCACACGCAGCCGGCCGCCCTCGGACTCCGGGCCCAGGCGCAGGACGCGGCCGGTGGTCCGCTCGGTCACCAGCGCCGACCCGTCCGGCAGGAAGTCGATGTCCCACGGCACCGACAGGTCGGTGGCGAGCACCTCGGTGACGTCGGTCACCTCCGGCACGTGCGGGGTCTGCGGCCCTTCGTCGCCGGGCGGGGCAGTGGTGGGGGGACCCGCAGGCTCGGTCGAGGGCTGCGGTCCGGGCCGGTCGGAGCAGCCGGCGGTCACCGCCACGGCCGCGAGTACGCCAACCGCCCATGCGCGGCGGTACGCGGTCGTACCCGCGCCAGGGGGAAACAGGCCGCTACGGACGGTCACCCCCATCAGGGTAACGGGTGGCGTGACCAGCGGTCGGGCGGCGCTCCGGCCGGCCCGCGCCGCCGACGAGGGTCAAGCGGACGCGGCGTCCCCGGTTCGGGTGACCGGTCCCTGGCCGCTCGCGGCTGCCAGCCGGGGCAGGTCGGCGGGTGCGACGGCGGTCAGGGGCACGGCGACGCCGCTGGTCAGGGTGGCGACCACCCGGCCCGGTCCCACCGGCACCAGCTCGTGCACGGCGGTCCACGGGATCCGCCGCTGCCCCAGCAGCGCCCGGACCCGGATGCCGTCCGGACCGGCGTCGGTGCCCGAGCGCCACAGCCAGATCGTCCAGGCCAGCGGCGGCACCAGCAGCACCGCCAGCCACCCGGACACCGCCGCGAGGGTGGTGGTGCTGATGGTGAGGATCAGCCCCAGGACGGCCAACGCCGGGTGGTGCCGGAACCGTACAACCGGCCGGTCACGCCTGTCCACGCGTCCGATCGTAACGGTCGACGGCACCCGTCCGGCCCCGGGCGGCGGGTGGGCGACCAGTCCCGGCCGTCGTCCTTGCTCAACGTCTCCACGACCAGGTGCACGCACCCTCCACGTCGTCGGCGGTCACCGGCTGCCGTACGCTCATGCGGCCTCCTCTCGTGTGTGGGGCTGTCCGATCATGGCGCCGCCCCGCCCACGGCGTGTCGCTGCCGGATACGGTCGGCTCACCGGCGGGCGCTCACCCCGCGGCGGGCGCTCACCCCGCGGCGTACCAGACGAAGCAGAACGGCTTGCCCGCCGGATCGGCGTACACCCGCCAGTTATCTCCCCCGCCCGGCAGGCGGGTGGCGCCGAGCGCGAGCGCCGCCGGCTCGGCCGTGTCGACGTCGTCCACCCGCACGTCCAGGTGGACCTGCTGCGGGTACGCCGGATCGGGCCAGCGCGGCGGCACGTAGTCGGCCACCTGCTGGAACAGGAGCGGCTGGGCGCCCTCCTCGCCGATCATCGCCATGCCGTCGCCCTGGTAGGTCACCGGCTTGCCCAGCAGCTGCGCGTAGAACGCGCTCAACGCCGCCGCGTCGGGGCAGTCCAGCGTCACACCCATCAGCGTGGTGCGCGGGTCGTCGGCGGCCAGGCACAGGTCGAACGGGTGCCCGGCCGGGTCGGCCAGCGTGTGCCACCGCTCGTTGCGGCGCAGCAGCGTCGCGCCCAGCTCCTGCGCCCGTGCGGTGGCCGCCGCCAGGTCGGGCACCCGCAGGTCGAGGTGGGCCTGCTGGGGATGGGCGGGATCCGGCCACCGGGGTGCCACATGGTCCGGCGCGTGCTGGACCGCCACCCGCCAGCCGTCGTCGGTGGTCATCGTGATCCACTCGTCGTCGGCGTAGCTCTGCGTCCACCCGGCCAGCTCCCGGTAGAACCTCGCCAGGCCGGTGATGTCACGGGCGTCCAGGACGACGGTCCGCAGGGTGCCGATCATCGCGTCTCCCCTCTGTCCAGGCCACGGCACATGATTGACCATGGGTACGACACCGCCGCCCGCCGACGCCGGCACGTCACGGGTGAAACCTGATGCCCGGGCGGTGCCGGCGCGGTGGAATGAGGCGGACGGCGACGGGGGAGGAGGTGACGTGACGACGGTCGTGGCCGTGCTGGTGGCCCGTTGCTGAGGCAGGGGACGGCGCCGACGCCGGTGCGGCGGGACTGACACCTACCGGTGGGGGGTGGGGAAGCCCGCTCCACAGTGGCCGGGACAATCACGCAAACCCGGTCGTGGTCCGGATCCGGGGGTCACCCGGTGAAGCTGGAACCGGAAGTAACCGCCCGTACGGGCGGTGAACGGGTCCCTCGTCCCGCCCAGCCCGGGACCTGACGGGAGAACCGAACGGAACCCTGCGCTCCGAGTTGAAGCAGCCACTTCAACGCGGAGGGCAGGGCCATCAGCAGGAAGGCACAGAACACAGGATTCGTCTGCGAACGGTGCCGCACGCCGGTCGTACCGGTGTCCAACGGCGGCTACCGCAACCACTGCCCGGCCTGCCTGTGGTCCAAGCACGTGGACGAGGTGCCCGGGGACCGGGCGGCGACGTGCGGTGGGCTGATGCGACCGGTGGGCCTCGACCACCGGTCCGGCAAGGGGCTGGTGGTGGTGCACCGGTGCGTCCGGTGCGGGTTCGAGCGGCCGAACCGGCTGGCCGTCGACACGGTGCAGCCGGACGACCTCGACGCCGTGACGCGGCTGCTCGCGTGAACCGGACGGAAGCGGTGGACGGTCACCTCACACGCCGTCCACCGCTCCCCCGTACCGGGAGGCACCCTGCGCCGCCGGGCTGGTGACAGGGTGGCCGTCCGCTCGGCCCGCGCCTCATGCGCCACATCGGACGACCGCTCCGGCCGCTGCTGTCCCGTGACGTGGGGACGCACCCCTCCGCCGCTCGCGACAACCGTTCGGGGCAGTCGTGACCGGTCACGAAGACCCGGACCGCCCGGCCGGGCGGTACGCCTGAGTAGCCGGGGACCGCTGGGGCAGAATGGGACGCATGGCGGTCAACTCCCTCATGGTCGACATCGGCACTCCCGCCGTGGACTTCCGGCTGCCGCGCGCCGACGGCGCCGGCGAGGTGGGGCTGGCAGACCTGGCGGACGCGCCCGCGCTGCTGGTGGTCTTCCTCAGCAACCACTGCCCGTACGTGCGGCACGTCGAGTCGGCGCTCGGCGCGTTCGCCCGCGAGTACGCCGAGCGCGGGCTGGCCACGGTCGGCATCTGCGCCAACGACGCGACGGCCTACCCCGACGACGCTCCGGACCGGCTCGTGGAGCAGGCCCGCCGGGCCGGCTTCGAGTTCCCGTACCTGGTCGACGAGGACCAGCGGGTGGCGCGGGCGTACCGGGCCGCGTGCACACCGGACTTCTTCCTCTACGACCGGCAGCGGCGGCTGGCGTACCGCGGCCAGTTCGACGACTCGCGGCCCGGCTCCGGCAAGCCGGTGACCGGTGCCTCGCTGCGGAGGGCGGTCGACCTCGTGCTCGCGGGCGAGCCGGTGCCCGAGCCGCACGTCCCGAGCACCGGGTGCAGTATCAAGTGGAAGCCGGGTAACGAGCCCGAATGGTGACCTCGCCGCCGGTCGACGACCGGTGGGCGGCGCGGTTCCCCCGGTTGTTCGCCCAGGCGCGCGTCGACTACGCCGACTGCGACCTGCGTTTCACCACCGGCCCGGTCCCGGAGGCGCTGGTGTCGCGGCTGCACCTGGTGGCGGCGACCCCCGACGGCGGCGTGGTCGTCTGCCGGAGCGTCCAGGGCTGGCGGTTCCTGCCGGGTGGCACGCGGGAGCCGGGGGAGTCGCTGGTCGAGCTGGCGCGGCGGGAGCTGTGGGAGGAGGCGGGCGCCCGGGCCAGCGGCGGCGTCGAGCTGTTCGCCGCTCACGTCGCCGACAGCCGCCGGGCCCGCCCGTACCGGCCGCACCTGCCGCACCCCCGCTCGTACTGGGCGTACGCCGTCACCCGGGCGGAGGTGGTGGGGCCGCCGGCGAACCCGGCCGACGGCGAGCACGTGGTCGAGGTGCGGGTCCTGCCGCCGGCCGAGGCCGCCGCGTACATCGAGGTCCACGACCCGATGCACGCCGACGTGGTCCGGCTGGCCCGCGCGATGCGCCTGGTCTAGCGGCCGGCCTCGGTGCCCGGCTGACGGCGCAGGTACTCGGCGAGCACGCTCATGTCCGATCGGCCGAGGCCGGCGGCCCGCGCCTCGTCCATGAGCCGGCGGCCGGCCTCGGTGAGGTCCATCCTCGCTCCCACCTCGGCGGCCAGCGCCGTGATCAGCTCCAGGTCCTTGGCGGCCAGGTCGAGCAGGAACGCCGGTGGGGTGGTCTCCGGGTGCAGGAACGCCTGCTGCTTGTAGAGCACGAACGGGGCGGCGGCGGCGCTGTTGGCGAACACCTCGTACGCCTTCGCCCGGTCCACGCCCGCCTTCTCCGCCAGCACCAGCGCCTCGGCCACGGCCTGGTTGAGCGCGTGGACGATCGAGTTGACCGCGAGCTTCACCGTGGCCCCGGCGCCCAGCGCCCCGAGGTGGAACACCTGCCGGGCGAAGGCGGCCAGCACCGGGCGGGCCCGGTCCAGGGCGGCCGGGTCGCCGCCGACCATGATGGTGAGCTCCCCGCGCTGCACCACCGGCACGCTGCCGGAGACGGGGGCGTCCAGCAGGGTGCCGCCGGCCGCGGTGACCAGCGGCTCCACCGCCCGGACCGTCGCCGGCGCGACGGTGCTCATCTCCAGCACCACGGTCCCGTCCCGGACGCCGGCCGCGAGCCCGGATCCGCCCCGGTAGACCGCCTCCACGGCGGCGTCGTCAGCCAGCGAGACCAGGACCACGTCGGCGCTGCCGGCCGCCTCCGCGGCGGTGTCGACCACCCGCGCGCCGGTCTCGGCGGCGACCTGTGCGGCCCGCTGGCGGGTCCGGTTGTAGAGGACCACCTCGTGCCCGGCACCGGCCAGACGGGCGGCCATGGCGGCCCCCATCCGGCCGGTGCCGACGAGCGCGACCGTCACTACTTCCACCCGCCGTCGACGACCAGGTCCACGCCGTTGACCGACGGGTTCTCCAGCAGGAACCGCACCGCGTCGACGATGTCGGCCATGGTGGCCAGGCGTCCGGTCAGCGTGCCGGCGCGGAACGCCTCCAGCACCTCGGCCGGCTTCTCGGCCCAGAACGGGCTGTCGCCGACGATGCCGGGGTGCAGGGAGTTGACCCGGATCGGGGCGAGCTCCACCGACAGGGTGCGCACCATGCCGATCACCCCGCCGTTGACGGTGGAGACCATCGTCGAGCCCGGGTACGGGCGCACCCGCGCCTGCCCGCCGAAGATGACGATCGACGAGTTGTCCGACAGGCGGGACCGCAGCGCGTTGACCACCGCGAGATAGCCGACCAGCTTCTGGGTGGCCAGGCTCACGGCTCCGGGGATGTCGAAGTTGTCGATCGTGTTGCCGCCGCGGTCGATCGCCGACAGCACCAGGTGGGCGACCGGGCCGACGTCCTTGAGCGCGTCGGCCACCGCGTACGGGTCGCTCACGTCCAGGCCGACGCCGCGGGTACGGCCGCCGATCTCCGCGGCGACCTGCTCCGCGCGAGCGCGGTCGCGTCCGGACAGGACCACCTCCCGCCCGGCCGCGGCGTAGTGCCGGGCGATCTCCCGGCCCAGTCCGCGCGTGCCACCGATGACGACCACTGCGCCGGTCATGTCGTCTCCTCTTTCCGCGCCAGGGTGGCGGTCAGGTAGTCCCAGTCCCGCCGGAACCGGTACGAGTTGCGCCGGGGCGGCTGCGGTGCCTGCGTCTCCAGCCACTGCAGGCGGTCGCGGCCCAGGTTGCGGAAGGCGTGCACGCAGCCCACCCCGGCGAAGGCGACGTCCCCGGGGCCGAGCTCGTAGGTCTGGCCGTCGAACGTGCCCTCCGCCCGGCCCTCCAGGAACAGGTACGTCTCCTCGAACGGGTGGTCGTGCGGTCCGGCCACCCCGTCCGGGTCGTACTTGACCATGAACATGGTGGTGTGGTCGGCGCCGAGGTCGGAGTCGACCATCATCTTCACGGTGATGCCGCTGTAGACGAGCAGTGCGGTGCGCATGCTCGCCGAGGTCGCCAGCCGGTCCTGGGACTGCTTGTCGACGTCCATGTTGTCGGAGGTGATGTGGCCGTACCGCCGGGTGCGCGGGTCGCGCGGGTCGACCGTGACCGGAGCGGTCTGCGCCAGCGGCGGTACCAGTTGCAGGTCGTCGCCGAACCGGCCGCGCGGCTGGGGGGCGATCATCTGTGCCCACCGGGCCGGCGCCCCGGACTCGTTGCGCCAGGAGTGCGGCACCGCCAGCGGCACCAGGGCGTAGTCGCCGGGGCGCAGGAGCGCGGCGCCCTCGGGCGTCTGCAGCACCGCCTCGCCCTCCAGCATGTAGATGCTCTGCTCGTAGGAGGCGACGTGGGCGGCCACCCGGCCGCCGGCCTCCAG
>DATGOE010000093.1:0-30040 GCA_035306365.1 Natronosporangium sp. | reverse complement strand
CCGGCGGCGACGCTGAGCAGCGTGGTCTTGCCGGCGCCGTTGGGGCCGAGCACGACCCACCGCTCGTCCAGCTCGACCCGCCAGGTGACGTCGCGCAGCAGCTCGTTGCCGGAACGGGTCACCCCGACCCGCTCCATCTCGATCACGCAGTCCGGGTCCGGATCGCTCCGCACCGGCCCATCCAACCACGGCCCTCCGCTGTCCCCGACCCTGACCCCGCCAGCTCGCGCCTCCCACAAGACGCTCTGACGTGCGGCGTACTGTACCAGCGGGCGGTCGGGGCGACCCTGCCCGCAGGAACCGCCTCGGCGCAGCCCGACGGACGTCGGCGGCACGGCCGAGGCCGCCAGGTGACGGCTGCATGCCGCCGCCGTCAGTCTGTGCTGAACGACATTGGCGGGTTGCTGGCTTCTTATCTGGTTTATTCGATTGTGCGGATGATGACGCCCCCGCGCCTCAGCGTTGACTCATCGCGACCAATGATGACGATCTGAGGTCTATCAATCGCGGCCGGTGAGGAAGGGGGTTGATCGAAGTGCGCCTATTGGCAAGAGCCGGCGAGGCGGTTCTCGACCGCATCCTTCGCAAAGGGACGGCAGCGGCAGAGACCGTGATGGCGTGCTGGTGGGAGAACCGCTGCACCGGATGTCCGATGCGATGCTGCGACTACTACTGCTGCCAGTACCCGAGCGGCAAGGTCATCTGTGAGGGTGGGTACTCCTGCAAGAGCTATCCGTTCTGCTAGCCTCGAGCCGCTACTGTGGTGGTCCTGTTCGCAAGACCACCACAGTGTCTCGTACGGGCAGGACAGGCCCCGATCTCGCCGGAGGCCAGGTTGCTGTTGATGATCTACAGGTCGCTCGTCGGGCACTGGCAGCGGTCGGTTGGCCTGGTCACCGGTCTACTCGTCGCGGTATCCGGATTCATCGTCCTCACGTCGACTGTGGAGACCTCGCGCCTGGAGCTGGTCGGGACGGTGGACGAGAACGTCAGGCCGACCTATGACGTGCTGGTGCGGCCCCCCGGATCTGCTAGCACATTGGAGGTCTCGGACGGCCTGGTGCGCTCCGGCTTTCTCGCCGATCACTACGGTGGTATCACACTCGACCAGGTGGAGCGCATCCGCCGGATACCGGGGGTGGAGGTGGCTGCGCCGATCGCCATGATCGGCTTCGCTGAGGAAACCTCTGCCTCGTTCCTCTCGGCCGACGAGCTTGTGCCATCTGACCGCCGCTCTCTTTTTCGGCTTCGGGAACACCGGGTGGTTGACGGTGGGCTGACCACGTTGCCGGAGCGGGTTACCTACGCCTACTTCACGCCATACGGCTTGAGCCCCATACCGGGCGAGGACCACTTCATCGAGCAACCACCGGACGGACCCGCGGAGCCTTCCTGTCTCGCCCGCCGCGACCGCCCGCGGAGCCTGTTGGAGCCGACTGTCCACCTCACCTGCGCGGACCTCGCAGACGAGCCGTACCTCGCCCTCGACTGGGGGATGCCCCTACTGCTGGCCGCGATCGACCCGGAGGCGGAGGCCCGGCTGGTCGGGCTGGACGACGCGGTGGTTGAGGGCCGGTACCTGAGCGACCGAGACGTGAAAAGACGTCGCGCTCCCGACGCACCGTCGCAGATACCGATTCTGGTGTCTAGCAGCCCGAGCATCTCGGCCACAAGCGAGGTGGTCGTCGAGCAACTTCCCAGCGCTGCGGCCGAGGCACTCCCCGGACAGGTAGACAGCGATCCACCCGAGTTCGTCGTGGAACAGCCCGGAACCGTAATCAGGACCTACACCGTCGACCAGGGTCGCCGGTACGAAGAGCTAATGTCCAACATGGTTGGCGGGCTTCAGATCCACCGGTTCTGGCAACCGGGCCCGGTAGAGCTCCGGCTCGCGGGAGGACAGCTCCATCCCCATCCCGTTCCGGCACCGGACTGGACCGCCTTGGCATCGGGCGTCACAGCTGTTTCCCTGGCGGCCGAGAACGGCGACACACCCTTCCGACGACTCAAACGGGTGGACAACTCCGCAGCCGGCCTGGAGACCGGGTCCGGTGGACCCTTCATCGACGGCGTCCTGGCCACGCGGGTTGGCGTGTACGACCGGGACCAACTCGCCGTTCGAGGGGAGCTGTCCGGCCTGTCGCTGGCAGAGTACTTCTCGCCGTCGCTGCCGGGTGCCGACGCCACCATGCGGGATCTACTGGGCGGCCGGAAACTGCAACCGAACGCCGCGCTCACCGGTTATCTACAGCCGGCACCGACGCTGCTGACACCGATCTCGTCCCTGTCAGTGCTGTTCGACGAGTTCGACTTCGATGAGTCGTATCGGGTCGCGCCCGTGTCAGCGGTCAGGGTGCGGGTGTCAGGGATCGCCGGCTACAGCGCCCTGGATCGGGAGCGGGTGCGAGTCGTGGCGGAAACCATCGAGCAGGAGACGGGCCTGCAGGTGGACGTCGTCATGGGCTCTTCCACGGCAGAGTACGAGACCGTGCTTCCCGGGGGCCGGTTCGGGCGCCCGGAGCTCACCCTGGCCGAGCCCATGAGCGTCAAGGGCGTAGCTACGGTCATCAGAGAAGCGATCGAGCGGAAGAGCCTGCTGCTGTTCAGCCTCATCCTCGTTGTGTGCGCTCTGTTCGTCGGCAACGCCTCCGCCGCATCGGTACGGGCGAAGCGGACCGAGTTCGGCGTCCTGGCATCGGTCGGCTGGGGTAGGCGTCCGCTGTTCCTGATGGTTCTGGGAGAGTTGGCTGCGCTCGGTCTGGTCGCCGGCATAGTCGGTGTAGGCGTAGCCTGGCTTACCGGCTTACCGCTCGGCATCGAAGTCTCGTGGTCCAGGGCTCTGCTCGCCGTGCCTGCCTCGTTGTTGGTCGCCCTGGTCTCCGGCCTCTTGCCGGCGTGGCGGGCGGCATCCGCTGATCCGATGGACGCGATCCTGCCCGCGGTGGTCGCCGCCCGCCGTTCCATGCGCCGGCCGAGCCAGCTCCGGCTCGGTGTCGCCGGCGTGTGGCGGGTTCCGGTTCGCACGCTGCTGGGCGCGGCCGTCTTCGCGGTCGCAACCGGGGCAGTGACCCTGCTGGGCAGCATCGCCACGGTGTTCCACGGGCAGGTCAGCGGCACACTTCTCGGCGACGCGGTCACGGTACAGGTCCGCACCGCGGACGTGGTGGCGGCGTTTGCGATGGTCGTGTTGTCAGTAGTCACAGTGGCCGACATCCTCTACCTCAACGTGCGGGACAGAATGGCCGAACTAGCCGTACTGTCCGCAACGGGCTGGACGGATGCCGCGATCGGCCGGCTGATCGCCGTGGAAGCTGCCGTCATCGGTCTCATCGGCAGCGTCTGTGGGGTGTCGACAGCCGCAGTCGCCACACTGGCGCTCGTAGGTGGGCAGTCTCTGATCGGCGTCCTGGCCGTCAGCGTCCTGCTGATCGCGACTGGCCCGATGCTGGCCAGCATCGCTGCCGTTGTGCCGATCCGGTTGCTCAGAGGTCGGGCGATCGCGCCGCTGCTAGCGGGCGAGTGAGCCGGGGGTGCCGATGACGCATGTTGCCCTGACGCTGCAGCTGACGGTCGGTGGGACATTCCTCCTCGCTGGAATGGCCAAGTTGCGGCGGCCGAAAGAGATCCGAGCGATCGCATCGGTCTTGAGCGCGAGGCTCGGCATACATTCCCTCGGACCTCATGGCGGCCGGCGGTGGGTACAGTCGCCTCTTCCAGACGCAGGCGGAGACCTATCTCGGGAACGCCGCACAGACGCCACCCAGCCAGACCGGCCAAACCGGGCGGCAGGCCGTGCCGCTGGGTACCGGCGCCCGTACCCGGCCCGCCGGATTACATGACCACCGGTCAAGGACATGAGCTACGCAGGAGGTCCGAGTGATCGGCGACGGCGAGGACAACGTATCGCCGGCGACGGTTGTCGCCACCAGGGAACTGACCAAGACCTACCGATCCGGCTCGGCGGCACCGATCCGCGCCTGCGACCGCGTGACCATCGATGTAGCCGCCGGGGAGATCGTGGCGCTGACCGGACCTTCCGGCTCCGGCAAGTCCACCCTGCTGCACCTGCTCGGTGCGCTGCAGACCGCGGACTCTGGCACCATCGAGGTCGCCGGGTGGCGGGTCACCGAACTCAGTCGGCGGAAGCTGACGCTGTACCGACGTTCGATCGGCTTCATCTTCCAGGGCTTCCATTTGCTGCCGACGCTCACCGCGATCGACAACGTCCTGGTCCCGCTCATACCTCAGCGACCCGGCTCGGCGGCGCGCGAACGGGCGCGATCGTTGCTAGTGGCGGTGGGCCTCGAGGGTCGGGAACACGCCATGCCATCCAGCTTGTCCACTGGCCAGCAACAGCGTGTTGCCATCGCCCGTGCGCTGATCAACGAGCCGAAGGTGGTCCTCGCGGACGAGCCCACTGGCAATCTCGACTCCCGGACCGGCCAGGAGATCGTCCGCCTGCTGCGTGACCTGCGGGACCGGACAGGAACCACAATGATCATCGCCACTCACGACCGGGATCTCGCGAGTCGCTGCGACCGGGTCCTTCGCATTCTCGACGGACGCGTCCAGCCGCCCGGTTGAGTCGATGGACGTCGCATGACCTGGCTACTGATCGGCGTCGCCGGCGTCGCGACCCTCGCCGCTACGGTGGTCCTACTCGCCCGCCGACATCTCATGATCTTCACCGTGGACGGAGTGAGTATGCTGCCGGCGCTGGAGCCTGGGGAGCGGATCCTCGTCCATCTCAGCCGTCGACGGATCGAGCGTGGCCGAATCGTCCTGCTGCAACGGCCCGACCCGGACCGAGGCTGGAACGATCTGCCGGTGCCCAGGCGCGCATTGAACACGCAGCAGTGGTACGTGAAGCGGATCGCCGCGGTAGCGGGTGACCCGATTCCGGAGCAGGTGGCTGTGGAAGGGGTGGTACCGGCCGGCTATCTGGTGGTCCTGGGCGACCATCCGTACAGTATCGACTCGCGTCAACACGGTCTGTGCCCAGTCGAGCAGGTCGTCGGTGTCATGGTGGGGCGTCTGTCCACCCTCACCGTTCGGCCGCCTCGTGACGCAGGACGGGCCGACCGGTACCTGCCACCCCCACCTCGACGCCCTCGGCGGGTTTGCCGGGGGCAGGAGCTAACCCAGGAGGAAGTGGAACTCAGCTCGCCGTGGCGGTGCGGACCAGCGTGCGGACCTGGCGCAGCAGCACCGACAGGGCGGCCAGGTCGGCGCGGGACCCGTCGAACTGGGCGACGGCGTTGCGCACGCGGGTGACCGAGGCGGCGTTCGCCCGCTCCCACTCCGACACCCGCGCCTCCGGGTCGTGCCCGGACGCGGTCGAGGCGAGCACCTGCGAGGTCAGGGCGGCCAGCGCGGCGTACAGGTCGTAGCGCAGCGCCATCCGCGCCAGCGCCTGCCACCGGTCGTCCCGCGGCAGCTCGGAGATCTTCGAGAGCACGGCGTCGACCCGGAACCGCTGGGACAGGACGAAGTAGATCCCCGCCACCTCGTCGACCGCCTCCCCGGCGGGGTCACGGCCGGCGGCCCGGGTCACCTCGACCACGTCGACCAGGCCGAACCCGTACATGACCCGGGTGGCCCAGTCCGCCACGTCCTGCGGCACGCCCTGCTCGACCAGGCCGGCCACGTGCCGGCGCAGCGTCTCCCGCTCGTCCCCGCGGAACAGCGTGCCGACCCGGGGCAGCAGCCGGCTGACGCCCGGCTGCAGCGCCGCGATCTCCCCCGGCACGTCCAGCGGCGACCGGCGGTTCTGCAGCAGCCAGCGCACGCCGCGGTCCAGCAGCCGGCGGGTCGACAGGTAGGCCCCGGTCTGCCCGGCCACCGGGGCCCGGCCGTCCAGGTCCTCGATCGCCGCCCACAGGTCCCGCAGGCCGAACACGTCCCGGATCACCACGTACGCCCGGATCACGTCGGCGGCCGAGGCGCCGGTCTCCTCCACGGCGCGGTAGACGAATGACGTCCCGCCGCGGTTGACCACCTCGTTCACCAGGGACAGCGCCACGATCTCCCGCCGCAGCCGGTGCCGGGACATGTGGTGGGCGTACCGCTCCACCAGCGGAGTGGGGAAGTACTCCGCCAGCACCCGCTCGGTCCACTCCTCGTCCGGCAGCTCGGAGGCGATGATCTCCTCCTGCAGCAGGTTCTTCACGTACGCGAGCAGCACCGCGAACTCCGGCGTCGCCAGACCCGCCCGCCGCTCCGCCCGCGCGGCCAGCTCCGCGTCGGTGGGCAGCGCCTCCAGCGACCGGTCCAGGGCGCCGGCGGACTCCAGGTCGTTGAGCATCCGGCGGTGTACCGGCAGCAGCTGCCCGGCCTGCGTCCGGGCGACCGCCAGCGCCCACGCCTGCTCGTAGTTGTCGCGCAGCACCAGGTCGGCGACCTCGTCGGTCATCTCCGCCAGCAGCGCGTCCCGCTCGGGACCCACCAGGCCGGCCCCCCGCAGCAGGATCTTGATGTTGACCTCCCGGTCGGAGCAGTCCACGCCGCCGGAGTTGTCGATGAAGTCGGTGTTGATCCGGCCACCGGCCAGCGCGTACTCCACCCGGCCCCGCTGCGTGAAGCCCAGGTTCCCGCCCTCGCCGACGACCCGGCACCGCAGGTGAGTGGCGTCGATGCGGCAGGCGTCGTTGGCCTTGTCCCCCACCTCGGCGTGCGACTCGGTGGACGCCTTCACGTAGGTGCCGATGCCGCCGTTGTACAGCAGGTCCACCGGTGCGGCCAGGATCGCGCGGATCAGTTCCGGCGGGGTGAGCGCGGTGACCCGCTCGTCCAGCCCCAGCACCGTCCGCACCTGCGGCGAGATCGGAACGGACTTGGCGGTCCGCGGATACACCCCGCCACCGGCGGAGATGAGCGACCGGTCGTAGTCGTCCCAGGAGGAGCCCGGCAGCCGGAACAGCCGCTCCCGCTCCGCGTAGGAGACCTCCGGGTCCGGGTCCGGGTCGAGGAAGATGTGCCGGTGGTCGAAGGCGGCGACCAGCTTGATCGTGCGCGACCGCAGCATGCCGTTGCCGAACACGTCGCCGGACATGTCCCCGATGCCGACGACGGTGATCTCCTGGCGCTGTACGTCCACGCCCAGCTCGCGGAAGTGCCGCTTGACCGACTCCCAGGCGCCGCGGGCGGTGATGCCCATCTTCTTGTGGTCGTAGCCGGCCGAGCCGCCGGAGGCGAACGCGTCACCCAGCCAGAACCCGTAGCTGTGGGCGACCTCGTTGGCGAGGTCGGAGAAGGTGGCGGTGCCCTTGTCCGCCGCGACCACCAGGTACGGGTCGTCGCCGTCGTACCGCACGACCCCCTCGGGCGGCACCACCGTGCCGTCGACGAGGTTGTCGGTGACGTCCAGCAGGGCGGAGATGAACTGCCGGTAGCAGGCTTCGCCCTCGGCCCGCCGCCGCTGCGGGTCCGGCGCGGCGGTGGCTTCCCCGGAAGCGCCCTCGCCAACAGCGGGCTTGACCACGAACCCGCCCTTGGCGCCCGCGGGCACGATCACCGCGTTCTTCACCGCCTGCGCCTTGACCAGACCGAGGATCTCGGTGCGGAAGTCCTCCCGCCGGTCCGACCACCGGATCCCGCCCCGGGCCACCGCACCGAACCGCAGGTGCACGCCCTCGAACCGGGGCGAGTAGACGAAGATCTCGTAGCGGGGGCGCGGCTCGGGCAGGTCCGGCACCGCCCGCGGGTCCAGCTTGAACGCGACGTACGACTTGGGCCGCCCGTCCTCCCCCCGCTGGAAGAAGGAGGTGCGCAGGGTGGCCCGGATGAGCGCCAGGTAGGACCGGAAGATCCGGTCCTGGTCCAGGTTGGTGACCTCGTCCAGCTTCCGGGTGATCGTGGCGACCAGCTCGTCGGCCCGGGCCTTGCGCTCCTCGGGAGACAGCGGCAGCGCCGGGTCGAAGCGGGTGTCGAACAGCGACACCAGCAGCGCAGCGATCTCCGGATGGGCGTTGAACGTCGCGTGCAGGTACTCCTGGGAGTACCGCGAACCGGCCTGGCGCAGGTACTTGGCGTACGCGCGCAGCACCACCACCTGCCGCCAGGTGAGCCCGGCGCGCAGCACCAGCGCGTTGAAGTCGTCCGCCTCGGCCTCGCCGCGCCAGGTGGCGGAGAACGCGTTCTCCATGTGACCGCGGACCTCGGCGAGGTCCCGGGCGTCGCGCGGCAGCGCCAGCCCGAAGTCGTACAGCCAGATGGTGCCGTCGGCGCGGCTGATTTCGTACGGGTGCTCGTCGGTGACCCGCACGCCGAGGGTGTGCAGCACCGGCAGCACCGCCGACAGGGTCATCGGCTCGCCGTACCGGAACACCTTGAACCGCACGTCCGCCGGGTCCTTGCGCCGCCGGAACAGGTGCATCTCCAGCTGTCCCGGCTCCTCCAGCAGCTCCAGCTTGGCGAGGTCCTTGATCGCCTCCTGTGGAGTGTGCTGGTCCTTGTACGTCTCCGGGAGGGCGGACGCGTACCGGCCGTGCAGCCGCTTGGCCTGCTCGTCGCCGAGCTTGCGCTCCAGCACCAGCCGGAAGTCGTCGTCCCACAGGCGGGTCGCCTCGGCCAGCTCCTCGGCCAGCGCGTCGGCGTCGACGTGCCCCGGCGGGTTGGCCGGGTCGGTGCGCACGATCAGGTGCACCTGCGCCAGCAGCGAGTCCCCGACCCGGGTGGTGTAGTCCACCCCGATGCCGTTGAGCTCACGCAGCAGGATCTCCTGCATGCGCAGCCGGTTGGCGGTGGTGAACCGGTCCCGGGGCAGATAGATGAGGCAGGAGATGAACCGGCCGTACTGGTCGCGTCGCAGGAACACCCGCAGCTGCCGGCGACCGGCCATCCGCAGCACACCGATGGCCGCCCGGTAGAGGTCGTCGGTGGCGATGGCGAACAGCTCGTCCCTGGGATAGGTCTCCAGGATCTCCATCAGGTCCTTGCCGGAGTGGCTGCGCGGGGACAGCCCGGAGCGCTCCATGACCTCGGCGACCTTGCGCCGCACCACCGGCAGGTCGCGGACGCTGCCGCGGTACGCGGCGCTGGTGAACAGGCCGACGAACCGGCGCTCGCCGGTCACGTTGCCGTCGGAGTCGAAGGTCTTCAGGCCGATGTAGTCCAGGTAGGCGTTGCGGTGGACGGTGGCGCGGGAGTTGGCCTTGGTGATGATGAGCAGCCGCTTCTCCAGCGCCTTGGCGTACGCCTCCGGGCTGAGCGTGGACAGCACCCGCGGGGTGGTCCGGTCGCTGCGCAGGATGCCCAGCCCGGTGCCGAGCTTGGCCACGAGCAGCTTGACCGGCTCACCGGTCTTCGGGTCGGTCTCGTCGCCGTCGACCAGCTCGTACTCGCGGTACCCGAGGAAGGTGAAGTGGTCGTCGGCCAGCCAGCGCAGCAGCGCGATGGAGTCGGTGATGTCCTTCTCCGGCACCGGCGGCCGCGGACCGCCCAGCTGCGCGGTGGCGAGCTCGTCGGCGATCGCCAGGGCGGCGGCCCGCATCTTGGGCCAGTCCTCCACCGCCTCCCGCACGTCGGTGAGCACGCCCTGCAGGCCCGCCCGCAGCCGCTCCCGGTCGCGCGCGTCCCGGATCGGGTTGACCTCGATGCGGATCCAGCTCTCGACCTGGTCGCCGGGACCCGCCTGGTCCGGCTCCAGCTCCGCGCGGACCTCCCGCAGCTCGCCCAGCGGGGTGCGCCGTACCACCACCAGCGGGTGCACCAGCAGGTAGATGTCGAACTTGCGGCTGGTCAGCGCGCCGGTGACCGAGTCGACCAGGAACGGCATGTCGTCCACGACGATCTCGATCACGGTGCGGCCGTCGCGGTCGGGCGGGTCGACCCGCAGCTTCAGCTCCCCGGGCAACCGCTGTCCGGCCAGCTCGCGGTGGCGGGCCGCCGCGTCGACCAGATCCTGTGGGGTCCGCCCGACCATGTCCTCGTCGGGCGCGAACCGCCAGTAGCGTTCGACGAGCCTCGCGTCCGGTTCCGTGGCGGCCAGCGCGACCGCCTGCGCCACCAGCCGCTCGGGGCTCACCGGCTCGTCGAGGTCGGTCTCCTCCATCAGGTCCGCGCTCTCCGCCTCCGGCGTGGGAACGCTGTGCAGCGTGCCTACCGCGCTACCGGGGTCGCGGTCGACGGGTACGGGATCCCCCGCGTGACCCTCGCCGGTGACAGGACCGCCGTCCATGGACGCCACTCCCCTCAGGGCCCACTCCGTTGTGGGCTCTGTCCCAGCCTAGCCTGCGGACGCCGGCCGGAGCCTCAGGTGCGGTGCACGGCGTCGCCGGTTGCGGGTGTGGCGCACACTCGTATCCGGCTGTCCTGGAGGAGGTCCCGTGCCCCGAGGTGTCCGTGCCGCCGCCCGTGTCACTGCCGCGGTCGCCACCGCCGCCCTGGTCCTCACCGGCGCCGCCGCGTGCAGCTCGGACGACGCAGCGGAGCGGACGCTGCGGCGCTTCCTGGCCGGCTTCCCGACCGGCACCTGGGAGGAGGTGGGCTTCGTCTCGCCGACCGGCTCGCCGCTGGACCCGCAGGTGGTCGCAGAGGAGATCGCCACGGTCGCCGGGGAGCTGTACGAGTTTCCGCCGCGGTTCGAGATCGGCGAGGTGTCGACCGGCGACGGCACGGCCACGGCCGAGGTCGCGGTCGCGTGGCCGCTGGCGGACCCGGCGGGGTCGCCGCCGGTGTGGCGGTACGAGACCTCGGTGCGGCTGACCGGGGAGGGCGACGACTGGCGGGTCGTCTGGGAGCCCGCGGTGATCCATCCCGACCTCGCCGACGGCGACGAGCTGGTGGTCCGCCGGCAGCCGGCGGAGCGCGGTGACATCCTCGACCGCGCCGGTAACCCGATCATGACCGCCCGCGACGTGGTGGACGTGGGCATCTGGCCGGCGCAGGCCACGGATCTCGACGGCGACCTCGCCGAGGTGGACGCCGCGCTGCGGTCGGTCGGTGTGGAGATCGACATGGCGGAGCTGCGGGACCGGATCGAGGCGGCGGACCCGAACCACTTCGTCCCCGTGGTGACGTTGCGGGCCGGCGACTACGCCCGCATCGAGGACCGGATCAAGCCGCTGGCGGGGACCACCTTCCGGGACCGCCGGCGCCACCTCGCGCCGACCCGTACCTTCGCCCGCGCCGCGCTGGGCATCGTCGACGAGGCGACGGCCGAGGCGATCGAGAACAACCCGGGCGTGTACGAGGTGGGCGACCAGGTCGGCTACGGGGGCCTGTCGCAGCGGTACGACGCCCGGCTGCGCGGCACGCCCGGGTACACGGTGGTCGCCGTCCACGCCGGGTCGGACGAGTCCGGCGGCTCCGACGGCTCCCGGGAGGAGTCGACGGAGAGACTGCTGTACACGGTGGACCCCGTGCCCGGGACGGACCTGACGATCACGCTCGACGTCGAGGTGCAGCAGGCGGCCGAACGAGCGCTGCACACCGACCCACGCCGGGCGGCGCTGGTGGCGATCCGGGTCAGCGACGGGTCGGTCCTGGCGGTGGCGAACACGCACGGCGCCGAGGCCAACCCGGTCGACCTGGCGCTCGCCGGCGCCGTGCCGCCGGGGTCCACGTTCAAGATGGTCACCGCCTACGCCCTGCTCTCGGCCGGCGAGGTGGAGCTCGACACGGTGGTCGAGTGCCCGCGCGAGGCGACCGTGGACGGTCGGACGTTCCACAACGACGGCCACTTCGCGCTCGGTGACATCCCGTTCCTCACCGCCGTCGCGCGGTCGTGCAACACCGCGTTCGTGCTGCTCGCCCCCGCTCTCGGCGGCGACGGGCTCGCGGCGGCCGCTGCGAAGCTGGGCATCGGCGGCGACTGGGACCCGGGCCTGGAGGCGTTCACCGGCGAGGTCGGCACGGACGAGAGCCCGGCCGAACGGGCGGCGGCCGCGTTCGGCCAGGGGACCACGCTGGTCAGCCCGCTGGCGATGGCGGCGGCGACCGCCGCGGTGGCCGGTGGCCGGTGGCTGCCGCCGTGGCTGGTCGTGGACGGGCGGGAGGCCGCCACCCCGGTACCGCTGGACGGGGCGGTCGTGGCCGACCTGCACACCGCGCTGCGGGAGGTGGTCACCAACGGCACCGCCACCGCACTGGCGGACGTGCCCGGCGAGCCGGTCCACGGCAAGACCGGGTCGGCGGAGGCCGGCGACCAGACCCACGGCTGGTTCGTGGGCTGGCAGGGCGACATCGCGTTCGCGGTGTTCGTGGAGGACGGGCAGTCCGGTGCCGGCAGCGCGGTCCCGTTGGCCGAGCGGTTCCTGCGCGAGCTCACCTGAGCCGCCGCGTGCCGGCGGGCGCGTGCCGGCGGGCGCGGGCGGCGCCGCGGGCGGCGGTGCGGACGGCCTCAGTCTGGCCCGGCCCCGCCGACCGGCGACCCGCCGGCGGGCCCCGGACCGCCGGTGACCGTGCCGCCGGCAAGGACCGTACCGCCACCGGTCGCCGCACCACCGGCGAGCGCGCGCCCGCCGGTCGCCGCATCCCCGGTGACCGATCCACCTCCGGTGACCGACCCACCACCGGGCCCGGCGTCGCCGGGCGGAGCGGCGACGGGAACGCGGGGCCGGGGAATCGCCGGCGCCGTCGCGGCACGCAGCGGCTGCAACCCGGCCACCAACGTGTCGGTGAGCTCGGCGGCGTACGTGCCGTCCGGGTCGTGGTCGGGGTCGAAGACGGTGATCTCGACCCCCACGCAGCCGCCTCCGGCCACGAGGCCGGCGATCAGCAGCTCCAGCTCCCGGTGAGCGATCCCGCCATCGCCGGGGGCGTCCACCGCCGGCATCACCGCCGGGTCGAGCACGTCCACGTCCACGTGCAGCCAGAACCCCGCGGTGTCCGCCAGCCGCTCCCGCGCCCACTCGGCGGTGCGGGCCGCCCCCCTGGCCCGCAGCTCCGGCGCGGTGCACACGTTGAAGCCGGCCGCCAGCAGCTCGGTACGGTACTCGTCGTGCCCGCGGATGCCGAGCACCACCACGTCGGCGTCGCGGAAGTACGGCCGCCGGTTCTCGATCCCGGCCAGCTGCATCTGCCCCCGGCCGGTCACCAGGGCCAGGTCCTCACCGCCGGCCGCCCCGACGTACGGAGCGTTGCCCGGGTGCCGGAAGTCCGAGTGCCCGTCGACGAAGACCAGGCCGATCCGCTTCCCGGTGGACTCGGCCAGCCGGTTCATGGCCAGCGCGGCGCCGATGAGGATGGAGCAGTCCCCACCCAGCACCACCGGCACCTCGCCGGCGGCCACGATGGCCCCGATCCGCTCGGCGAGGCGCAGCGAGTAGGCCGCGATCCGGTCACCCTGGCAGACGCCGTCACCGGGGCGCCAGTCGCCGGGGTCGTACCGGGGCGGGGTGAGGCACCCGGCGTCCCGCGCGCCCAGCCGGGCGACCAGGCCGTGGTCGCGCAGCGCCCCGGGGGCCTTGGCACAGCCGGGCACCGAGGTGGGGGTGGGCGGCCGCAGCCCCAGGTTCGACGGGGCGTCCAGCACCGCGAGGGGTCGCTGGCCGGGCGGGCCGGACAGGTCGGCGTGCACGGGACACCTCCGCCGGTTTCAGAACAGCGCGCTGGCCAGGTCCCGGCGCGCCTTGGCGACCGCGGGGTCGTCCGGCCCCGCGATCGTGAACAGCGACAGCAGATGCTCACGGACCCGGTCCCGGTCGGGCGTCTTCCGGCGGATGAGCCCGACCAGCCGGGCGTACGCCCGCTCGGCCTCGCCGCGGTAGACCTCGACGTCGGCGGCGGTCAGCTGGGCGTCGACGTCATCGGGTGCCTCGTCGGCGGCCCGCAACGCGGTCGCGTGGTCGACCCCCTCGACCCGCCGGGCGAGCCGTACCTGTGCCAGGCCGGCCTCGGCGGCGGTGTCCGACGGCGACTCGGCGAGGATCTTCTGGAACGCCCGCTCGGCCGCGTCGAGGTCGCCGGCGTCCAGCGCCTGCTCCGCCTCCACCAGCCGGGGATCCTGCGGCTTGGCGACCTCCTGGCCGGCGGCCCGCAGGATCGCGTCGAGCCAGGGCCGCAGCTGGGACTCGGGCACCGCCCCGGTGAACGCGTCGATGGGCTGGCCGCCGACGACGGCGTACACCATCGGGATCCCCTGGACCCGGAACATCTGCGCCAGCCGCGGGTTGGCGTCGACGTCGACCTTGGCGAGCACCCAGGCGCCGCCGTACTCCACGGCCAGCCGCTCCAGCACCGGGGACAGCTGCCGGCAGGGCCCGCACCACTCGGCCCAGAAGTCGATGACGACCGGCGTGTGCATCGACCGTTCCAGCACCTCCTGCTGGAAGGTCGCCTCGGTCACGTCGATGACGACCGGCCCCGCGGGAGCCGGTCCGCCCGACGCCGGCGTCGGGCCCGCGGCGCCGGCCGGAGCGGTCGCCGGCTGGGCGGCCGGCGGCGGCCGGAGCGTGCTGAGGTCGACCGCACCCCGGGCGAAGATCGGCTGGTTCTCACGTGGGTCGCTCATGGTTGCCAGTCTTGCACGCCGACCGCGCGGGAGCCGGTGACACCACGGGGTGACACCACGGCCCGCCCGGCCACCGCGGCCGGCCGCCGACGCGCAAACGGCGCTAGAACCGGGCCGGCTCCCGGTACTCGCCCCACTCCTTCCGCAGCGCTCCGCAGATCTCGCCGAGGGTGGCCTCGGCCCGCGCCGCGTCGAGCATCGCGGGGATCATGTTCTCGTCGCCGCGCGCCGCCTCCACCATGCGCGCCAGCGCGGCGTCCACCGCCGCCTGGTCGCGCCTGGCCCGGCGCTCGGCCAGCAGCCGCTTCTGCTCGACCTCCACCTCGTGGGAGATGCGCAGGATCTCCAGCGGCCGGGTGATGGTCTCGGTGTGGCAGTTCACCCCGACGATCTTCTTGTCGCCCTTCTCCAGCGCCTGCTGGTAGGCGAAGGCGGCGTCGGCGATCTGGGCCATGAACCACCCGTCCTCGATGCCGCGCAGGATGCCCGAGGTCATCTGCCCGATCGGGTACGGCCCCTGGCCGGCCATCTGCCGGATGTGCTCGAAGATCTTCTCGGCCTCCGCCTCCATCTGGTCGGTGAGCGCCTCGACGTACCACGAGCCACCCAGCGGATCCACCACGTTGGTGACGCCGGTCTCTTCCATGATCACCTGCTGGGTACGCAGGGCGATCTCCGCCGCCTCGTCGGTGGGCAGCGCGAGCGTCTCGTCCAGGGCGTTGGTGTGCAGCGAGTTGGTGCCGCCGAGCACCGCCGCCAGGGCCTCGACCGTGGTCCGGACGACGTTGTTGTAGGGCTGCTGGGCGGTCAGGGACACGCCGGCGGTCTGGGTGTGGAACCGCAGCCACTGCGCCCGCTCGTCGGTGGCGCCGTAGACGTCCCGCATCCAGCGCGCCCAGATCCGGCGGGCGGCCCGGAACTTGGCGATCTCCTCGAAGAAGTCGATGTGGGAGTCGAAGAAGAAGCTGAGCCCGGGCGCGAAGACGTTGACGTCCAGCCCCCGGGACAGGCCCAGCTCGACGTACGCGAACCCGTCCGCGAGGGTGAACGCCAGCTCCTGGGCGGCCGTGGAGCCGGCCTCCCGGATGTGGTAGCCGGAGACCGACAGCGGCTTGTAGCGTGGGATCTCTCGGGTGGTGAACTCCATGAGGTCGCCGATGAGCCGCAGGTGCGGCTCCGGCGGGAACAGCCACTCCTTCTGGGCGATGTACTCCTTGAAGATGTCGGTCTGCAGGGTGCCGTCCAGCCTGGAGATGTCGGCTCCCTGGCGTTCGGCCGCCACCAGGTACATGCAGAAGATGGGCACCGCCGGGCCGGAGATGGTCATGCTGGTGGTGATCGAGCCCAGGTCGATGCCCTCGAAGAGGATGTCCATGTCGGCGGCGGAGTCGATCGCCACGCCGCAGTGGCCGATCTCACCGGCCGACCGCGGGTCGTCGGTGTCCCGCCCCATCAGCGTGGGCATGTCGAAGGCGACCGACAGGCCTCCGCCGCCGGCGGCGAGCAGCATCCGGTAGCGCTGGTTGGTCTGGCGGGCGTTGCCGAAGCCGGAGAACTGCCGGATCGTCCAGGTGCGACCGCGGTACCCGGTCGGGTAGAGCCCGCGGGTGAAGGGAAACTCGCCCGGCCAGCCGATCCGCTCGAACCCCGGGTAGTCGACCCCCTCCGGCGGCCCGTACACCGGATCGACCCGGGCGCCGGAGAGGGTGGTGAAGTCCGCGTCCCGCTTGCGGGCCGCGTCGTAGCGGCGCTGCCAGCGTGCCCGCCCCGCGGCGATCTCCTCGGCGCGCATCGACCCTCCCGCATCCCGGCACCGGTGCCTGTCCCGTCGATGATAGCCGTCACCTGAACGAACGCTAAGACAACGTGAACGGACGCCGAGACCCGCGGCCGGGCTGCCCGCCCGCCCCGCCCACCTGTCCGCCGCGCCGCCCACGACGTACGTTGGGGTGGTGGTGAAGGGAGGCGCCTCGTGTCCGAGTCCACCTACGAACAGTTCCAGAGCGGCCGGCGCTCGTTCGACGCGGGCGACTACCTCGCCGCCGCCCGCATTCTCGCGCCGGTGGCCGAGCGCGAGCCCACCAACCGCTCGGTGCTGGAGCTGCTCGGGCGGGCCTACTTCTACAGCGCGCAGCTGCGCCGCGCCGAGGCCACCTTCCGGCGGCTCATCGAGCTGGACCCGGTCGACGCCTGGGCGCACGCCGCGCTGGCCAGGTCACTGGAGCGGCAGGGGCGGGAGCAGGAGGCCGGCCGGCACCGGCGGCTGCACGCGGCGATGAGCGGCGGCAGCCGCGACTGACCCGCGAGCGCGCCACTGACCCGCGAGCGACCGACCGCGCGCACCGACCCGACTGACCGCCCGTACGGGCGCGACCGGGCCGCCCGGGCAGCCGTTGGTGACCGTGCCCGACCGGACACGCGCGCGGCGGTGAGGCGGGGGCCCGCTCCCGACGCGGGGACGCGACGGCGGGACCGGGGCCGGCTAGGGTTGCCGACGTGAGTACGAAGACCGTCCCGCTCAGCGACGAGCTCCACAGCTACCTGCTCGCCCACTCCACGCCCCCCGACCCGGTGGTCACCGACCTCATCGAGGAGACCCGCACCCTGCATCCCGACCGGGTCGGACTGCAGATCGCGCCGGAACAGGCGCTGTTCCTGACCATGCTCACGCGGCTGCTGGGGGTGCGCCGGGCGGTGGAGGTGGGCACCTTCACCGGCCTGTCGTCGCTGTCCATCGCCCTGGGCATGCCGCCGGACGGGCGGCTGATCTGTTTCGACGTCTCGGAGGAGTACACGGCCACGGCCCGCCGCTACTGGCGGCGGGCCGGTGTCGCCGACCGGGTGGAGCTGCGGATCGGCGACGCCCGCGAGCAGCTACGGACGCTCCCGTCCGAGCCGCACCTCGACCTCGTGTTCATCGACGCCGACAAGACCGGTTATCCCACCTACTGGTCCGAGCTGGTGCCGCGGGTACGCAGCGGGGGCGTGATCCTCGTCGACAACATCTTCCAGCACGGCCGCGTCGTGGATCCGGCCGCCGACGACGAGAGCGTCACCGCCATCCGCGACTTCAACCGCAGCGTGCTCGCCGACGACCGGGTGGAGCTGGTGATCCTGCCGCTGGCCGACGGTCTCACCGTGGCACGGCGTCGCTGACCGGCCGCCGCTGACCCGCCGCCGTCGGCCGATCTCCGCTGACCGGCCGCCGCTGGCCGGGCTCCGCCGGGCCGGCGTGCCGGCAGGTCGGTCACTGGCCACCGGTGGCCGGAGCGCCACTGGTCGGGCGGCCGGCGGCCGCCGGCGCGCCCGGGTCGGCGCCGGTACCCGGGGGGGCAGAGCGCGGGTGGCCGGCAGGGGCAGGCACGACACCGGCCGCCGCCGTGGCCCGCGCCAGCGAGTGCTGTGCCAGGCCGTCCACGAGCCGCACCTCGCCGTCGCAGGCGGCCGCGGCCTCGGGGTCGTGGGTGGCGAGGATGACGGCGGCACCCCGGTCCGCCTCCGCGCGCAGCAGTTCGAGCACCAGTCGCCGGTTGCTGGCGTCCAGCTCGCTGGTGACCTCGTCGGCGAGCACGACGTCGCCGCGCAGGGCCAGCCCCCGCGCCACCGCGGTGCGCTGCTGCTGCCCGCCCGACAGCTCCTCCACCAGCTGGTCCGCCTGCCCGCTGAGCCCCAGCCGCGCCAGCGCCTCGCTGGTGGCGCGCCGCGCCTCCGCCGGCCGCAGGCCGCGCGCCAACAGGGCGACCAGCACGTTCTCGGCGGCGGTGAGGACCGGGGCCAGCGCGTTGTCCTGTGGCATGAGCACGATCCGCGGCGCCATCCGCCCCCGGTCCCGCGCGGTCGGCGGGTCGAAGCTGACGGTGCCGGCGACCGGGCGCACCAGCCCGGCGATGGTCCACAACAGAGTTGTCTTCCCCGCGCCCGACGGCCCCGTGACCGCCAGCATCCGGCCGGGGGCGACCGACAGCGACACCTCGCGCAGCACCGGCTGCCCAGCGGTGTAGGCGACGCTGACCCGGTCCACATGTACGCCGGTCACCTGGCCTCCTCCCGGTCGGGACGGACCCCGGCCGCACCGGGGTCGGCCGCGGGCGCAGGCTCGCGGCGGGTGTCCGGCGCGGGCGCGTACCCGGTCGCCGCGTCGGGGGTCGCCGTCGGGGCCGGGGTGGACGGTTGCAAAGTGACGGCGTCGCTGGCGAGCATCTCGCCGAGGTGCTGCGGCCGCCGGACCCGGCCACCCGCTGCCGGCCGGGCGCCCGCATCACCGGCGGGCGCCGCCGGTGCGCCGGCACCCGGGTCCGCCGGGTCGCGCGACCCCGGTCGCACCTGCGGTGGCGTCCCCTGGCCGGCCGGCACCCGCGGGTGCGGCGCGGGGGAGGGCCGGGGTTCCGGCCCGGACGCCGGTGCCGGCCCCGGCCGGCCGGCCGGCCCCGGTGCGGGCGGCTGCGGACCGACCGACCCCGGCACCGGTACCTGTGGATCCGCCGGCCCCGGCACCGGCGGCACCTGCGGGTCCGGCCCGTGCGCCCGGTCACCGGCCGGCACCAGCAGCACCGTGCCGTCGGCCTGGGCGTGCACCCGCAGCAGCGTGCCGGGCGCCAGCATCTGAAGGATCTCCGGCGGCAGGTGGACGGCGCCGTCGCGGCCCACCACCGAGTACTCCTCCCCCAGCCGGCCCTCGGAGCCGACCCGTCCGTCCCGGATGGTGACGGTGCGGCGCATCCCCGCCCCGACCTCGGGATCGTGGGTGACGATCACCACGGTGGTGCCGGTGCGCCGTACCTCCTCCAACGCCGCCACGACCTCGTCGCGCGCCGACCGGTCCAGCTGGCTGGTCGGTTCGTCGGCGAGCAGCAGCCCGGGCCGGTTGGCCAGCGCCACGGCCAGCGCCACCCGCTGCCGCTCCCCCGGAGTGAGCTCGGCGGGACGCAGCCGGGTGCGGGCGCGGGTGTCCAGGCCGACCAGCGCCAGGATCTCCCGCGGCGACGGCAGGTCCCGGCGCTGCGGCGCCCCGTCCTGCGCGAACCGCACGTTCTGCTCCGCCGACAGGTACGGCAGCAGGTTGCGGGAGGCGCCCTGCAGGGCCACGCCGACGTCGGTGGCCCGCATCCGGTGCAGCTGCGCGGTGGTCGCCTTCACCAGGTCGTACCCGCCGACCTCCACCCGCCCGGCGGCCGGCCGCAGCAGGCCGGCGAGCACCGCCAGCAGCGTGGACTTGCCCGAGCCCGACGGCCCCAGCAGCGCCACCGAGTCACCGGGTGAGATGTCCAGGTCCACCCCGGCCAGGGCGACCACGTCGTACCCCTCCAGGCGGTAGATGTGGACGACCCCACGGCAGACCACGCCGATCCCGCGCGTACCGCCCCCCGGTGGCGCGGCCGTGCCGGTGAGGCTCACTGCCACCCCTCCCGCAACCGTTCCGGGGTGGCGTGCCGCACCAGCGCGACCGCGCGCCACCCGACGAGCACCAGGCCCAGCAGCGTCACCACGGCGGCCACCGGGAGCGCGCCGAGCTCCGGCCGGTACGCCGGGGCGGTCAGCACCCCGACCTCCACCAGCGGGATGCCCGGCAGCATGAGGACCGCCGCCGCCGCCCCGGTGGCCGCGCCGACCACCAGCGGCCACCCGACCAGCGCCGCCTGTTCCCGCAGCACCGCCCGCCGCAGCCAGCCGGCCCGCACCCCGCTGACCCGCAGCGCCGCCAGCTCGTACCGCCGGCTCTCCACCCCGATCCGGCCGGACAGCAGCACCACACCCAGCGCGAGCGCCACGGCCGTGGCGGCGGCGAGCAGGTAGAGCCACAGGCCCAGGGCGGGCGCCCGCCGGCCGAGCTGGTCGACGCTGGCCACGATCGACTCCTCGGCCAGCACCGGCAGGCCCGCCTCCGCCAGTCGCCGGGCCAGGTCCGGCGGCGCGCTCCCGCGCGCCCACACCTCGTACGTGACCGCGCTGTCGGTCAGCGCCACGGTGCGCTCGGCGGAGGCCACCGCGTACTCCAGGTCGACGAGCAGCCCGCGGGCGCCGGCGCGCGGCAGCCGGGTGGCGGTCCCCACCACCGTGAACGGTTCGGCGCGGTCGGCGAAGCCGGGGAACTCGAACGACTCTGCCCGCGCGTCCCCGGCCGGCGCCGGCCCGGCGAGCACGGCCGGCAGGGCGTCGGTGACGTCGCGGTAGCCGACCACCACGTCCCCACCCGGGCCGCCGTCCACCTCGACGGTAAGGGACCGGCCGGGGGTGACGACGACCCCCTCGCCGGCGGCCGCCCACGCGTCCGGGTCGTCGAGGCCCGCAGCGACCGTCTCGCCGTCGGAGGTGATCCGGTCGACCGCGACCCTGGCGGTGAACGGTCCGGCGGCGCCGGTGCGACCCAGCACCAGGCCGACCAGCCGGCACCGTGCCACCCCGCACTGGGGCACGTCCGCGCCGTACGTGTCGGCACCCTCCCGCAGCGTGCCGAGCGGGACGCGGCGCGGAGGCTCCCCGGGCACGGAGATCTGGGCGCTGAGCCGGACCCGCTCCGGCCCCAGGTCGCTGACCCGGGCGTGGACCGCGATCCGCTCCCCCAGCCGCACCTGCTCCCGCACCGGCGGCCGTAGCGCCTCGGCGAGCGCGGCCACGCCGTCCTGGTGACGCCACCGCGCCACCGCGGCCAGCCGGGTCGAGTCGACCGCCATCAGCTCGACCGGCTGTTCCAGGTACGGCCGGCTCGTCCGCACCACCGCCATCGACGTGCCGTCCGGATCGACCGCCCGCACCGCCTCCAGCAGGGCCGTGGGGTGCTCCGCCTCCACCCGGTAGACCCGGTCGGCACCAACCGTATCGACCGCGTGGTCCCGCCGCGCCTGGGCGGCCACGTCGAACGCGGTCGCCGCGAACGCCAGCAACGCCACCGACACCGTGACCACGGCCACCACCCGGCGGCTGCCCGGACGCCGGGACAGGTGGGCGGCGGACAGCAGGGCCGGCACGCGCCCGCGCCGGCGCGCCACCCGCAGCCGCACGCCGGACCACAGCCGGACCAGCCGGGCGGTGACCACGCCCGCCAGCACCGCCAGCGCCGCCGGGGCGACCATCGCCAGCGGCGCGGACCGGTCGCCGAGTGCGGCCACCAGCGAGGCGGCGGCGAGGGCCACGACCAGGCCGTCGGTCATCCCGGCCCGCCAGCGGGCCCGCTCGGGCACGCGCCGCAGCAGGTCGAGGGCGCCGCGGCGCAGGGTCGACCGACCGGCGAGGGCCGCGGCCGCCGCGGTGGCCGCGAGCGCCACCGCGGCGGCGACGAACACCGGCGGCCGCAGCTCCGCCCGGGTCCCGTCCGCCAGGACCAGCCGGCAGGCCGCCTCCACCACCCCCAGCCCGAGGACGGCTCCCGGGACCGCGCCCGCGGCGACGAGCACCAGCGCCTCGCCCAGCCCGAACCGGGTGGCGGCGGCGGCCGGGAAGCCGCGCAGCTTCGCCAGGGCGATCTCCCGGCCGCGTTCCTCGGTGAGCGCGGCCACCAGCAGGAACAGCACGAACCACGACAACAGCAGCAGCGGGGCGGCGACGATCGGGACCATCCGGCCGATCGCCTCCTGGTCGCGCGCCACCTCGTCCAGAATGGACGGTAGGGCGCTGCGGGGCTCCAGGCCGGCCACCTGAACGGCGTTGCCGACCGAGGCGAGCGCGGCGCGCAGCCGCGGCACCTGGTCCAGCCGGACCTCACCGACCCGCAGCGGATAGGTCAGCGTCAGGTTGACCACCGCGCCGGGGTCGGCCTGCACATCGGCCTCCGCGACGGTGAACATCGCGTCGACCCGGGGTGCGCCGCTGGTCGGGTCGAACCCACCGTAGGTGAAGTAGACCGAGCGGCCCCAGTACCACTCGCCGGGGTCCCGCGGCTGGTAGGTGCCGGCCACCTCCAGCCGCCGCTCGATGCCGCCGGCGAACCGCGCCGTGACCACGTCGCCGGGTGCGAGGCCGAACTCCGTCGCGGTGCGGGCGCTGATGAGCACCTGCCCGCCGTCGAGCGGGCACTCGCCGGCGATGGTCAGGTGCTCGCAGACCCGGTCCCGGTAGGCCAGTCGGGCGGCGACCGGCTCGCTGCCGCCGGTGACGAGGGTGTCGGTGTCCAGGCCGGCGACGGGGTCGGCCAGCACGCCCGCGAGGGCGGGGTGGCGGGCGATCGCCGCGTCCACGACCATCCGGGCGTCTCCGGTCACCTCGTGCGCGACCGGTGACCCGCCGGCGGTGCCGGAGGCGGTCACGGTCAGGTCGGTGCCCGCGGGTCCCGCCAGCGCCAGCCCGTCGGTGAGGACGGACTGCTGGGCGGCCCGGGTGAAGCCGGGAACCAGCACGGCGGCGGCGACGGCCAGGGCGGCGAGCGAGGCGACGACCGCGGAGCGCCCGGCACGGTGGCGTATCCCCCGCAGCATGACGGTCCACGCCGTCACCATCGCCCTCCCCGTCCGTGCGGTACGCCGCCCCGAGCTAGATCGACGCGAGGATGTCGTCGGCGGCAGTGTACGGGTCGGTCCTACCGGCCGCTACCGCGGCGGCGAGCCTGCGCAGGGTCGTTCCGCCGTCCAGGGCGGCGATCCGTCCCCGGACGGCTTCCAGCACGATCGCCTCCACCTCCGCCGCCGCCCGCTGCTCCCGTCGCCGGTCCAGCTCGCCGTGCGCGGTCAGCCACTGCCGGTGCTTGGCGATGGCCGCGACGATCTCGTCGATGCCCTCCCCGCGCGTGGCCACGGCGCGCACCACCGGCGGCCGCCACTGACCCGGCGCCCGCTCGCCCAGCGCGATCATGCCCTGGATGTCCCGGTAGGTGGCGTCGGCACCGTCCCGGTCCGCCTTGTTGACCACGAAGATGTCCGCGATCTCCAGGATGCCGGCCTTCACGGCCTGGATGGCGTCGCCCATGCCGGGCGCGAGCAGCACCAGGGTGGTGTCCGCCAGCGACGCCACGTCCACCTCGGCCTGTCCGACCCCGACGGTCTCGACCAGGATCACGTCGCAGCCGGCGGCGTCCAGGACCCGTACCGCCTGCGGCGTGGCCGCGGCGAGCCCACCCAGGTGACCCCGGCTGGACATCGAGCGGATGTAGACCCCGGGGTCGGTGGCGTGGCTCTGCATGCGGACCCGGTCGCCGAGGATGGCACCGCCCGTGAAGGGGCTCGACGGGTCCACGGCGAGCACGCCGACCCGCTTCCCCTGCGCCCGCAGCGCGCGCACCAGCTCGCTGGTGGTGGTGGACTTGCCGACGCCGGGCGCGCCGGTCAGGCCGATCACCTCCGCCCGGCCGGTGTGCGGGGCGAGGGCCGCCGCGAGCTCGACCACCTCCGGACCGTTCGACTCCACCAGCGTGATGAGCCGGGCCACCGCCCGGGGGTCGCCCGAGCGGGCAGCGGCCACCAGCTGCGCGACGCGCCCGCCGGCCGGCTCCTGCCGCCGCGCCGCCGGCCGCTCCCCGGTCGCCACCGAAGGTTTCTCCGTCACCGCCGCGGCACCCGGATCACGAGCGCGTCGCCCTGACCGCCGCCGCCGCACAGACCGGCCGCACCGGTGCCGCCGCCGCGGCGGCGCAGCTCCAGCGCGAGCGTCAGGACCAGGCGGGCACCGGACATCCCGATCGGGTGGCCCAGCGCGATCGCACCGCCGTTGACGTTGACGATGGCCGGATCCACCCCCAGCTCCCGGGTGGACTGGATGACCACCGCGGCGAACGCCTCGTTGATCTCGACCAGGTCGAGGTCATCGGCGGTCAGGCCCTCCCGTTCCAGCGCGCGCCGGATGGCGTTGGCCGGCTGGGAGTGCAGCGACGTGTCCGGTCCGGCGGCCATGCCGTGGGCCCCGATCTCGGCCAGCCACGACAGGCCGAGGCGCTCGGCGGCCTCCCGGCTGGCCACGACCACGGCGGCGGCGCCGTCGGAGATCTGCGAGGCCGTGCCGGCGGTGATGGTGCCGTCGGGGGCGAACGCCGGGGGCAGCTTCGCCAGGACCTCGGTGGTCGTCTCCGGACGCACCCCCTCGTCGGTGTCGACGACGACCGGGCCGCCCCGGCGCTGCGGTACGGTCACCGGGGCGATCTCCTCGGCGAACACACCGTTCTTCTGAGCCGCGGCGGCGCGCTGGTGGCTGGTGGCGGCGAAGGCGTCCTGCTCGGCGCGGGTGATGCCGAGGCGGCCGATGTGCCGCTCGGTGGACTCCCCCATCGAGCAGCGGTCCCACGCGTCGGTCAGGCCGTCGTAGGCCATGTGGTCGCGGACCACCACGTCGCCGTACCGGTACCCCTGCCGCTGACCCGTGAGCAGGTGGGGAGCGTTGGTCATCGACTCCATGCCGCCGGCCACCACCAGGTCGCACTCGCCGGCGCGGATGAGCTGGTCGGCCAGCGCGATCGCGTTCAGGCCGGACAGGCAGACCTTGTTGACGGTCAGCGCCGGCACGGTCATCGGGATGCCGGCGCCGTGCGCCGCCTGGCGGGCCGGGATCTGGCCGGCACCGGCCTGCAGCACCTGCCCCATGATCACGTACTGGACGCGGTCGGCCGGTACGCCGCCCCGCTCCAGCGCGGCCCGGATCGCGATCGAGCCGAGCTGGGTCGCCGAGAGGTCCTTCAGGCTACCGAGCAGCCGTCCCATGGGGGTGCGCGCGCCGCTGACGATCACAGATCCGGACATGGTCCCACCTCACCGCCTTAACGCTTCCTCGGCCACACTAGCGTCATGACCGAGACCACTCCGGCCGGCATCGGGCTGGTCCGCATCGACCACGTCGGCGTGGCCGTACCCGACCTCGACGCCGCGATCGAGCTCCACGAGCGGGTGTTCGGCATGCGCTGCGTCCACGTGGAGACGAACCGGGAGCAGGGGGTCCGGGAGGCCATGATGGCCGTCGGTCCGGACCCGGCCGGCGGCTGTGTGCAGCTCCTGGCGCCGCTGACTCCGGACTCGCCGATCGGACGGTTCCTCGACCGCCACGGGCCGGGCGTCCAGCAGGTGGCGTACACCGTGGCGGACATCGATGCCGCCTGCGCCGCGCTGCGGGAGCGGGGGGTGCGGCTGCTCTACGAGACGCCGCGGCGGGGCACCGCCGGGTCACGCATCAACTTCGTCCATCCGAAGGACGCCGGTGGCGTCCTGGTGGAGCTGGTCCAGCCGGCCGGGTGACCAGGCGTCGACACGTCGGTCCCCGGCCGGTCGCCGGTCACGGGACACCGTCGCGGGATACCGACGCCCGCACTTGCGCGCCACCCCTGGTCGTCTGCGAGGATGTCCCAATGCCCCAGCAGCAGACGTCCCTCACGTTCTTCGAGAACGCCAACGACCGGCCGGAGTTCGCGATCAAGCTCCGCGGCTACGACCCCGAGCAGGTCAACAACTTCATCGCCCGCCTCAACCAGCAGGTCGCCCAGGCGCAGACCGACCGCGCCGAGGCGGAGAAGCGGCTCGCCGAGGTCCAGCGGCGGCTCCGCGCCGCCGAGCAGCGGCTCGGCGCCATGGAGCAGCAGCTGAGCGACACCACCAAGCAGCTGGAGGAGACCAGCAAGCCGACCCTGTCCGGGCTGGGTACCCGCGTCGAGCAGATCCTGCGGCTCGCCGAGGAGCAGGCCAACGAGCACCGCAACGAGTCCAAGCGTGAGGCCGAGGGGATCCTGTCGGCGGCCCGGATGGAGGCCCGCGAGATCATCGACAAGGCCAAGGCGGAGGCCGCCGCGCTGAAGGCCACGGCGGAGCAGAAGGCCAACGAGCTCACCACCCAGGCCGAGCGCGAGGCTGCCGAGGTGCGGATGCAGGCCAGGCGGGAGGCCGACACGCTCATCGGCGACGCGCAGCGCGAGACCACGGCGCTGCGGGAGGCCACCAAGCACGAGGTGATGGAGCTGAAGTCGACGGTGGAGCGCCAGGTGAAGGCCTGGCAGGCCACCGTGGAGCGCGAGATCACCCAGATGAAGACCAGCGCCGCGCGGGAGGCGGAGGAGAAGCGCGCCGAGGCGACCCAGCTGCTGGCCGAGGCTCGCGACAAGCGGGAGAAGGAGCTGGACGCGCTCGCGCTGGAGCTGGCCGAACGGCGGGAGAAGGCCGAGCGCGAGGAGGCCGAACGGTTCGCCGCCAACACCGCCCGCATCCAGGAGATGGTCCAGGCCGCGGAGGGGCGCGCGCGCGCGGCCGAGGAGCGGGCGCGGGAGATGGAGAAGCTGGCCGAGACCCGGCGGGTGGAGTCGGAGAAGCAGGCGGCCGAGACGCTCGACGCGGCGAGGGCACAGGCGCAGAAGCTCCGCCAGGAGGCGGCGGCGGAGGCCGAGCGGCTCGTGCGGGAGGCCCGCGCCGAGGCCGAGCGGACCACCAGCGCGGCCAAGCGGGAGCTCGAGGAGCTCACCAAGCAGCAGGAGAGCGTGCGTGCCCAGCTGGGCCAGCTGTTCCAGGGTCTGGCCGGGTTCGCGCAGGTCGCGACGGGCGACGGCGGGACACCGGCGAAGCCGGAAGCCGCCAAGGACGAGGCGAAGGCGTAGCTGCGACCGTTTGCCGCTCTCGACGGGGGGCGAACGCGGACGAACGCCGTGTCCGGTCACGCTCCGGGTGATATGAGAGCGTGACCGGACAAGGGCGTGTGAGGATAGCGGTATGTCGCACAGCGGGGACATTCTGGCGCTCGGTCAGGGGGGCGCGACCGAGGCCAGCTTCGACACGGCCCTGTGGGGGTACCGCAGGCCACAGGTGGACGCGTACGTCGCGCAGGCGGAGAGTGTGATCGCCGCGCTGGAGGAGGAACGGGAACAGGCGTACGCGCAGATCCAGGCGCTGACCGCACAGGTCGACCACCTGCGCACGGAGCTGGAGCGGCTGGCGCGCCGGCCGCCGGTCCCCGACCGGGTCTCGTTCCGCCACCTCGGGCCGTACGTGGAGCAGATCCTCACGATCGCCGAGGAACAGGCCGAGGTGATCCGCGCCAACGCCGCCCGGGACCTCGACGAGCGCCGCCGGGAGCTCGACCGGCTGATCGTCGAGCAGCGCGAGAAGAACGAGCAGGCGCGCAAGGACTTCGAGATCGCGCTGGCCGCCCGGCGCCGCGAGCAGGAGAAGATCGAGGCGCAGCGGCGGGCCGAGGTGGAGGCCGACCTCGCCGCCGCCCGCCAGGAGGCGGAGCTGCTGCGCGCGAACGCGGCCGAGCTGGTGGCCAAGGCGGAGCAGGAGGCGGCGCGGATCACCGAGGAGGCGGCGGGACATGTCGCGCGGGTGACCGCCGAGGCCGACGCGTACGCCGAGAGCACCCGGGCGGACGCCGACCTGAAGGCCGCCGAGGTGACCGCGGCCGCCGAGCAGGCCGCCGCCGACCTGCGGGCCACCGCCGAGCGGGAGGCGCAGGAGACCCGCGAGACCGCCCGCCGGGACGCCGACCAGCTGCGGGCGGACGCGCAGCGCTACGCCGCCCAACTGCGCGAGCAGGCGGAACAGCGGGCCGATGAGGTCGCCCGGCGGGCGGCGGCGACCGAGCGGGAGCTCGAACGTCTCGAGGTACGCGTGGCGGAGGCGAACGAGCGGCTGGCCGCCGCGCAGGAGCACCTGGCCACGCTCAACCGCCGCCGGGACGAGGTGACCGCGGAGGTGGAACGGGTCCAGGCCCGCCTCGCCGAGCTGACCGAGGCCCTCGCCGCCGAACGGCACCGGCTGACCCAGGCGCGGTCGGCGACCCGGCCCGGCCCCGACCGCCCCCGGTCGGCCGCGACCGCGGCCACGGGAGACCGGCGGCGCCGGCCGCCGGCGCGCGCGGGCGGCGGGGACGGTGCCCGTACCGGGACGCCGCGGGGCGACGCGGGCCGCGAGGGACCGCCGCCGGAGCCGGACCCGGCTGTCCACGGCGCCCGCTCGGGCGGTGACGACCCGCCGGCCGGTCCGCAGCCCGACCGCGAAGGCGAGCCGGTGGCGACCGACACGCCGGCCACCGACCCCGCCCGTGCCGACGGGCGCTGACCCCTGCCCGGCCGCCGGAGCCGGCGCGCCCGGGTCGGCGCTACCGGACGCTCCAGCAGTCCGGCGTGTCGACCCACCGCCACCGCGGCGCGCGCGGGTCCACCGGCTCCTCACCCGGGATGGCGTCCCAGGTCGCCCAGCACCGCCTTGTGGCAGTGGAACGCCTCGGCGTACCGGGCACGGCACTCCACCCCTCGCAGCCGGGCGAGCCCGAGGAACACCTCCTCGTCCCACCAGTCCCGGTCCTTCTGGGACGGGAAACAGGTGTGCAGCAGGTCCACCTTGCGCCGCACCGCCTCCTCGCCCACCGGCAGGTAGACGTTCGGGCGGCCGAGGTCGCCGTCCCACTTGGGGATCTCGTAGTGCAGCACCAGCGTGTCGCGGAACGCCGTGGTGGCCATCCGGCCGACCGTCCGGTGGTCCTGGTGCGCGTCGGTGGTCGACGGGGCCAGGACCAGGTCGGCCGGGCCGGCGGCGGCCGCGTGCTCGACGATCCGCTTGACGTCGCCCCAGCGGGCGGGCAGCCGGCCGTCCGGCAGGGCGTGGGCGGCGAACGCGATCCGGGCACCCGGCAGGAACGCCGCCGCGGCGGCCCGGGCCTCGGCCCGGCGTGCCGGCTCGCCGGTGACGAGCACGTAGCGCACCCGCAGGCCGGGGTTGGCGGTCGCGATCGCCAGCAGGGTCGCCCCGGCGGCGATCTCGACGTCGTCCGGATGGGCGCTGAGCACCACCAGCGAGCCGACCGGTGGCAGGCCGAGGGTGAGCATCACCCCACCCGCGCGGCCGACGCCCCGGTCCCGCCGCGCTGCGGGTCCCACACCATCCACGGGCACTGGCCGCGCTGGTACATCTCCTCCAGCTCCACCCGGTCCTTGAACGTGTCGGCCGCGCGCCAGAACCCGTCCAGCGGGTGGGCCATCAGGGCTCCGGCGCGCGCCAGCCGGTTGAGCGCGTGCGGGACCAGGTCCTCACCCTCCCGCAATGCGTCGAACACCGCCGGCCGCATGACGAAGTAGCCGCCGTTCTCCCACTGCATCACCTGGCGCGCCGGCCGGACCCGGCGCACCGTGCCGCCGGTCGCGAGGTCGAGCAGGTGGTGGGTGGAGACCGGCGGGACCGCCAGCAGGCAGGCCGCCGCGTGCTCGGCCGCGCGGAAGCGCTCGATCATGTCGGGCAGCCGGACGTCGGTCAGCGTGTCGGCGTAGTTGGCCAGGAACATCGGCTCGTCGGCGACGTGCGCGCGCACCCGCATCAGCCGCTCGCCGATCGAGGCGTGCAGGCCGGTGTCGATGAACGTGATCTTCCAGTCGGTAATGTCGGCCGAGTGCAGCTGCAGCTCCCGGCCCCCGCCGGTGAGGGTGAAGTCGTTGGACAGGGTCTCGTCGTAGCGCAGGAAGTACTCCTTGACCGCCGCGGCCCCGTAGCCCAGGCACAGGATGAACTCGGTGTGGCCGAAGTGGGCGTAGTAGCGCATGACGTGCCACAGCACGGGGCGTGAGCCGATCGGCATCATTGGCTTGGGCAGGGACTGGTTGTCGGCACGCATCCGCATGCCGAGCCCTCCGCAGAACAACACCACCTTCACGGTGACCTCCTCGTCTCTGGTGCCCGGTCAGAAGACCTCGAGCCGGGGGAGCGCGAC
>DATGOE010000092.1:0-25113 GCA_035306365.1 Natronosporangium sp. | reverse complement strand
GCCAACGCGGTCATCCGCCAGGCGCGCGGTGCACAGGCGAGGCTCGGGATGTCGCTGCAGGGCCAGCGCCCACCCGGACCCGAGCCGGAGCTGCGCGGCTTCGACGACGAGCCGGCCGAGGCGGCCGCCGTGGCGCAACGGTGCGCCCAGCTCATCGCCGCCGGGACGCCGGCGCGGGAGATCGCCGTCCTGTTCCGCACCAACGCCCAGTCGCAGGTCTACGAGGAGGCGTTGGCGCAGGCCGGGGTGCCGGCGGTCGTCACCGGGGCGGAGCGCTTCTTCGACCGGCCGGAGGTGCGGCAGGCGGTGGTGGCCGTGCGGGCGGCGGCGAAGTCGCCGCCCGCACGGCCACAACCCCTACCCGAGGCGGTGGCCGAGGCACTGTCGGCAGTGGGGTGGCGGGCCGACCAGCCGCCGGCCGGTGGTGTCGCCCGGGAGCGGTGGGAGGCGCTGGCCGCGCTGGTGGCCATCGCCGAGGAGATGGTCGCCCGGGCCGCGGAGGCGGCCACCCCCGACGCGACCCACGAGCGGACACGGGGCGACGACCAGACACCGGGCCTGGCCGAGTTCTGCGCCGAGCTCGCCCGGCGGGAAGCTCTCCAGCACGCACCCGTGGTGGACGGCGTGACCCTCGCCAGCCTGCACGCGGCCAAGGGACTGGAGTGGGACGCGGTCTTCCTGGTCGGACTGGCCGAGGGCACGCTCCCCACGACGTACGCGCGGACCGACGAGGCGCTCGAGGAGGAGCGGCGACTGCTGTACGTGGGCATCACCCGTGCCCGGCAGTGGCTGTGGCTGTCGTACGCCCGGGCGCGTACCCCCGGCGGGCGTGTCCGCCGACCCTGCCGGTTCCTCCCGCAGCTGGCCGGGCGGGCCACCGGTGGGGACCCGGCCGCGGCGGCGCGCCGTGCCCGCCGCGCGGTCGCGGTGTCGTGCCGGGTCTGCGGGGCGACGCTGCTCGCCGGCGCCGACCGCAAGCTCGGCCGGTGTGCCACGTGTCCGTCCGATCGGGACGAGGACCTGTACGAACGGTTGCGCGAGTGGCGGCGGGCGGCCGCGGCCGAGCAGCAGATCCCGGCGTACGCCGTGTTCACCGACGCCACGCTCGCCGCGCTGGCCGAGCGTCGGCCCACGACGGACGAGGAGCTGATGGCGATCGGTGGGATCGGACCGCGGAAGCTGGCACGGTACGGCGCGGCGGTCCGGGAGCTGATCTCGGGACGGACCGTGTTTCAGATAACAACTTCGCCACCGAACCGCTAATTCGTTTGCGGGTTGTCAGACCCGGGGCGTAGGTTGTCCCTCGCACCAGTCAGGCGGTCGCGTGCGGCCGCACATGAGAGCGGAGGCAGGAGGTGACGACGGTGCGGATCACCATCCCCGACCAGCGACCGTCGGTGCCGCCTGCGCGCCTCCCGACGATGCACGGTTCCGGATCCGGTCACACCACCCGTCCCAAGTCGGTGCTGCTGGCTGCGCCGGCGACGGGTGACCGCGGGATCAGTGTGCCCGCTGCCGACCGGTTCGCTGGCGGGGCTCTCCGCGTGGCGCCCACCACCGGAGTGATTCGCGGTGTTCCACCTCGAGGTAGACCGGCCTAGACCATGACCGGCTCACCTCGAGGCCGCGGAACCCGCAAACCGGGATCCGCGGCCTTCCTTATTGCCCACATCCGATTCACGAGATCGACACGAAAGAGGTGAGCGGGAGATGAGCCTGGCGCTGGCGCCTCCGCGGCGGCCCGAGCCACGGGTCGAACCGGAAGCGCTGCCCTGCCGCACCTTCGACCCGGACCTGTGGTTCTCCGAGTCGCCGTCAGAGCTCGAGCTGGCGAAGTCCCTGTGCCGCAGGTGCCCCCTGCGCGTGGAGTGCCTCGCGGGTGCGGTGGAGCGGCAGGAGCCCTGGGGTGTCTGGGGCGGGGAGATCTTCGAGCGGGGTGCCGTGGTGCCTCGCAAGCGGCCGCGGGGTCGGCCGCGCAAGGAGGACCTCGCCCGGGACGCCGAGCTGTACGTCGAAGTGGCTGCCCGTGCGGCCGAGGCGGTCGAGCTGCACCGGCTGCGGCTGGCCGCCGCCTGACCGCCGTGCCCCGACGTGGCGCCGACGGCCACCCACGACCCCGCGTCCGATCGCACCGGCCGGACGCCCGACTGATGGGAGAGAACGAGATGTCCCTCAATCCCGAACTGCAGTTACTGGCCCACACGCTCGCCCTGGCCCGATCACGACGCCGGCCGGGTCCACGACCGGCCCGGCAGATCGCCATGTCGGCCAGCAGGCGGGCCGGCGAGTCGCTGCACCGCTGACGGCCGGCCGGCGGGTGAGCCGGCCGGACCGCAGATTGCCCACCACCGGGGCGCTGGGAGCCGGCGCGTCCGGGTCGCGCGCGGCGACCCGGACGCGCCGTCCGGCGTCCCGGCGCGCGGCGGTTCCGGGCGTACGGCGTTCCGGCGGCGGTGGCCGCGCTGGCGGCCCGGCGGCCGCGCCGGCGCCCCGGACGGACCGTCAGTCCGCCGTGTCCGTGGCGGCGAAACCGGGAAGCCAGCGCTCCAGAATCGACCGGTAGGGCGCGCGCGCCTCCAGCTGGCACAGCACGCCGATGGAGCCGAGCGTCACGCGGTGAATGAGCAGGTACGACGGCGGCAGGCTCAGGTGCCGGCCGAGCGCGTAGGCGGGGCTGCGCGGGGAGGCGATCCGGCTCGCCTCCCCGCGCAGCCAGGACCGTGTGAACTGGAACTCGTCCACCGCGATCGGTTCCAGGATCGGCAGCAGGTAGTTGAGGACCCCGTCGGGGTCGATCGGGACGTCGGGCTTGATGAACCCTTCCTTGCGGAGCCCCTCGTAGACCGCCTCGGCGTCACCGGCCAGGGCCAGCCGGATCAACCGGCCGATCGGCTCCGGATGCCCGCCCGGGAGCCGGGCCACCGCGCCGAAGTCCATGACGCCCAGCCGCCCGTCGGGCAGCAGGCGGAAGTTGCCCGGATGCGGGTCGGCGTGCAGCAGCTCAGCGCGCTCCGGTGCCGAGATGTGCAGCGTCGCGAGCAGGTAGCCGGCCCGGTCGCGCTCGGCGGCCGCACCGGAGGCGATGACGCTCGACATCGGCGTGCCGTCGAGCCACTCGCTGACCAGCACCCGGCGGGCGGCGCCCACCACCGCCGGCACGAAGATCTCCTCGTCCTGGGCGTACGCCCGGGCGAAGGCGCGTTGCGCGGCCGCCTCCAGCTCGTAGTCCAGCTCCTCGGCGAGGCGGCTGCGCAGCTCCGCGACGAGCGCCTTGATGTCGAGCCCCGGCTGCAGGATGGTGAACAGCCCCGCCAGGCGTGACAGCTGCGCGAGGTCGGACAGCAGCGCGTCGCTGGCGCCCGGGTACTGCACCTTGACCGCCACCGGACGCGCCCGGCCGTTGCGGCCCCGCCACTCCGCCCGGTGCACCTGCCCGATGCTGGCCGCGGCCGCGGGGGTGTCCTCAAAGTCGATGAAGCGCGAGCGCCACCGGGGACCGAGCTCCTCGGTGAGCACCCGGTGCACCGTGGCCACCGGCATCGGGGGCGCCGCCTCCTGCAGCTTGGTCAGGGCTTGCCGGTACGGGCCGGCCAGCTCCTCCGGGAGCGCCGCCTCGAAGATGCTCAGCGCCTGGCCGAACTTCATCGCCCCGCCCTTGAGCTGGCCCAACACCCGGAACAGGTGGTCGGCCGTGCGTTGCTGGATCTCCGACGAGACGACCTCGGAGGCGATGCCGGTCATGCGCTTGCCGATGCCCAGGACCGCGCGCCCGGCGAAGCCCAGCGGGAGACCTGCCAGACGGGCCGAACGGCTCACCGCTCGGCGGGGAATCTCAGCGGCCGTCTCCTCGCTCACTATCCCATTGTCCCGCACGGCCGCTCGGGCCCGTCGGCGCAGTCGGGTGTCCGCCACAGATCCGGACATGGTCACACCGGCGCGGCGCGCCGGTGCGCCGCGCCGGTGTGGCTCCGGGACCGGTACGTCGCGTCCCGCCGCCCCGGTCGCCGCCCGCAGCCGCACTCGGGGTGCGGTGGCCAGCTGCGGCGCCGGGGCCGGGGCGCAGTGGTGATCTCCAGCGTCGCGCCCTGCGTGTCCGGCGTCACACCGTCGATCCAGCGGAGCACCTCGCCGGCGGCCACGCCCGCGGCGACGAGCGCGGTCACCGCGGCGCACACCGGGGGCCGCGGATCCGTGGCCAGCTGGGCGGCGAGCGCCGGCCACTCCGGGTCCCGGTCCGTGCGGTGCAGGTCGAGGCAGTTGAGGCACGGGGAGCCGGCCGGCGGCACCAACGGGCCGACGACGGCCGTACCGTCGCGTGCGGAGACCGCGAGGTACGGCAGCCCGCGCCCCGCCAGCCGCTCGGCGACCAGCACCGCGGGCTCCCGCTCACCGACCTGCACCACGAAGGACACCTCGGACAGCCGCAGCGGTGTGGTCCGCGTCCCGGGCACGTGCACCGCGACGAGGGCCGCCAGCCGGCGCTGCTCGGCCGGATCCGTCAGGTCGAGGGCGAGGTGTCCGACACCGGACGAGGCCAGCGCCACGGCCATCGGCGCGACCAGCGGCCCGCCCCCACTGATCATGACCCTCGCGGCGTCCCGGCGGCGCAGCACCCGCGCGGGCTCGTCGGGACCCGTGGGGCGCCACGCCAGCGCCGCCGCCTCCGGGAGGAGCCGTCCCCGCCGCGGCTCCGCGATGCCCGTGGGCATGAGTGCCTGGCTGCTGACCACGAGCCCGGCGCGGCACAGCTCGTCGATGAGGGCCTGCGCGTCGGCCTCCCGGACGCCGCACCGGCGGGCCTGGGCGAGGACGGTGCGGACGGAGCGTGTGCCGTCGAGCAGGTCGAGGACCTCGGCGGTGCCCGGATCGGGCAGCTCCACGATCACCGCCCGGGCAGGGTCGACGCCCAGCTGGAGGCGGTGGCGTCCCCGCCAGAGCCGGCGCAGTCCGGGGATGAGCGTCGGCCGGGTCAGGTGCCCGGCAGCGGAGGGGTGCGACATGGTGTGACAGATTGTGACGGCCAGCCGCCCTTACCCGTCAGTTATCCACAGGCGTCCACCGCTTTGGTGCTGTTGTCCACAGAAAGCGCCCTGGTTTTCCACAGGCAATGTGACGGAGTGTCACCTATCCGACCCCGGCCGGCGCCGGCCTCATCACGCTTACCCGAGGAGGTCACGCGTTTCCGAGGAGGTCACGCCTTTCCGAGGATGCGGTTCACCGTGGTGCCGCACACCGGGCACGCGCCCTTGGCCATCCGCATGCCGGTCTTGGAGACGGAGACATCGCCGTTGAAGTCGCGCTTCTGCCGGCACTTCACGCAGTATCCGCTGTACGTCTCGGCCACTTCCACCCTCCCGCTCGTGGGTCGGCCCCACCCGGGCCACATCCTGGTGAGTGTCCCTCGGGCGGTGCGCCGGACTCGTCACATTCGCCCGGGACACGCCGAGGGGTTGGTGGAGAATGCCGACCGCAGGGCTCGGAGTGACTGGGTTACATAACTGGGTTACATAACGTCATACGAGCAACCAGTGATGAAAGGTACGCAAAGGCCCAGCCGGACGGTGCCGTGGTGGGTCGCGGGCGGGATGTCGGCGGTGTGGGTGGCTGCGCCCGCCGCTTCGGGTTAGCGTGCCGGTGTGGGGCAGTCGGAACCCGTGGTGGAGGTCCGGCGCAGCCAGCGCCGGCGTCGTACGGTGTCGGCCTACCGCGACGGCGAGCGCGTCGTGGTCCTGATTCCCGACCAGTTCTCCCGGGCGGAAGAGACCGAATGGGTGGACCGGATGCTCGCCCGGCTCGCCGCCCGCCACGCCCGCTCCCATCCCTCCGACTCGGAGCTCGCCGAACGGGCGCGTCGCCTCGCCGACCGCTACCTGCCGGAGTTCCATCTGCGACCGGTGAGCATCCGGTGGGTCGACAACCAGCGGTGCCGGTGGGGATCGTGCACTCCGGACGAGGGGACCATCCGGATCTCGCAGCGCGTGCGCGGGATGCCGGAGTGGGTGCTCGACTACGTGGTGCTCCACGAGCTGGTGCACCTGATCGTCCCCACCCACGGGCCGCGGTTCTGGGAGCTGGTCGGCCGCTACCCGAAGGCGGAGCGCGCCCGCGGCTTCCTTGAGGGCGTCTCCGCTGCCACGGCGTAGCCCTCACCGGGGCGGGAAGTCGAGGTCCGGAGGGCTCTTCGCGTACGTCTCCGGGTCGGTGAAGTCCTCTTCCGCCGGCAGCAGGTCGGGATGGCCCCACACGGCGTCGCGACCGTCCACCCCGCGGTGGGAGGTGAGCGCCGCCCACAGCTCGGTCGCCTCGCGGAGTCGCCGCGGCCGCAGCTCGAGCCCGACCAGAGCGGCGAAGGTCTGCTCGGCCGGGCCGCCCTCGGCGCGCCGGCGGCGGAACGCCTCGGCCAGCCGTACCGCATGGGGCAGGCGGCCGGACACGGCGGTGTCCACGACGTGGCTGACCCACCCCTCGACGAGCGCCAGCGCGGTCTCGATACGCGTCAGCGCGGCGGCCTGCTCGGGGGTGGACTCCGGAGAGAAGATGCCCTCCACCCGAAGCAGGCGCATGGACTCCGGGTCGGTGGGATCGATCTTGCTCATCGCCTCCTCGACCGCGTCCCGGTCCACCCGGATGCCGGCGGCGTAGGTCTCAACGGCGGTGAGCACGTGTCCCCGCAGCCACGGCACGTGCCCGAACAGGCGCTGGTGAGCCGCCTCCCGGAGGGCGACGTACAGCAGCAGCTCCTCCTCGTCGATCTCCAGGCCCTCGCCGTACGCGGTGACGTTCGCCGGCAGCAGCGCCGCGGTGCCGGCCGGACCCAGCGGCAGGCCGATGTCCCCGGCGGACAGCACCTCGGTGGCCAGCGAGCCCAGCGCATGCCCGAGCTGTCCCCCGAACAGCGCACCGCCCAGGGCCGTCACCACCGCCTGGACCGGTCCCAGGCTCGCGCGTGCCTCCTCGGGCACCAGGTCGTCCATCGCGCCGACCATCCGGGTGGCCACCGGGTCGCACAGCTTCTTCCACACGTCCATCGTGTGGAAGATCCATTCGTTGCGGTTCCAGGCGGTGGCGGTCCGGATCCCGGAGGGGAAGGTGCTGGTGGGGTCCAGCCACAGGTCCGCCAGCCGCAGCGCCTCCCCCACCCGCTGCCGCTGCTGCGGGGTGACCGGTGGGTCCCCGTCCGCGCCGAGCCTGCTGGCCGCCACCTGGCGGGCCAGGTCCCAGTTCACCGGGCCGGCGCCGGCGGGCGTGAGGAACTGCTGCAGCTGCGCCAGGAAGCGGCGCATCTGTTCCTGATCGCGCGGGTCCGGAGGCTGGCCGCCTGGCAAGGCGAAACCGAACGGGATGTCGGGCACCCTTCAACGGTACGCGTCCGGGCGTGCCCGTCCACGCGCCGGCTCCCGGATAGGGTGACCGATATGCAGCGCCGAGGGGTCACCGTGCTGGTGGGTGCGATCATCGTCGCCGTCCTGACCGCGGGCGTCATGGCCGCACCGGTGCCGTACGTGATCCTCGACCCCGGACCCACCGTGGACACACTCGGCGAGCGGGACGGTAAGCCGGTCATCCAGATCACGGGGACGCCGACCTCGACGTCGGAGGGACAGCTGCGGCTGACCACCGTCGGGGTGGAGCCCGACGTCAACCTGCTCACCGTCATCCGGGCCTGGTTCGACGACGACGAGGCGGTGGTGCCGCGGGAGCTCATCTACCCGCCGGACCGGAGCCCGGAGGAGGTGGAGGAGCAGAACCAACGGCAGTTCACACAGTCGCAGGACAGCGCCGAGGTCGCCGCTCTCCGCCACCTCGGCTACCCGGCGAAGGTGGTCGTGAGGGACGTGCCGGAGGGCATGCCGGCGCACGGCAAGCTGCGTGCCGGAGACGTGATCACGTCCGTGGACGGTGACGAGGTCACCTCGGTGGAGCAGCTGCAGGACCTGGTGACCCGCCACCCGGCCGGCACCACCCTGAAGATCGGCTACCTGCGGGGCGACGAGCCCGGCACCGTCGAGGTCACCACGGCCGCCGACGAGCAGGACGGCCGTACCCCCCGCGTGGGCGTGGCGGTCGCGCACGAGATGGACGTGCCGTTCGAGATCAACTTCGAGATCGACCGCATCGGCGGCCCCAGCGCCGGACTCATGTTCGCCCTGGGCATCATCGACCTGCTCGAGCCGGAGGACCTCACCGGCGGGCTGGTGATTGCGGGCACCGGGACGATCGACGACAACGGCACGGTGGGGCCGATCGGCGGCCTGCCGCAGAAGCTCATTGCGGCGCGGGACGTGGGGGCGACGGTCTTCCTGGTGCCGGCGGACAACTGCGCGGAGGCGGTCGCCCACCGGCCCGACGGCCTGACCCTGGTCAGGGTGGAGACGCTCCAGGACGCGTTGGCGGGGCTGGCGGCGGTCCGGGAGGGAAGGACGCCGGCCACCTGCTGACCGCCGGGGGCGCGCCCGGACGGGGTTGCCACCGGTCACCGATCGGGTGCCATCGGTATGCGGCCGCCGCCGTCACCGGGGCTGCGGGTACGCTAGGGCCGCCTGAGACGCCTTGAGGTACCTGGAGCTGATTCGTCGTGGTGGTACGAGACGGGCGACCGCCCGTACCCGGCATGAGCCGCCGTGGAAAGGTCACCGTGGCCGTGCTCATCGGTGCCTTCCTGCTCTCCAGCCTGCTCGGCACCGCGGTGGACCTGTCGACGGAGCTGCTGTGGTACCGGGAGGTGGGCTTCAGTCGCGTCTTCACCGGGGTCCTCTTCACCCGGGCCGGGCTGTTCCTGGTGGTCGGCATCGGGATGGGCCTGCTGGTGGCCGCCAACCTGTGGTTGGCGTACCGGTTGCGGCCCCTGCTGCGGCCGCACTCCCTGGAACAGCAGTCGCTGGAACGCTACCGCCAGCTGATCACCCCGCGGGTCGGCGTGTGGATCACGGTGGCCGCCGGCCTGGTGGGCCTGTTCGCCGGCATGACCGCGCAGAGCCGCTGGCAGGAGTGGCTGCTGTTCCGCCACCGCGGCGAGTTCGGGTGGCGTGACCCCGAGCTGAACATCGACGCCGGCTTCTACGTCTTCGAGTACCCCTTCTACCGGTTCCTGCTCGGGGTCGGGTTCGCGGCGGTGGTGCTGTCGCTGCTCGGCGCGCTGGGCGTGTACTACCTCTACGGCGCGGTGCGCCTGCAGGGGGTCGGCGACCGGGTCACCCCGGGCGCGCGGGCGCACCTGTCGGTGCTGGTGGCGCTGTTCGTCGGCCTCAAGGCGGTGGCGTACTGGCTGGACCAGCGCGGGCTCATGCTGGAGAGCTTCGAGCTCGTGCAGGGCCAGACGCTCACCGGCGCGGGCGCCTCGGCCGTGACCGCGCTGCTGCCGGCCAAGGCCATGCTCATGTGGATCGCGATCCTGGTCGCCGTCGCGGTGGTGGTCTTCGCCAACGCGATCTTCCGCAACCTGACCTACCCGGGCATGGCGCTGGGCCTGCTGGCGCTGGCCGCGGTGGTGATCGGCGGGATCTACCCGTGGGGCGTGCAGACGTTCGACGTCAACCCGACCAAGGGGGACAAGGAGGCGCCGTACATCGCGCGCAGCATCGAGGCGACCAGGTACGCGTTCGGCCTCGACAGCGCCGAGCTGATCCCGTACCCGGGCACCAACCAGACGCCGCCGGAGGAGATGGCCGAGGACGAGACGCTCATCGCCAGCATCCGGCTGCTCGACCCGGAGATCCTCCCCCAGACGTACACGCAGCTGCAGCAGGTGCGCGGCTTCTACAGCTTCGGCGAGAAGCTGGACGTGGTCCGCTACCAGCAGCCGGACGGCACGCTCACCGACTACGTGGTGGGGCTGCGGCAGATCGACTACGAGGACGGCCTCACCGACCGGCAGCAGCAGTGGCAGAACCGGCACAGCTACTACAGCCACGGCTACGGGATCGTGGGCGCGCCGGCCAACCGGATCGTCTGCAACGGGCGGCCGTTCTTCGCCTCCGGCTTCCTCGGCACCGACGCCGACGAGCAGACCGAGGAGATCGTCGGGGGTGTGCGCTGCCAGGCGTCCCAGGGGGTGCCCGAGCTGACCCCGGAGCAGCCGCGGGTCTACTACGGCGACCAGATGACCGACTACGTGGTCGTCGGTGGGCGGGACGAGTTCGACCGCCCGCTGGCCAACGGCGAGGACACCTACCGCTACACCGGTCAGGGCGGGGTCGAGGTCGGCTCGTTCTTCCGCAAGCTGCTGTTCGCGATCAAGTTCCGGGAGGCGAACTTCGTCCTGTCGGAGGTCGTGAACCCGGACTCGAAGGTGCTCTTCCACCGGGTGCCGCGGGAGCGGGTGGAGAAGGTGGCGCCGTTCCTGACCGTCGACGGCGACCCGTACCCGGTGGTCGTGGACGGGCGGATCAAGTGGATCGTCGACGCCTACACGACCAGCAACAGCTTCCCGTACTCGCAGCGGATCGACCTGCAGCAGGAGACCAGGGACGCGCAGGTCGGCGTGGGCGTCGCCCAGCTGCAGCGGGAAGAGATCAACTACATCCGCAACTCGGTGAAGGCGACCGTGGACGCCTACGACGGGACGGTGACGCTGTACGAGTTCGTCGAGGACGACCCGGTGCTGGACGCGTGGAACGAGGCGTTCGGCGGCGACCTGGTGGTGCCGCGTTCGGAGATCCCGCCCGAGCTCATGCAGCACTTCCGCTACCCGGTCGACATGTTCAAGGTGCAGCGGAACCTGCTCGCGCAGTTCTACGTCACCAACCCGCGTGAGTTCTTCGCCGGCACCGACTTCTGGCAGGTGCCCCGGCTGCCCGCCGACCCGAACACCGGCGACCCGCAGCCGCCCTACTACCTGCTGACCCAGTTCCCGGGGCAGGCGGGCCCGACCTTCCAGCTGACGTCCGCGATGAGCCCGGTCAACCGGCGCAACCTGGCCGCCGTGGTCTCCGGCGCGTACGTGGACGGGGAGCAGCGGCTGCAGGCGTGGAGCCTGCCGTCGGACACCCGGATCGCCGGCCCCGAGCAGGTGCACCAGGAGATGGTCAACGCCTCCGCCATCCGGCAGGAGCTCACCCTGCTGGAGGCCGGCGGGTCGGCCGTGATCCGGTACGGGAACCTGCTGTCCCTGCCGTACCGGGACGGCATGCTCTACGTGGAGCCCGTCTACGTGCAGACCCGTAGCGAAGAGGCGTTCCCGTTGATGCAGAAGGTGCTCATGAGCTACGGGCAGTACGTGACCCTCGCGGACAGCCTCGAGGAGGGCCTGGCCGACCTCGTGGAGCAGGGGAAGCGGGGCGTGCCGACGCTGGAGGGGGAGACCCCGCCGGAGGAGCAGCCGCCGGGCGCCACCCCGCCGCCCACCGCGCCGCCGACGCAGACGCCGTCGCCGACGCCGACGGAGACACCGCCGCCGGACGTGCAGGAGGCGCTGGCCGCGTTCGAGGCGGCCATGGAGGAGCTGCGGGCCGCGGACGAGTCGGGCGACTTCGTCCGGTACGCGCAGGCGGCGCAGCGGGTGCTGGAGGCGTGGGACGCCTACCAGGCGGCGCTCGAGGCCGCCGAGGGTGGCGGCGGCTGAGGCCGGTTGGCACGGGGGTGAGCCGCTCTGCTATCCTTGTCCCGGCGACGCGGGGTGGAGCAGTTCGGTAGCTCGCCGGGCTCATAACCCGGAGGTCCCAGGTTCAAATCCTGGCCCCGCTACCAAGGTGATCAAGGCTGGCTCCCGGTTCGGGAGCCAGCCTTGAACGTATCTGGAGGACGTCGTCGACCGCCGGGGCGGGCGGCTCGTCGCGGGGCGGCGTCAGGCGCGTGGCGTGCGGTCAGACGCTGGCCGCGCGCGTACGGCCCGCACCGGAGGGCCTGGCATCAGGCGCCGGTATCGCGGACCACCGCGACCGGGCACTCGGCGTGGTGCAGCAGGGCCTGGCTGACCGAACCGAGCAGCAGGCCGGCGAAGCCGCCGCGGCCGCGGGCGCCCACCACCACCAGTTGCGCCTCCCGGGACAGCTCGAGCAGGGTCTTGGCGGCCCGCCCGTACCTGACCTCCTCCCGGGCGCGGACCTCAGGGTGGCGGGCGCGGGCCTCGGCCACCCACCCGGACAGCTGAGAGGTGAGGGTCGCCGTCACGTCCCCGGCGTCGTAGATCAGCGGCAGCTTCTCCTCGACCCCTTCCGGCAGGTCCCCGTACCAGGCGTGGACCGCGACCAGGTCGGCCCCGCGCACCTCCGCCTCGGCGAACGCGAACTCGACGGCGGCGGCGGAGGCGGGACCGTCCACACCGACGACCACGGGTCCGCTCTCCCGCACCTGCCCGCGGGCGACCAGCAGCGGCCGGCGGGTGTGGGAGGCGACCTGCACGGTCACGGAACCGACCAGCAGACCGACGAAGCCTCCCAGGCCCCGGCTGCCCAGGACGAGCAGCCAGGCCCGCGTGGCCTCGTCCAGCAGCACCGGTGCGGCGGCGCCCGTGACGATCTCCCCGGTCACGGTCAGGTCCGGGCCGGCCCGCTTGGCGTGGTCCAGGGACTCGGCCAGCAGCCGCTCGGCGTCGGCCGCCAGACCGCCGTCCGGCGGCCCCTCCGGCGACGGGCCGGTGTACACGCCGAGGATCGGCCATACGAAGGCGTGCACCAGCCGCAGGGGTCGACGGTGCAGCCGCGCCTCGGTCACGGCCAGGTCGATCGCCGCGCGGCCGGCGTCCGAGCCGTCGACGCCCACCACGATCGGTTCGGTGTCCATGCCCTCAGTCTCCCGTGCGAGCCGGTTGCTGTCTGCCGGTCGGCGCCGGGCCGCCGGGAAGCTCCCGCGCGGCCCGGTCGGCCCGGTCGTGGAGGGTTCAGCGGAGCCACGGCAGGCGGCGCACCAGCCGCGTGCGCGCCCAGGCGCGTCCGAACCCGAGCGTGTCACCGGCGTTGACCATCGCCAGGCCGATGAGCAGTCCGGCGTAGATCAGATGGTCGTCCATGAACGGGTTGTTCGCCGGAGGCAGCACCGCGCTCCACATGAGCACCATCAGCAGTGCTCCGGTCGCGGCCGCGACCCGCATGCCCACCCCGGCGAGCAGGGCCAGGCCGATGGCGACCAGGCCGACCATGAACAGCACGTCCACCCACGCCTGCCCGGCGAGGCTCTGGTAGAAGCCTTCGAACGGGCCGGTGGTGGCGAACGTCAGGAAGCCCTCGGTGGGGCTGCCGCCGTTGACCCACGCGTTCTCGGTGGCGGTGGCGAACCCGCAGCCGAACAGCTTGTCCAGGAAGGCCCACAGGAAGATCCAGCCCAGCCCGATCCGCAGGCCGGCCCAGACATAGTCGACCGCCACGCGGCGCGCGCTCGTCGTGGGAGCGCGGTGCACCGTCGCGGCAGGGGTCTCAATGGTCGCGGTCATGGTTCCCACGTCCTCTCCTCCAACGTCGGTATCCCCGACGCCTTCATCGGACCATGGGGCGCCACCAGCGCGGCAGGGCCGGCCGGCAGCCGGCACCGGGGGCGTTGGTCCCCACCCGCGTGGGCGGTATGGCACGTCGGTGCCGTCCGCGGGCGGTGCCGTCCGCGGGGCGGTCGGTGTCCGCTCAGTCGTCGATGACCTCGTCGACCGGGCGCCGCGGCGTGGGGGCACCCGGCACGCCGTAGCCGATCCGCAGCACCATCTGCGGCGGGCCGGACCGGCCCAGCGCCAGACGCAGCTGTTCGCGGGCCGTCTCCACCTCCACCGGTTGCGAGATCATGGAGGCGGCCAGGCCGTCGTCGGTGGCGGTCAGCAGCACCCGCTGCAGGATCTCGCCGGCGTGCACCTGGTCGGCGGGGGTGTCCGCGACCGTGCCGAGCACGGCCACGAGGGGGTGGGTCTCCGGGTCCTGCCCCGCGCTCCGGGGCTCGGAGGAGAACGGCCGTGCGGGCAGCAGGTCCTGCGGTCCGGGACGCGGTCCCCCCGCCGACTCGGGCACCCCGTCGACGTGGCCGTCGCCGCCGTTCGGCCGTGTCCACGCCGCGAGCTCCGCCCGGTACGCGTCGTCGCGCATGAGCAGCGCGTCGGCGGCGCGGGCGATGCGCCCGAGAGCCTCCAGCGGGCCGGTGCCGATGAGCAGCTCCAGCCACCCGCCCTCGGTCTGCGCGGCGTTGACCAGCCGGCGTCGTGACTCGGCCGGTACCGGGTCCGGCCAGAACGGCTCCCGGTTGCTGTGCCGGCGCCAGATCGCCTGCCACAGCCGCCGCTCCTCCTCGCTGGCGGGGCGCTGGCCGGTGATCTCCACCACCGCCAGCAGGTCCGGATCGTCGGCCACCGGGACGAGCCGGACCCGCGGCTGCCGCCCCTGCACGGCCAGGGCGAGGCGCAGGTTGTACACCGCGGCGCCCACGGACATCCGGGCAGCCCATCCGGTGGGGTCGCTGGCGGGTAGCCGGCGCTTCGGATCCATCCGGACCTCGATGGCGTCCTGGCGCATCCGGAACCGCCACGGTTGCGTGTTGTGCAGCGACGGTGCACGGATGGCCGCCTCCACAGCGGCGATGTAGTCGACCGGCATCAGGCCCTCCTCGTCCCACCACGGTGGGACGGCGTACGCGCGGCGCGGAAGGGCCATTGGACCCTCTCCGGGCTCCTTAGGTCCCAAGTCGGGTCAGGCTTCCTGCCCGTCGGCGCCGCCGAACCGCCGGTAGGCGGTGCGGAGCCGCGCGATCAGCTCCCGGCCCCCGAGCGCGGCCGGTGGCGTGGGCAGCTGGCGCAGCAGCAGGTCGACCTCTGCCGGCAGCGTGGGCGGCCGTTCCGGCCGGGGTACCGGTGGCACCCAGAAGCGGTCGGCCACCTCCGCCAGGGCCGGGCTGGCGATCCCGGCGAGGGCGACCCCGGCCCCGACCGCCGGCGGCACCGTCCCGCTCGCGTCCGGGCCGGCGGCGTCCCGGCCGGTCGCGTCCGAGTCGGCGGCGTCCCGGCCGGCGGTGTCCGGGCCGGCCGCCTCCGGTCCGGACGCCCCGTCCGCCCGCAGCACCCGCAGGCGGGCCAGCAACTGCTCCCGCGACCGGCCCCGCCAGTGGAGGATCCGGAACGGATCATCGTCGAACGCCTCCGCCAGCAGGTAGAACGTCGCCGCCACGTGCTTGCACGGCACGGCCGGGTCCGGGCAGGAGCACGACATCCGCAGGTCGGCCTGGACCCGCGGGAACAGCGGGGCGCCGGCGGCGGCGAACACCTCCTCGATGTCGGCGGGCATCTGCCCGGACAACAGCCGGGCGGCGTAGATCGCCTGCCGGGACAGGGCCTGCTCGGCGGCGGCCCAGGCGTGGTCGGGCAGCGGCGTCAGGCCGATGCGGACCCGGTACGGCCGCGGGCGGGACCCCTGCACCGTGGCCGTCACCTCACCGGCGGCGATCTCCAGTGCCAGCACCTGGCCCTGGCGGGCGTACGCGCGGCCGCGCGCCAGCCGGCCGCGCAGCTCGAACGACTCGAGCACCTCGATGAACCGTCGCGACCACCAGGACCGGCCGATGGTGCCGCGGCGGGTGCGCGCCCGGATGCCACCCTCCACCCGGACCGGTGCCGACCGGGGCGGGAAGCCGCCCTGCCACGCGTTCACTCCACCACCGCCCCCGCCTCGAGGGTGAGCAGCTCCCGGAGCTGCGCGGTGGACAGCTCGGTGAGCCACTGTTCCCCGGTGCCGACGACCTTCCCGGCCAGCGCCCGCTTGTCCCGGATCATGGCGGACACCTTCTCCTCCACGGTGCCGGCGCAGACCAGCTTGCGTACCTGGACCGCACGGCTCTGGCCGATGCGGAACGCCCGGTCGGTGGCCTGGTCCTCCACTGCCGGGTTCCACCACCGGTCGACGTGGACGACGTGGTTGGCGGCGGTCAGGTTGAGGCCGGTCCCGCCGGCCTTCAGCGACAGGACCAGCAGCGCGGGCGCGTCCGGCCGGCCGGACTGGAACCTCGCGACCAGCTCGTCTCGCGCCCGCTTCGGCACTCCGCCGTGCAGCCACCCGACCTCGCGGCCGAACCGGGCGGAGAGGTGGCTGCGCAGCATCGCGCCGAACTGCGCGTACTGGGTGAACACCAGCGCCCGCTCCCCGCCGGCCAGCACCTCCTCGAGGATCTCCTCCAGCCGGGCGAGCTTGCCCGAGCGCCCCGCCAGGCGGCTGCCGTCGCCGAGCAGGTGGGCGGGGTGGTTGCACACCTGCTTGAGCTTGGTCATGGTCGCCAGCACCAGGCCGCGGCGTTCCATGCCGTCGCTGCCGGCGATGCGCGCCAGCATGTCGTCCACCACCGCCTGGTAGAGCGTGGCCTGCTCGGTGGTGAGATTGCAGACCACCTCCATCTCGAACTTCTCCGGCAGGTCGGGCACGATCCGCCGGTCGGTCTTCATGCGCCGGAGGATGAGCGGGCCGGTCAGCCGCCGCAGCCGGCCGGCGGCCCGCTCGTCGCCGTGCCGCTCCACCGGTTCGGCGTACCGTCGGCGGAACCGCTCGGCCGGCCCGAGCAGCCCCGGGTTGGTGAACTCCAGGATGGACCACAGGTCGGCCAGGCGGTTCTCCACCGGCGTGCCGGTCAGCGCCAGCCGGTGGCGCGCGGACAGCGAGCGGACCGCCGCCGCCTGCCGGGTCGCCGCGTTCTTGATCGCCTGCGCCTCGTCGACCACCACCCGGTACCAGTCGATCTCCCGCAGCGTGTCGACGTCACGCGCGACCAGGCCGTACGTCGTGATCACCAGGTCGGCGCCGGACACGGCGGCGGCGAAGGCCGCACCGCGCGCCCGCTCGGCGCCGTGGTGCACGTGCACCCGCAGACCCGGCGCGAACCGCGCCGCCTCCCGCTGCCAGTTGCCCACCAGCGACATCGGACACACCAGCAGCGTGGGGCCGGCGTGGTCGCCGGCGACGAGCGCCAGCGTCTGCGCGGTCTTGCCCAGCCCCATGTCGTCGGCGAGCACGCCGCCCAGACTCGCCCGCTCCAGGAACCGCAGCCAGGCCAGCCCGCGGCGCTGGTACGGGCGCAGCGTGCCGGCGAAGCCCGGCGGCTCGGCCGCCGGCTCCAGCCGCCGGTCGGCGTCGCCGGACAGCAGGTCGTCCAGCCACCCGTCGGCCCGCACCCCGGTGACCGGCAGGCCGCCGGGTCCCTCGTGCTCGCCGGCGGCCAGCCGGAGCAGGTCGGTGACGGTCACCTCGCCCGGCCCGGTTGCGCGCAGCGCGGCGAGGCCGGCGGCGATCCGCTTCGGGTCCACCTCCACCCACTGGCCGCGCAACCGCACCAGCGGCGCCTTCAGCCGGGTCAGCTCCTCCAGCTCGGCGGCGGTCAACGGTTCGTCGCCCAGCGCCAGCCGCCACTCGAACCGGACCAGGGCCTCGCGCCCCGGACCGGCGGCGGTGCCGACCCGACCGGGCTGGGCGGCGGCGGTCCGGGCCACCGCCTGCGCTCCCAGCCGCGCCGCCGGCCGGCTCCACCAGGACGGCAGCAGCACGCCGAAGCCGGCGGCCGCCAGCACCGGCGCGCCCCGCACGAGGTAGTCGTGGGCGCCGGCGGTGTCCAGTCGCAGCGCGGTGGGCCGGGCGACCCGCAGCGCCGCCTCCAGCGGTGGGTAGAGCCGGCTGGCCCGGCCGAGCTCGCTCAGCAGCGCCTCCTGAGGCGTGGCCACCCGCCGCGCCAGCGCCCGCAGCGCGCCGTCGGCGCGCCACACCTGTTCGGCGTCGACGACCAGGCTGGGCTCGTCGACGGCCTGCAACGCGAACTCCACCGTCCATTCGCCGTCCGGGTCCACGTCGGGGGGAGCCGTGCCGGAGCCCGGGGCGCTTTCCCGCCCGCCGGAGCCGGGGGCGCCTCCGCCGCCGGTGGTGGACGCCTCGGGTTCACGCAACCGGAAACACGCCCGCACCGCGCCGCCGGTGGCGTCCCGCTGCCAGGCGGTCAGCTCGTCGGCCAGCGCCCGCAGCCGCTGCGGCGTGGCCGGCACGGTCGCCCGCCGACCGGCCAGCGCCCGCAGCCACTGCCCGACCAGGCCGGGAAGGTCGCCTCCCAGCCGGACCGTACCCAGGGCGGCGCGGGCGGCGGCGTCGGTGAGCGCGTCCAGCGCGGTGGCGGTGACCTCCGCGGCGCCGCGGTCGTCGGCGCACCGGCCGGCCGGAGGCAGCGCCAGGGCGAGCGCCTCCGCCCAGGCGGCGTCCGGACCGGTGAGCAGCGGCCGCCACACCGCCCGCCGACCGCGCGGGTCGACCGAGGGCAGCAGCCGCCCCCGGCCGACCAGGTCGGTGGCGAACTCGGCGAGCGCGACGAGGTGCCGGACGGTGGCGCCCGGTTCGGCGCCCCCACCTGCGGGCGACGCGGTGGCACTGTCCCCGGACGGAGCCCTGGCGGCCTCCCCGGACGGTGCGGTGGCACTGTCCCCGGACGGTCGATCCGCGAGCCGCCCGGACAGCTCCAGGGCCTGCTCGGGCGTCAGCTCCAGGGCCGGCACCCGCCACCGCCGCAGCCGGGGCCGCCCGTCCGGTCCGGGCACCTCCCGCGACAGCTCCGGCGAGCCCACCGGGACCCCGGCCACGGTGGGCAGCCACAGGTCGACGGTCGTGGCGCCGTCCGCCGGCGCACCGAGGGCGTCGCCGAGAACCGTCGCCGCGGCGGCGTACGGGTGGGGCGGCCGGCGGCCGCGGTGGGGTGCTCCGGCACCGGCCGGCTGCCGGCGACCAGCCGTGGTGCGCCACGCACCGGTGGCGAGCGACGCGTCCTCGGCCCACAGCAGCGGCCGCTCACCCCGCCACACCGCGTGCACGATCAGCACCCGTCGCCTCCCTGGTCGCCGCCCCAGCATAGGCGCGCGGGTGAGGTTCCCCCGCTGGCGGCAAGCCCCTAAGGTGGGGTCGTGCGGTTCCAGACCAGCGCCGTGATGGACGCGATCGAACGACGGTTGACCACGGATGTGGTCGCGGCACAGGCGGTGGTCGATATCGGAGCGGTCGCCCGGTGCGTGGAGCTGGACCGCGGCCGTCCGGTGAACCTCGTCCGGATCGGCATGGTGCTGGACGCGTTGAGCCGCTACCTCGTCGACGAGGGCGCGATGCTGTACGGGGTGGCGGAGCGGGCGCTGCTGTCGGACCAGGCGCTGACCTCCAAGGAACGCATGGTGCTGGGTCGATGGCTCGACGACGGCGTCATCGAGGTCACCTCCGAGGTGGCCGACCGCCCCGCGGAGATCGCCGACCTGACCGGGCTCCCGCTCATCGTGCTGCGGCCGGATCCTGTGCTGGCGCAGCGGTACCCGTGGCTGACCGACGGCAGCGGGAGGGCGCTGCGGTTGGTCCCCCGCGGCGGCGTGGCGTCGCTGCGCCCGCTGTCCGGGGAGGAGAACGTGGACGCCGGGCGGGCCGCCGGTGGGGAGGACACCGCCCGGGTGGTGGCCTCGGCGAAGGTGCCCACCTCGGGCAACGGGGAGCAGGTCGAGCTGCCGCTCCCGGCGGAGGTGCTCACCGGCAAGCCGGCGGCGCGCATGTCCCGGGTACGGGTGTCGGGCAGCCGGTTCCACCGGGGTGCGCCGGCCGGCGGCGCCGCCGGCCGGCTGGTGACCCAGTCGTGGCGGTGCGACGGGTACGACTGCCCGGCGTTCGGCGAGCGGCGGCCGGTGGGCCAGCCCGTCCCTCGCCTGCGCCACGACGGCGTGCCCGTGTGTCCCCGGCACGGCGAGCCGGTCAGCGATGCGGGTCCGCGGCCGGCGGCGTACCCGGTGTCCATCGTCGTGGACGACCTTCCCCGGCGCCGCATCGTCGTGCGCGAGGGCGAACCGGTCGAGGTCGGGCGGGCCGAGGACCCGCGGGTGGTGTCGGTAACACCGTGGCTGCACGAGGCCGCGGCCAGCTGGATCAGCCCCGTCCACGTGCGACTGGAGGTCCGCGACGGCGACCTGGTCGTGACCGACCTCAGCGAGAACGGCACCGTGGTGTGGCAGCGCACCGCGCCCGACGACCGGGGCGCCACGCGGAACCTGCGGCGGGCCGCCCACCGGCTCGGGGAGTGGGACACGGTGGAGCTCTACACCGGCATCGAGCTCGCCCGTGGGGACCGCCGGCTGGTGACCGTGCTCGGTCGGGACGAACCGGGATCGGTGCTGGTCGACGCGCCGACCGCCGCCCACCACCAGGTCGGCGGGGAGTGAGGACGCCCGGGCGGCCGGGGTACGCCGGCCGGTCCGGTGCGTCTCACACGTCGTGCCGTGCGCCCCACACCGCCGGTTCGCGGACGGCCGGCCGCGCGCCGTAGCAGGGGCGGGTGCCGAGCCACGCGCGCAGCCGCGGCAGCCGGTCGACCGCCTCGCGGTACGCCTCCACCGCGAAACTGACCAGGGTCTTGGCGTGCCTGCCGGCGGGGGAGTCGGGCCGCCAGCCCAGCAGGTGCCGCCAGCGCAGCGGCGTACCAGTGATCGGCACCGAGACCAGCCCCGGCGGCGGCCGGAAGCTGGACTGGCACAGTGCCACGGCGTCGCCCGACTCGGCCAGCTCGATGCAGGTGCGTACGTCGCTCTCGTACAGGTGGCGGGGGGCGAACCCGGCGCGGGCGCACGCCGCCACGAAACAGTCCTGGAAGCAGCTCTCGCCGGGCGTGGCGGCCCACCGGGCGTCGGCGAGGTCGGCGAGATCCACCTCGTCCTTGGCGGCCAGCGGGTCGGACTCGCGCAGCAGCACCCACACCGCGTCGACCGCCACTTGCTCCCAGACGACGCCCGGCGCGGGCGGCGGGGGTGAGTCCCCACAGGCTCCGATGAGGACGTAGTCGAGCCGGCCGGCACTGACCATCCGGGCCAGCTCGGGCGGATCCCACGCGACCCGGGTGGTCAGGTGGGCCTGCGGGTCGTGGTTGCCGAGCCGGCGCACCAGGCCGCCGAGGATGGGTCCGTTGACCGCTCCGATGCGGTAGGAGCGCACGTGCGAGTCTCCGGCGGCCAGTCGCGCCACCTCCTCCTCAAGCCCCTGCACCGCGGGCAGGACGATCCTCGCCCGCTCGAGCACCACTTCACCGAGGACGGTAGGTCGGGCACCGCGGCGGTCCCGGTGGAACAGCGGCCCTCCCAGGCTGCGCTCGATGCGCTGCAGCTGAGCGGTCAGCGCGGGCTGCGCCAACCCCAGGGCCGACGCCGCCTTCGTCACGCTGCCGTGGTCGGCGATCGCGCAGACGATCTGCAGGTGGCGCAGCTCGAGCTTCATACGGAAACGGTATGGGCAACCCGAAGGCCGGGGAAGAGGCGGGCGAGAGAAACATCGACGACTTTAGCGATTCGGCCACCGTACCCTGACCCGCTGTGTCGGTTGGGCGACACGAGCCGGCCGGCGGTCGCGATACGGTTCCGGGTGGCAGGGTGCGATGAGGAGGGGGATGGCCCGGGACAGTCGGCTACGGATCGGGGGTTGGCTGACGGGTGCCGGCCCCCGCGGCGGGGCTTTCCGCCGGTACGGCAGCGACCACGGCCCCGACCCGTCGCCCGTGCCGGACGGTCAGGCCGCCGACGACGCGCTCACCGTGGGGCCCGTGTCCGCCGCGGACGACACCACCTGGACCCCCGCCGGTGGTGCCCGGTCCGAGGGGGCGGCCGCGTGGCCGGGCGGCGCCGGCGGCGGGCTCGGCGACGGTGCCGCCGGTTCCTCCGAGGGTGCCGGCTGGCCGCCGGAGGATGCCGCCTGGCCGCCCGGGGGCTCCGGCTGGTCGTCGGCGGAGGTTTGCCACCCCTCCGAGGACGCAGGCCGGCCCTCCGGGAACGCAGGCCGGTCGTCGGAGGGCGCCGGCCCGGTGGACACGGTGCCGGAGGGCCCGGACCGGGCCGGTGGCGCGGCCGGGCCGTATCGCGGCCGCCGGCGGCGTCGCCGGCCGTTCCGCGAGGTCGCCGGTGTCGCCGCGGTGGTGGGGCTGGTCCTCGTCGGCACCGGGGTGATCGTGCACTGGACCGGTACTTCCGGTGAGAGCTCGCTCGGACCGCCGCCGTGGCCCGACCCGTCGCCGACCGTGCCGACCGTGCCCACCGTGCCGGACGGCGGCCGGTCGGTGACGCCGGACGGGGGTGTGTCCTCCGGCCCCGACGACCGGGACGGGGACGCCGGCCGCGGCGAGTCCCGGACGCGGGACGGGGCGTCCGACGCCGGGTCCGCCGGTGACGACGCCGGGTCCGCCGGCGACGAGGCCGGGCCTGCCGGCGACGAGGCCGGGTCGACCGGCGGCGCGTTCGAGGCCGAGGACGGCTCGCTCGCGCGCGGCGCCTCGGTCGAGGCGCTGGCGACCGCCTCCGGTGGGCGGGTCGTGAGGCTGAGCCCGAACGCGAGCGTTGAGCTGTCCGGCATCACGGTGGGCCGGTCCGGGGCCTACCACCTGACAGTGCACTACGCCGCTACGGTGAGCCGCACCGCACAGGTGTCGGTCAACGGTGGGCCGGCCGTGACCGTGGAGTTCCCCGCGCTGGACCGGGACGCGGTGGGCGCCGTCGTCCTGCAGGTGGCGCTCGCAGCCGGAGAGAACACGGTCACCGTCGTCAGCCTCGACCTGCCGGGGCTGATGCTGGACCGGGTCACGGTCACCGCGGGACCGGGCCGTAACGCGTACCGCCCGGGACGTATCCGGGTTCGCCCGACATGGGCGGTTGCGCGCGAGCCGGCCCGGGCGGGCGTCGTCCCGAGGTGTGGCCACTTCGGCGCCCGCCACTGCCGCTGACGCGGCCGCGGCGATACCGTGGACGGCATGGCGATCGCGACGACGAACCCGGCCACGGGTGAGGTGCTCAAGACGTTCGACCCGATGCCGCCGGCCGAGGTGGAGAAGGCGCTCGAGCGCGCGCAGGAGGGGTTCGCCGCGCTGCGGCGCACCTCGTACGAACAGCGGGCCGGCTGGCTGCGGGCGGCCGCGGACATCCTGGACGCGGAGGCCGACAGCGTGGCCCGCACCATGACCACCGAGATGGGCAAGACCATCACCGCCGCCCGGGCGGAGGTGGCCAAGTGCGCCATGGCGTGCCGGTTCTTCGCCGAGCACGCACCGGCCTACCTCGCCGACGAGCCGGTCGACGGCGCCGTCGTGGGGGCGAGCCGGGCGTACGTGCGCTACCAGCCGCTGGGGCCGGTGCTGGCGGTGATGCCCTGGAACTTCCCGCTGTGGCAGGCGATGCGGTTCGCGGCCCCCGCGCTCATGGCCGGCAACCCCGGCCTGCTCAAGCACGCCTCGAACGTCCCGCAGACCGCCCTGTACATGCAGGACCTGTTCGCCCGCGCGGGCTTCCCCGCCGGGTCGTTCCAGACGCTGCTGATCGGCAGCGGCCAGGTGGAAGCGGTCCTGGCCGACCCGCGGGTACGGGCGGCCACCCTGACCGGCAGCGAGCCGGCGGGCCGGGCGGTGGCCGAGGCGGCCGGCCGCTACCTGAAGAAGACCGTGCTCGAGCTCGGCGGCAGCGACCCGTTCATCGTCATGCCGTCGGCCGACATCGAGCGGGCCGCGGCGGTGGCGACCACCGCCCGCTGCCAGAACAACGGCCAGTCGTGCATCGCCGCCAAGCGGTTCCTGGTGCACACCGACGTGTACGACGCCTTCGCCGACGCGTTCGTGGCGAAGATGTCGGCGCTGCGGGTGGGAGACCCGATGTCCGAGGACACCGACGTCGGACCGCTCGCCACCGAGCAGGGCCGCGCCGACGTGGAGGAGCAGGTCCGCGACGCGGTGGCGAAGGGCGCGCGGGTGCTGTGCGGCGGCGAACGTCCCGACCGTCCGGGCTGGTGGTACCCGCCGACCGTGGTGACGGACCTGACCCCGCAGATGAAGATGTGGTCGGAGGAGGTGTTCGGGCCGGTCGCCGGGCTGTACCGGGTCTCCTCGTACGAGGAGGCGGTCGAGATCGCCAACGCCACCGAATTCGGGCTGGGCGCCAACGCCTGGACCACCGACCCGCAGGAGCAGGAGCGGTTCGTCACCGACCTGGAGGCCGGGGCCGTGTTCATCAACGGCATGGTCGCCTCCCACCCGGCGCTGCCGTTCGGTGGCATCAAGAACTCCGGGTACGGCCGGGAGCTGTCGGTGCACGGGATCCGCGAGTTCTGCAACATCAAGACCGTCTGGGTCGGGTGAGCGTTCCGGCTCGGCGTGGCCGGGCCGCGCGAGCCGGTCGCCCACGACCGGCTCATGGCGTGCGAGCCGCCGGACACCCGTCGGGTCGCCCGCCCGCCGCCGCGCTCAGCCGGCGCGCAGACGGGCGATCTCGGCGCCGGAGCGGTCCACCAGGACGAGGTCGTCGCCGTCCAGCCCGGCCCGGGCGGCCTGCACGAGCCAGCCGCCCACCGGAACGTTGTCGCAGCCGATGAGGGTGCTGATGCCCTGGACGGCCAGCAGCAGGCCGTCCGGGCCGGCGACCCATCGGCCGCCCTCGCGGTTGCAGCCGTCGCTTCCGTGCCACGACCCGTCATGCTCCAGCTGGACGAACACGCGGGCGCCGCCCCGGTCCGCCGGCCGCCAGCGACCGATCAGGGCCGCGCTGTCGGCCGGGACCAGCCCCGACGGTAGGTCGGCGGGGGGTGCGTACCGCTCCCGCACCTCGTCGGTGACCTCCGGCGGCGTCGCCTCGGACGGCGCCAGGTCGGGGTCGGGTGGCGGGGTGGCGCCGGGCCGCAGCCGGGCGGTGACCTCCCCGTCGACGTCGATGAGGTTCACGCCCTCGGGGGCGGGGCGGAACGCGACCGCCCGCGCCATCCAGTCGGGCGTGCCCGGGTCGCACCCTGGTCCGGAGGAGGCGAACCCGTACCCGACCCACATCCCGGCGGGGTTCGCCTTCCACGTACCCCAGATGCGACCGCACTCGGACCACCAGTCGAAGTCGGCCGGGGAGAGGCGGAGGACACCCTGGTCGGCTCCGCTCGGATCCTCGACCGCCCAGACGCCGATCAGCTCGACCGGGTCCACCTGCACGGACACGGGCGGCGCCTGTGGACCGCCGCCGGGTCCCCGCGGCCGGTCGCCCGGCGGCGCCCCGCAGGCGGCCAGCACGCCAGCGAGCAGGCACGAGAGCACCGTCACCGCGTACCGGAGTCGTCGCATACCCGTTGGACGCCGTGGCCGCGGCGAGACGTTCCGCCGCGGCGGTGGCCCGGGGTGCCGGGCTCCGGGTGACCGTCCGGATGCGCGACGTACTGGTCTGGTCGA
>DATGOE010000091.1:0-28408 GCA_035306365.1 Natronosporangium sp. | reverse complement strand
GGTTGGGGGGCGGTGCGCTCACCGCGAGGTGATCGGGATCCGCTTCGGTCGGACCGCCTCGCTCTTGGGCACCCGTACCGTCAGGACGCCGTCGGCGAGCTCGGCGGTGATGGCACCCGAGTCGACGTCGGCCGGCAGCGTCGTGCGGTAGTGGAGCCGGCCGATCCGCCGGGTACGGCTCCGCAGCCAGCCGGTGCGCTCGCGCTCCTTGAACTCACCACTGATGGTCAGCTCGCTGCCGGCGACCTGGACGTCGATGTCGTCCCGCTTGACGCCCGGCACCTCCACCTCCACCAGGAAGGCGTCCTCGGTCTCCCGGACGTCGGCCAGCGGGGTCCAGCGGTCGGCGTCCGCACCGGACGGAATGCCGAAGACCGACGACATCAACCGGGTCATCCGGGCGTGGAACTCGTCCAGCTCCCGGACGGGGTCCCAGCCACCGAGCGGATCCGTCAGACGCGGCATCGGTAGCGTCATCGCAACCCACCTCCTCGTCGAGGTTCCCGCCCGCGCGAACGGGGCGCTTCACCACATGAGACACCCGACGACGCCGCGGTATTCCCAAAGTTGAGCCGACCAGACTCACATGTGTACGGCGGCTCACCCGTCGCCGGCGAGGGCGGCCAGCGCCTCCGGGATGGTGAACGCGCCCGCGTACAGCGCCTTGCCGACGATCACCCCTTCGACCCCCAGCGGCTCCAGGGCGGCCAGGGCCCGCAGGTCCGCCAGGGACGACACCCCGCCGGAGGCGATGACCGGTGCGGGCGTGACCGCGCACACCTGGCGCAGCAGGTCCAGGTTGGGCCCGGTCAGGGTGCCGTCGCGGCGGATGTCGGTGACCACGTAGCGGGCGCACCCGGCGGCGTCCAGCCGCGCCAGCACCTCGAACAGGTCACCCCCGTTCCGGGTCCAGCCGCGGGCGGACAGGGTACGGCCGCGCACGTCCAGCCCGACCGCCACCTTGTCCCCGTACTCGGCGACCACCCGGTCGCACCAGTCGGGGTCCTCCAGCGCGGCCGTGCCGAGGTTGACCCGCGCGGCACCGGTGGCCAGTGCGGCGCCCAGTGAGTCGTCGTCGCGGATGCCGCCGGACAGCTCGACCGGGATGTCCACCCGGCGCACGATCTCGGCCAGGAGCTCGCGGTTGGAGCCGCGGCCGAACGCCGCGTCCAGGTCCACCAGGTGCAGCCACGGCGCGCCCGCCCGTTGCCAGGCCAGCGCCGCCTGCAGCGCGTCACCGTACGAGGTCTCGGTCCCCGCGGCGCCCTGCACCAGCCGTACGGACACGCCGCCGGCCACGTCCACCGACGGCAACAGGGTCAGCGTCACGCGCTACAGGCTACAGACCCAGCGGCGCAGCAGGACCGCCCCGGCGTCACCGGACTTCTCCGGGTGGAACTGGGTCGCCGACAGCGCACCCCGCTCCACCGCGGCCACGAACGGGCCGCCGTGGTCGGTCACGGACACCACCGCTCCGCTGGCCGCCAGCGCCGCGGTCGGCCGGGCCGCGTACGAGTGGACGAAGTAGAACCGGGTGTCCGGTGGCAGGTCCGCGAACAGCCGCGAGGTCGGCGGCGCCGCCACCGTGTTCCACCCCATGTGGGGCACCCGGGCGGCGGACAGCCGCGTCACCCCGCCGGGGAGCAGACCCAGCCCGGGGGTGACCACGCCGTGCTCGTCGCCGTACTCGAACAGGATCTGCGCCCCCACGCAGATGCCCAGCACCGGCGCGCCGCGTGCCACCCTGGCCCGGACCACCTCCGCCGCGCCGGTGGCGGCGACCCCGGCCATGCAGGCGGCGAACGCACCCACCCCCGGCACGACCAGGCCGTCGGCCCGGGCGGCGGCGGCCAGGTCGGCGGTGACGGTGACCTGCGCACCGGCGCGGGCCAGCGCCCGCTCGGCCGAGCGCAGGTTGCCCGAGCCGTAGTCGAGAACCACCACCGACGGTGCCATCAGCCCCACCCCTGCGTGCGGCAGCTCACACCTGCGGCCACAGCCACGCCACCCCGCCCGCGAGCGCCAGCGCCGACAGCAGCGCGACCAGCACCACCACGCCGAGGCCGGCGCCCTGCCGGTGCAGCGACCACGCCCCGCCGGCCAGCAGGCCCGCCAAGGCGAACAGCACCAGCGCCAGCAGCGTGGTCACAGGGCGCCCTTGGTGCTCGGGACCGCCCCACCGGTCCGGGGGTCCGGGGCGACCGCCTCCCGCAGTGCCCGCGCCACCGCCTTGAACTGCGCCTCCACCACGTGGTGCGGGTCGGGCGTGGCCCCGTGCCGGGCCGCCCGCAGCACGCTCACGTGCAGGGTGACCCGGGCGGCCGCCCCGAACGACTCCCACACGTGCCGGGTCAGGGTGGTCGGGTAGGTGGCGCCGGTGCCGGCGATGTACGGCGCCAGCGGCGGCTCGTCGTGGACGACGTACGGTCGGCCCGACAGGTCCAGGGCGGCCCGGACCAGCACCTCGTCCAGCGGGACCACCGCGTGGCCGTAGCGGGTGATGCCGGCCCGGTCCCCCAGCGCCCGGTCGACCGCCGCGCCCAGTGCCAGGGAGGTGTCCTCGACCGTGTGGTGGGCGTCGACGTGCAGGTCGCCCTCGGTGCGCACGGTCAGGTCGAGCCCGCCGTGCCGGGCGAGCTGGTGCAGCATGTGGTCGAAGAACCCCACGCCGGTGGAGATCTCCGCGCGCCCGGTGCCGTCCAGGTCCAGCTCCACCGCGACTCTCGTCTCCCGCGTGGACCGCTCCACGCGCGCCGTCCGGCTCATGCCCGCTCCCCGATCACCTGCGCCAGCGCGGACAGGAACGCGTCGGTCTCCTCCGGCGTGCCGGCGGTGACCCGCAGCCACCCGGGCAGGCCGACGTCGCGGACCAGCACCCCTCGCGCCAGCAACGCCCGCCACACCTCCCGCTGGTCGCCGAGACCTCCGAACAGGACGAAGTTGGTGTCGCTGTCGGCCACCGGCAGGCCCATCTCCCGCAGCCGGGCCACGATCCGGTCCCGCTCGGCGCAGATGCGCGCCACCGCGGAGAGCACCTCACCGGCGTGCGCGAGCACCGCCCGGGCGGCCGCCTGGGCCAGCCGGGACAGGTGGTAGGGCAGCCGCACCAGGCGCAGCGCGTCGACCACCTCGGGGTGGGCGGCGAGGTAGCCCAGCCGGCCGCCGGCGAACCCGAACGCCTTGCTCATGGTGCGGGTCACCACCAGCCGCGGGTGGCGGTCCAGCAGGGTCAGGGCGCTGCGGGAGCCGGGCCGGGCGAACTCCGCGTACGCCTCGTCCACCACCACCAGGCCGGACGTGGCCGACAGCACCGCCTCCACCACCGACAGGTCCAGGGCGGTGCCGGTGGGGTTGTTGGGCGAGCACAGGAACACCAGGTCCGGCCGGTGCGCCCGGACGGCGGCGGCGGCCTGCGCGGCGTCGAGGGTGAAGTCGTCGGCGCGGTGGGCGGCCACCCACCCGGTGCCGGTGGCGGCGGCCAGCAGCGGCTGCATCGAGTACGAGGGGACGAACCCCAGCGCGGTGCGCCCCGGTCCACCGAAGGCCTGCAGCAGGTGCTGCTGCACCTCGTTGGAGCCGTTGGCCGCCCACACCCGGGAGGCGTCCAGCCCGTGGCCGAGATAGGCGGCGAGGTCGGCGCGCAGCGCGGCGGCGTCCCGGTCCGGGTAGCGGTGCAGGTGGGGCAGCTCGGCCGCGACCGCCTTGGCGACCGCGGCGGCGACCGCCTCCGGCAGCGGGTACGGGTTCTCGTTGGTGTTCAGGCGCACCGGCACGTCCAGCTCCGGTGCCCCGTACGCCGTCCGGCCCCGCAGGTCGGGCCTGAGCAGCTCGTTGATCACGGCCCGAACCTCGCCGTGACCGCCTGGCCGTGCGCCGGCAGGTCCTCGGCCTCGGCCAGGGCCACCACGTGCGGTGCGGCCTGCCGCAGCGCCTCCCGGTCGTACTCGACGACCTGGACGCCGCGCAGGAACGTCCGCACCGACAGGCCGGAGGAGTGGCGGGCGCAGCCGCCGGTGGGCAGCACGTGGTTGGAGCCGGCGCAGTAGTCGCCGAGCGACACCGGCGCGTACGGGCCGACGAAGATCGCACCGGCGTGGCGCACCCGCCACGCCACCCGCCGGGCGTCGCGGGTCTGGATCTCCAGGTGCTCGGCGGCGTACGCGTCCACCACCCGCACGCCGGCGTCGAGGTCGTCGACGAGCACGGTGCCCGACTGCGGTCCGGACAGCGCGGCGGTGATCCGGTCGGTGTGCTTGGTGGCGGCCACCTGCCGGACCAGCTCGGCGTCGACCGCGTCGGCCAGCTCCGGCGACGGTGTGACCAGGACGCTGGCGGCCAGCGGGTCGTGCTCGGCCTGGCTGACCAGGTCGGCGGCGACGTGCACCGGGTCGGCGCTGTCGTCGGCGAGGATGGCGATCTCGGTGGGGCCGGCCTCGGCGTCGATGCCCACCACGCCGCGCACCAGCCGCTTGGCGGCGGTGACGTAGACGTTGCCCGGCCCGGTCACCAGGTCCACCGGCGGGCACGCGTCGGTCTCGTCGACCCCGTCGCTGCCGTAGGCGAACATCGCGACCGCCTGGGCACCGCCCACCGCGTACACCTCGTCCACACCGAGCAGCGCGCAGGCGGCCAGCACCCGCGCGTCCGGCAGGCCGGTCTCCTTCCGCGGCGGGCTGGCGACCGCCAGCGACCGCACTCCCGCCACCTGGGCCGGGACGACGTTCATGACCACGGTCGACGGGTAGGTCGCCAGGCCACCGGGCACGTACAGCCCGACCCGGTCGACCGGCACCCACCGCTGGGTGACGGTCCCGCCGGCCACCACCTGCGTGGTCACCTCGTCGGGTCGCTGGCTGGTGTGGACCCGCCGGGCCCGGTCGGCACACTCCCGCAGGGCGGCGCGTACCTGGGACGGGAGTGCCCGCTCGGCGGCGGCCAGGTGCTCGGCCGGCACCCGCAGGCGGGTCAGGCCCACCCCGTCGAACCGCTGCGTGGCCTGTCGGATGGCGGCGAAGCCGCCGGTGCGCACCTGCTCCACCAGCGGGCGCACCTGCGCGACGGCGGCGGTGACGTCCACCGCCGCGCGGGGCAGCAGCGGCCGTGGGTCGACGTCGGGCCGCCCGCGCAGGTCGATCCGGTGCAGCACCCTGCCAGTGTAGGTGGTCTTTCCGGGTCACCAGCCGGGCGTGTCCGGCGCCGCGGAGCCCGCCGGGGAGCTCTCCGGGGAGTCCTCCGGGCGCAGGTCGGGGAAGCGGGACCAGGCGGCGAGCAGGGTGTAGGTGGCGGCGGCCACCAGCCCGGGCAGCAGCGGCACCCCCAGCGCCACCGGCGGCCACCGGTCGCTGGTGACCATCCGCAGGTCCGGCGGCCGGGACAGCACGGTGCCGGTGGGCGCGTCGGCGAGCGCCGCCTCGTAGCCGGACAGGCCCACGTGCCGCCCCAGCCACCAGGCCACGAGACCGGCGCCCACCGCGCCGACGGCCACCGCCGCCAGGGCGTACGGCCCGCGCCAGCGGGGTGCCACCGCCCACGCCCCGACGGCGGCGAGCACACCGAACGGCACCGACAGCAACGCGAACCAGCCGTCAGCGGCGGCCGGCTGCTCGGGTTGGGGGTCGGCGAACAGCAGCCCCTGGTCGGTCACCTCGACCGGTACGCCCGGGGCGAGCGCCGTCCACACCAGGCCGAGCGGCACCCCCAGCACCGCGACCGCCACCACGAGCGCCGCCAGGGCGGCCGCCCGCCGGGCACGTCCCTGGCCCGCCGGCGCGCCGCCGGCCGGCACGGCGACCGGGTCGGGGACCGGGACGGTCCGGCCGGGCAGGGATCCACCCGGGGCGGAGGCGCCGGCGACGGAACCTTCGGACACGGACCCGCCGGGGGCGGATCCGCACGACGGGAGCTGCGGGCCGGGTGGGTCGTGGCTCACCGGGGGATCATCGCACGTCCGGCCGGCCGGGTCAGCCGGCGGCGACGGCGGTCGGGCCGAGCAGGGCCTTCAGCTCGGCCATGAGCTCCGGAGTCGGTGAGACCCGCACCTCACCCAGGCGCAGCAGCGTCGCCCGCGGCCCGTTGACGAGCTTGAGGTGCACCTCGGCCGGACCCGGGTGTCCGCACAGCACCTCCTTGAGCTGCTCCACCAGCGGCGGCGTGCAGCGGCTGCTCGGCAGTGCGAGGGTCACCGGCCGTACCGTGTCGGGGTCCGACACGTCCGGCAGCGACAGGTCCATCGCGACCAGGCGCGGCTGCTCGTCCCGCCGGTCCACGCGCGCCCTGACCACCACGATGGCGTCCTCGGCCACGTACTGCCCCACCTGCTCGTACGTGCCGGGGAAGAACAGCACCTCCACTCCGCCGGCCAGGTCCTCCAGGACGGCCGACGCCCACGGCCGACCCTGTTTGGTCAGGCGCCGCTGCACCCCGGTGAGGATGCCCGCGACCGTGACCACCTGGCCGTCGGCGACGGCGGTGTCCTCCTCCAGCAGCGCCGGGATCGTCAGGTCGGAGTGGGCGGCCAGCACGCGCTCCAGCCCGCGCAGGGGATGGTCGGAGACGTACAGGCCCAGCATCTCCCGTTCGAACGCGAGCCGGTCCGCGCGGTCCCACTCGTCGGTGGGGACCGGGGCGGTGGCCACGGTCCCGGCGGCGGTGTCCCCGAACGCGGCGCCGAACAGGTCGAACTGGCCCATCGCCTCGTTGCGCTTGACCTCCAGCAGCGAGTCGACCGCCTCGGAGTGCACCGCCATGAGCCCCTTGCGGGTGTGGCCGAGGGAGTCGAACGCGCCGGCCTTGATGAGCGACTCGATGGTGCGCTTGTTGCAGACCACCGCGTCGACCTTGCGGAGGAAGTCGTAGAAGTCGGTGAACTCGCCCTTCTCCCGGCGCGCCCGCACGATCGCCTCCACTACGCCGGCGCCGACGTTGCGCACCGCCGCCAGGCCGAACCGGATGTCGTCGCCGACGGCGGTGAAGCGGGCGCCGGAGGCGTTGACGTCCGGCGGCAGCACGCGGATCCCCATGCGGCGGCACTCGTTGAGGTAGACCGCGGACTTGTCCTTGTCGTCGGCGACGCTGGTCAGCAGGGCCGCGAGGTACTCGGCGGGGTAGTGCGCCTTCAGGTAGGCGGTCCAGTAGGCGATGAGGCCGTACGCGGCGGTGTGGGCCTTGTTGAACGCGTAGTCGGAGAACGGGACGAGGATGTCCCACAGGGTGCGGATGGCGTCCTCGGAGTAGCCGCGCTCGCGCATCCCGGCCGCGAACGGCTCGAACTCCTTGTCCAGGATCTCCTTCTTCTTCTTGCCCATCGCCCGCCGCAGCAGGTCGGCCTGGCCGGCGGTGTAGCCGGCCACCCGCTGGGCGATCGCCATCACCTGCTCCTGGTAGACGATCAGCCCGTAGGTCTCGTCGAGGATGTCGGCCAGCGGCTCGGCCAGCTCCGGGTGGATCGGGGTCACCGGCTTGCGGCCGTTCTTGCGGTCGGCGTACTCGATGTGGGCGTTGGCGCCCATCGGCCCGGGTCGGTAGAGCGCCAGCACCGCGGAGATGTCGTCGAACCGCTCCGGCGCCATCGCGCGCAGCAGCGCCCGCATCGGACCGCCGTCGAGCTGGAACACGCCGAGGGTGTCGCCGCGCGACAGCAGCGCGTACGTCTCCGGGTCGTCCAGCGGCACCTCCTCCAGGCGCACCTCCTCCCCGCGGTTGGCGGCGATCGCGGCCAGGCAGTCGTCGAGTACGGTGAGGTTGCGCAGGCCCAGGAAGTCCATCTTGAGCAGCCCGATGGCCTCGCAGGCGCCCATGTCCCAGCCGGTGATGATCGCCCCGTCGGCGTCCCGGCGCCAGATCGGCAGCACGTCCAGCAGCGGCTGGCGGGACAGGATCACCCCGGCCGCGTGCACGCCCGCCTGGCGGATCAGGCCCTCCAGGCCGCGCGCGGTCTCCACCACCTTCTGCACGTCCGGGTCGGACTCGTGCAGCGCCCGGAACTCGGCCGCCTCCGGGTAGCGCGGGTGCTTCGGGTCGAAGATGCCCGACAGCGGGATGTCCTTGCCCATCACCGCCGGCGGCATCGCCTTGGTCATCCGGTCACCCAGCGCGTACGGGTAGCCGAGCACCCGGCACGCGTCCTTGATCGCGGCCTTGGCCTTGATGGTGCCGTACGTGATGATCTGCGCGACGTGGTCCTCGCCGTACCTCTCGGTGGCGTAGCGGATCATGTCGCCCCGCCGGCGCTCGTCGAAGTCCAGGTCGATGTCCGGCATGGTGACCCGCTCGGGGTTGAGGAACCGCTCGAAGCTCAGCCCGTGGGCGATCGGGTCGAGCTCGGTGATCCGCAACGCGTACGCGACCATCGACCCGGCGGCCGACCCGCGGCCGGGCCCGACCCGGATCCCCTCGGCGCGGGCGTGCCGGCACAGGTCGGCGACGACCAGGAAGTAGCCGGGGAAGCCCATCTGGGTGATGACGTCCAGCTCGTACTCGGCCTGCCGGGCGTGCTGCTCCGGCACGCCGTCCGGGAACCGCTCGGCCAGGCCGGCGCGGACCTGCGCGCGCAGCCACGACTCCTCGGTCTCCCCCTCCGGCACGTCGAAGCGGGGCATGAGGTTGCGGGCCGCGAAGACCTCCGCGTAGTCGCCCACCCGTTCGGCGACCAGCAGCGTGTTGTCGCAGGCTTCCGGCAGCTCGGTGTCGAACAGCCGCCGCATCTCCGCCGGTGACTTGAGGTAGAAGCTGTCCCCCTCGAACCGCAGCCGGTCGGGGTCGGCCAGGGTACGGCCGGTCTGCACGCACAGCAGCGCCTCGTGCGCCGGCGCGTCGGAGCGGGACACGTAGTGGGTGTCGTTGGTGGCCAGCAGCGGCAGGCCCACCTCCTTGGCCACCCGCAGCAGGTCCTCGCGGACGCGGCGCTCGATCTCGATGCCGTGGTCCATGATCTCGACGAACACGTTGCCGGCGCCGAAGATGTCCCGCAGCCGGCCGGCGGCCTCGACGGCCTTCTCGTACTGCCCCAGCCGCAGCCTGGTGATCACCTCACCGGACGGGCAGCCGGTGGTGGCGATGATGCCCTCGGCGTACCGGGACATCAGCTCCTCGTCGATGCGGGGCCACTTGCGGTAGTAACCCTCCAGGCTGGCCAGCGATGACATCCGGAACAGGTTGCGCAGGCCGGTGGCGTCCGCGGCGAGCAGGGTGAGGTGGGTGTACGAGCCGCCCGCGGACACGTCGTCGTCCTTCTGGTGGGGCTCCCCCCAGGTGACGGGGCGCTTGTCGAACCGGGATGCCGGTGCCACGTAGGCCTCGATGCCGATCACCGGCTTGACGTCCGCCTGCTTCGCGTGCTGGTAGAAGTCGTACGCGCCGTAGAGGTTGCCGTGGTCGGTGACCGCCACCGCCGGCATCCGGTGCCGGGTGACCTCGGCGAACAGCGGGCCGAGCCGGGCCGCGCCGTCCAACATCGAGTACTCGGTGTGTACGTGCAGGTGCACGAAGGAGCGATCCACGCGCCACCTCACCTCCGCTGGCCGACCCGAGCCTAGCCGCCCGGACCGACCGTGCGACAGCGTCCGCGCCGGTGGCCGGGCACGGCCCCGCCGCGGATCACGGGACCGCCGTCAGCGGGTGGGCGGACCGTCAGCGGGTGAGCGGGTCGAGGATGACCGCGCACGCGTGCAGCCACGCCCGGCGGGTGGCCGGCTGCAGCTGTGACGGTTCGATCGCCGAGCCGCTCTCCAGCGCCGGGTCGTAGGGCACCTCCACCACCGCCCGGGTACGGGTGGCGAAGTGCGACCGCAGGTCGTCCAGCAGCCGTGGGCGCTCCGGGGTGGCGCACGACAGCAGGGTCACCGCGTCGGACACCAGCTGTCCCAGCCCGTTCTGCTCGAGCAGGTCGAGCATCCAGTCGGCGGTGAACGCCGCGTCCTCCCGCGGCACCGTGGTGACCACGAGCTGGTCGGCCGCGGTCAGCACGGTCCGCCAGTTCGGGCTCTCCACGTTGTTGCCGGTGTCCACACACACCACGTCGTGGGTACGGCACAGCAGGTCCAGCACGCGGCGCACGGTGAACCGGTCCAGCCGCTGCGCGAAGCGCGGGTCCTCCTCGCCGGCGAGCACGTCGTAGGTGCCGTCGGCGGCGTGGCGCAGGTAGTCGTCGATGCGCTCGGTCAGGTCCCGGCCCGCCAGGATCTCCACCTCGGCCAGGTCGGCCACCAGGTGGCGGATGGTGCGGGCGTGCCGGGCACTGCCTGCGCGCAGGCCGAGCGTCCCGCGCAGCTCGTTGTCGTCCCATGCGACCACCCCGCGGCCGCGGGCGGTGCCGATGGTCGCGGCCGCCAGGGCGGTGGCGGTGGTCTTGTGCACACCGCCCTTGGGGTTGGCGAACGCGATCACCAGCGGGCGGTGGAGCGTGCGGCGCAGGACCGCCGCCTCCCGCGTCGCGTCGTCCTCGCGGGACCGCAGCCACTCGACGCGCCCGGGCCGACCGTGCGGCCGCCCGCCGGGGCCGGCGGGCGGCGCCTCGACCGACGCCCGCCCGCGCTGCGCGGGGATGTATCCGCCGTCGACCGGCGCCCGTCCCGCGGGCGGGTGACCGGCCTGCGGGTACGCCGGCGCCGCGTACCCGGTGGGTGGGTACGCCGTCGGCGCGTACCCGGTCTGGGGGTGCCCGGCCGGCGCGGACGACGGCGGCGGCGGGTACCCGGGCTGCGGGTAGCCGGAGTGCGGGTGGCCGCCCGGCGCGGGCGGCGGCGGGTATCCGGGCCCCGGGTGCCCGGTCTGCGGGTGCCCAGTCTGCGGGTGCCCAGTCTGCGGGTGCCCGGTCTGCCGGTGTCCGGTCTGCGGGTGTCCGGCCGGTGGGGTGTAGCCGTCGCGCGGGTGGCCGTCGGCCGGCGGCTGGCCCGGGTACCCCCCGCCCCTGGGCGCCCCGTAGCCGGGGTGGCCGTCGGCGGGGTCGGCGGCCCGGCCGCCACCGACCCGGGCCCGCCCCACCTGCGAATGCTCGCCGCTGCGGCCGACCAGGGCCCGGTCCAGCAACGCCCGCCACCGCGGTGTGGCCCCGGCCGGAGGGTCGGCGGTGGGCTCGGCCGACTCGTTCCAGCCGGTCCAGGTGCGCTCCACGCTGCCCTCCTCACACCGACGCGGGTGTGCCCGACGCGGACATCACCCCACAGGCTACGAGTCCCGGCCGGGCAGGGCCAGTGGCACCCACGGCCGTGGTCAGGTCGGCTGGCGCAGCCGCTCCAGCGCCACCGCGAGGTCGTCGGGGTACTCGCTGGCGAACCGTACCCGCTCCCCCGTGCCGGGATGGTCGAACGCCAGCTCCCGTGCGTGCAACCACTGCCGGCGCAGTCCCAGGCGGGCGGCCAGCCGCGGGTCGGCACCGTAGGTGAGGTCACCGACGCACGGATGCCGGAGGGCCGCGAAGTGCACCCGGATCTGATGGGTACGGCCGGTCTCGAGGTCGACCTCGACCAGGCTGGCGGACGGGAACGCCTCCAGGGTCTGGTAGTGGGTGACCGCCGGCTTGCCACCGGCGACCACCGCCCAGCGCCAGTCGTGGTGCGGGTGTCGGTCGATGGGCGCGTCGATGGTCCCGCGCAACGGGTCCAGGTGCCCCTGCACCACGGCGTGGTAGATCTTCTTCACCCGGCGTTCCCGGAACGCCCGCTTGAGCGCGCGGTAGGCGGGCTCGCTCTTGGCCACCACCATCACGCCGCTGGTGCCGACGTCCAGGCGGTGCACGATGCCCTGCCGCTCGGCCGCGCCGCTGGTCGCCACCGTCTGCCCGGCCGCGGCCAGACCGTCCAGGACGGTGGGACCGTCCCAGCCGGGGCTGGGGTGTGCCGCCACCCCGGCCGGCTTGTCCACCACCACGATGTCCGGGTCGCTGTGCAGGATCCGCAGGCCGGCCACCGGGGTGGGGGTCACGCGCGGCGGCTCGGGTGGGGCCGGCAGCCGCACCTCCAGCCAGGCGCCCGCGCGTACCGGGTCGGACTTGGCGCGGACGGCGCCCTCCACCTTGGCGTCCCCGGCCTCCACCAGGGTCGCCGCCGCAGTGCGGGACAGGCCGAACAGCCGGGACACGGCGACGTCCAGCCGTAGCCCGTCCAGCGCCTCGGGCACCGGCAGGGAGCGCGTCTCCCGCCGGTCGGTCGGTCCGCCCACTAGCCCCTCCGCGGCCGGGGGGGCTCCCGGGTGCCGTCGCGGCGGCGGCCGGTCAGCTCCAGCCACACCGCGAGCACGACGCCGAGGAACAGCGCGGAGTCGGCGACGTTGAAGACCGGAAAGACCCGCCCGTACGGGTCGAAGACGCTGATCATGTCGACAACCTCACCCCGGAACGGACCGGGTGGGCGCACCAGGCGGTCGACGAGGTTGCCCACGGCTCCGCCCAGCACCAGACCCAGCGCCACCCCCCAGGGCACCGACCGCAACCGCAGGGCCATCCACCCGATCCATGCGATCACGACCAGCGCGACGACGGCGAACACCTGGGTGTACGAGCGGCCGAGGCTGAAGGCGGCGCCACTGTTCGTGGCGTGGACGAGGTAGACCGCGCCACCGAGCAGACGGACCGGTTCCGCACCGGCCAGCAGCGCCACCGTGAGCTGTTTGGTGACGATGTCGACGAGCAGGGCCACGCCCGCCACCGCGGCGAGCACACCGACTGCCCGGGGCCGTGCCCGCACCCGCGACGGCGAGGGCTCCGCCTCCGGCGAGGGGCTCAGCGACGCTCCTCCAGTTGCTTGCACCGCACGCACAGGGTCGCCGCCGGAAACGCCGCCAGACGCTCCACCGGAATGGCTTCCCCGCAGCGTTCGCAATAGCCGTAGCCCCCCTCGTCCAGGCGCTCCAGGGCCCGCTCGACCTGGGTGATGCGCTCCAGGATACTGTTCGCCAACGAGATCTCCTGTTCGCGCTCAAAGGTCTTGCTCCCGGTGTCCGCCTGGTCGTCACCGGCGGAGTCGGTGAGACGGTCCCGCTGAAGCTCGGCGATCTCGGCGAGGTGCTGGCGGTACTCCTGGCGCAGCTCGGTGACGCGCGCGTCCAGCGCGGCCCGGATGCGCGCCACCTCGTCGGCGGGGCGGGCCTGTCCCTGCGCCGCCGCGGCGCCGCGGCCGGTCGAGCCGGACCGGGCCGACCGCCCGGTGCTCTTGGTGTCCGACCGCCGGCTGGCGGTGGAGGTGCCGGCCGGCTTGGCGGTGCCCGCCTTGGCAGGGCTGGTCTTGGCGGAGCCAGTCTTGGCGGAGCCGCTCCTGGCGCCGCTCGTCTTCGTGCCGCTCGCGGTCGCGGCGGCGGTCTTCGCGGTCGTGCCCTTACCGGCCGCGCTCCTGCCCGCGCCCTTTCCGGCCGCGCCCCTGGTGGTCGTGCCCTTCCTCGCCGGCCCCGCCTTCGCGGCCGTACCGGCGGCGCCGGCCTGCCTGGCCGCGCCCCCGGACGTCGCCGCTGCCTCCCCGGTCCCGGACGGGGCGGCGGCTCGGGAGCCGGCGCTCCGTGACGCCGCCGCGGCGGCCGTGGCCGCCGTCGAGGGGGCCGCGGCCGGCGCCGCCCTCGACGACCGCGAGCCTCCCCGCTTCCCGCCGGTGGTGGCCGCTGGGGTGTCGGGTGTCTTGGTCATCATCGCTCCCTTGCCGGTGCTCGTCCGTGGTCCGCCCACTCCGGTGCCGTCGGCCGGCGCCTGCCGCCGGCCGTTCCCCGGGCCCGCCTGACCCCCCGCGGTTGCGGACCGCGCGCTCACCCGCTCGGCCATCCACTCCCCCGGTGACCGGGGCCGGCAGTTGTGCCGGCACCAATATGAAAAACGCGGGGCCGGCACGTGGGCCGGCACCGATATCAAAAACGGGCGCGCGGCGGGTCGCCGCGCACTCCTGAGGATGGCAAGGATACGGAACGTACCGGCGTGGGACAACCTGCCACACCGCGCGAGAACGCCAAACCCCCTGTTACAGGTATGAGTCGGACAATATCGGTGGGCGTAGCCGCCTGTCGTCCACCGGCTACGACTGCTCTCCCTGATCGCCCAGCCACCGTGCCAGGCGCCCGCGCCGGCTGATGGCCCGCAGGCGGGCCTCGGTCGCGTCCCGTGCCCGGCTGGTCGCCACGATCAGCAGGCTGTCCCCCACCCGGAGGCGGGTCTGTGGCGAGGGCACGAACCCCTCCCCGTTCCGCAGCACCAGGGTCACCGCGGCCCCCGGGGGCAGCCGCAGCTCGTCCACGTACACCCCGGACAGCCGGGAGCCGGGCGGGATCTCCAGTTGCAGCAGGTCGGCTCCCATCCGCTCCAGCGGCGCGGTCTCCACCGCCAGGTCGGTCACCTCCCCGGGAGCGGCGACCCCCAGCAGCCGCGCCAACGGCCGCAACGTCGTGCCCTGGACCAGCGTGAACACCACGACCAGGACGAACACCACGTCGAACAGCCCGCGGGCACCGGCGACTCCCTCCGACAACGGGATGGTCGCCAGCACGATCGGCACCGCGCCGCGCAACCCGGCCCACGACAGGAAGACCTGCTCCCGCCAGCCGACCCGGAACCAGCTCACGCAGGCCGCCACCGCCACCGGCCGGGCGAGCAGCAGCAGGACCACCCCCACCACCATCGCCACCCCGATCGCCGAGGGCAGCTCGGACGGCGAGACCAGCAGGCCCAGCAGGACGAACAGGCTGATCTGGGCGATCCACGCCAGCCCCTCGGCGAAGCCCATGATCGCCTGATGGTGCGGGAGACGGGCGTTGCCCAGAATGACCCCGGCGACGTAGACCGCGACGAACCCGGAGGTGGCCACCAGCGACCCGACCGCGAACGCCAGCACGGCGAAGCCCACCACCGCCAGCGGGTACAGTCCCGCCGACGGCAGGGCCACCCGGCGCAGCACCACGATCCCCACCAGCGCGACCAGCGCCCCGACCACTCCGCCGCCGACCAGCTGGTAGACGACCATCAGGCCGTCCCGCCACCAGACGATCTCCTCGGGGCCGACCGACAGCAGCAGGACCGCGATGACCGCGGCCGGGTCGTTGCTGGCCGACTCCGCCTCCAGCGTGGCCGCGGTCCGTGGCAGCAGGCGGAGCCGGCGTAGGGTGGCGAAGACCGCCGCCGCGTCGGTTGAGGACAGCACCGCGCCGTACAGCAGCGCCAGCCGCAGGTCCAGTCCCAGCAGCAGGTGCAGCGCGACCCCGGCCACGGCGATGGTGATCACCACGCCGAGGGTGGAGAGCGCGACGGTGGAGCCCACCACGGACCGCAGGGTGCTCCACCGCATGGTGAGACCGCCCTCGGCAATGATGATCATGAGTGCCGCGAGCCCCAGCACCCGGGCGATCTCGTAGTCCTCGAACTGGACCCCGAGGCCGGCCTCGCCGACGGCGACGCCCAGCGCCAGGTAGATCAGCAGGACGGGCAGGCCGAGCCGTTGCGACAGCCGCAGCGCCCAGACCGCGACCAGGAGCACCAGGGCGCCGAGCAGCAGCGCGAGGTTGAGGTCCTGCGTCACGCGTCGCCACCGCGCAGGGCACGGACCCGGTCGAGGAGGTCGGCGGGCGGTGCCGAGACGGCGAACAGCTTGTCCCTTGCGGTCGCGCCCCCGCGCAGCGACACCTGGTGGGCGCTGACTCCCAGCTCAGCAGCCAGGGCCTGGCGGGCGGCCTCGGTGGCGCGGCCACCGACCGGAGGCGCGGTGACGGCCACCACCAGCGAGGGACCGTACCGCCCGTGGTAGTGGCCGCCCACCTTGGTCCGGGAGGCGCCCGGCCGGACCCGCACGGCGACGGTCACCTCGTCGGGCGACCCGGAGGTGCGCGTCCGGCTGCCGCGGCCCATGGCACCATTATCACGGTCGTCGCACGTCGACCGATACACGACCCGGACGCGGGCGCCTCAAGACGCGTCGGCCGTGAGCCCCGCCGCGCCTCAGACCCGCCGCGCCTCCGCCAGCAGGGCGCTGTCCGGCTCGCACAGGCCGCACGGGGTGAAGCCCAGCTCGATGGCCTCGCTGACCGGCAGCGGCTCGCTGTCGCGGCCGAGCAGATGGACACAGCCGGGCAGGTGGTAGCGCGGCCGGCCGTCCACGACGAGCACCTCCGTGCTCATCCGGCTCACCCGTTCGGCGTCCGCCGGCGACACCGGCTGAACGGGTGGCTCGTCCGGAGGGTCTTCGGCGAGCACGGCCGTCTCCTCGGCGCCGGCTCCGGTGCCCTGTTGCGGGATCGTCCGTCCCGCGCCGCCGGCGGCGGCCGCGCCGACCAGCGCGGCCGCGGACACGTCGGCCCGCTGGCCGGCCGGGCTCGCGGCCTCCTCACCGGTGCCGCCGGCGGTGACGCCGTCGGGGAGCTCCCGCAGGTGCTCCGGGGCCGACCGCCGGGCCCCCACCACCAGCAGCACGGCCGCGATCAGGCTGGCCCCGATCGACCCGCTCAGCAACGCGTTGGACGGCTGCCACAGGCCCAGTACGAGGAGTACCGCTGCGACAGCAACGAGCAGCAGACTTACGACAATCACGACCCGGTCCCCCCTGGCCTGTCGAGACGTCAGTGTGTGGACTTCCTATGCGGTGGTGAGCGTGCCGATCTGGCCAGCGTGGCGGTCAGCGGGCGGGATCGCCGCCGTAGGCTGCCGCACCGGCGAGGGAGCCGGACCCGCGGGCGCCGTCCTCGTCGCCGACCTCGGCCTCGATGTTGTCCCCGCGGCCCTGGAGGTCCCGCAGCTGGCTCTCCAGGTACGCCTTGAGCCGGGTCCGGTACTCGCGCTCGAAGTGCTTGAGCTCCTCGATGTGCTTCTGCAGGGCGCTGCGCTTGGCCTCCAGGCCCCCCATCGCCTCCTGGTGGCGCTGCCGCGCGTCCCGCTCCAGCGCCTCGGCCTTCGCCCGCGCCTCCCGCACGAGCTCCTCTGCCTTGGCGCGCGCCTCCGAGATCATCTTCTCCGCCTCGGCGCGGGCATCGGCGACGTGGTCGTCGGCCGTCCGCTGCGCCATCATGAGCACCCGTAGCGCCTGCTGCTCGCCGTCACCGTGGTCGCCACTGGCGCGCAGCTGCTCCAGCTCGGCCTGCATCGACCGGGCGGCCTGCTCGGCCGCGGCCTTCTCCCGCTGCAGCCGCTCGATCTGCGCCTTGAGATCCGCGTTCTCCTGCATGAGACGCGCATCCGCGGCACGGCCGCTCGGGTCGATGCCAGCGCGCAGGTCGTTGTTCTCCTCGATCAGGCGGGCGAGCTCGCGCTCCACCTCATCGAGGAAGGCGTCGACATCCTCCTCGTCGTAGCCCCGCTTACCGATCGGTGGCTTCTTGAATGCGACATTGTGGACATCAGCCGGGGTCAGCGGCATCGGAACTCCTCCGGTCAGTGGCGGCCGGACCGATCATCAGCCCAGGCCGCGGATCAGACCATCCAGCACGAGTGTCAGCACGAACAGAATAACCAGCAGCACAAGGAACGCCAGATCGAGGCTCACACTCCCGATCCGTATCGGTGGGATCAACCGCCTCAACGCCTTCAGCGGTGGGTCAGTGACGGTCCACACGGTCTCCAGGGCGGCCGCGGCGAGCCGTCCCGGACGCCAGCGCCGGCCGAACAAAAACACCAAACTCATGACAAACCTGGCCAGCAGGGTCACCACGAACAGGTAAATTAGGACATAGAGCACCTGGAGCAGTGGAATCAACGCGGCACTCCAGTTCCCCCGATCGGGTTAGCGCTGGCGGAAGAAGCCGCCCTCGGCGATGCGGGCCTTGTCCTCGGGTGTGACCTGCACGTTCGCGGGTGAGAGGAGGAACACCCGGTTGGTCACGCGGTCCATCGTACCGCGCAGCCCGAACACCAGACCGGCGCCAAAGTCGACCAGCCGGCGCGCGTCCGCCTCGTCCATCTCGGTCAGGTTCATGATGACCGGGTTGCCCTGGCGGAAGTGCTCGCCGATGGTGCGGGCCTCCCGGAACGTGGTGGGGTGGAGGGTCGTGATCTGGTAGCGGCGCTCCGTCCCCTCATCGGGGGTGGTCTGCTCCGCCGGCGCCGCCAGGGCGAGGTTGTCCCGGGTCGGGTGACGGTCGGCCTGGCGGGGGCGGCCCTCCCGGGTGAGGTAGCTGACCGTCGAGTCCCGCACCGGCGCGCGGGTGGTGTCGTCGTCCTCGCGTCGGCGGTCACCGGCCCGGGTACGCGGCACCGCCGGGACGCCGGTATCGTCGAGGCGCCGCGGTTGCGACCTCGACGCGTGGCCGTCACCGAACTCGTCATCGTCGTCGTCGTCGTGGACGCGGCGGCCCGCACGGCCGCGCTCGCGACGGCCGCGGGCGACCGGTTCGGGCTCGTCGTAGAGCTCCTCGTCGTCGTCCTCGATGAGGCCGAGCCACACCCCCGCCCTGCGCAGTGCGCTCATGGCTCACCTCCCTGCTGGCCGGGCGGCTGACCCGGGGCTGAACCGCGGCGTTCACCCCCGGGTGCCGCGCCCGGGACGGGCCGCCCGACGGGGCTGGAACAACACCCGTGTAGTTCGGATCGGTCCACGTCAGGCTACCGCACCGGCGGGCGCTTTCCGAGCAACGCGCTGCCGAGACGGATGTGTGTCGCGCCGTGCGCGAGCGCGACCTCGAAGTCCCCGCTCATGCCCGCGGAGATCACGCTGGCGTCCGGATAGCGCTCCCGCAGGTCCGCGGCGATCCGCGCCAACCGGGCGTACGCGTCCGCGGGCGGCCAGCTCAGCGGCGCGACCGCCATCACCCCCGAAAGGCGCAGCATCCGGTGACCGGTGACCGCTTCCGCGACCTGCGCCACGCCCTCGGCGACCACCCCGCCGCGGGCGGGGTCACCGTCCAGGCTCACCTGCACCAGCACCTGCAACGGCCGGTCGCGGCCGGCGGCCGCCGCGCCGAGAGCCGTCGCCAGCCGCACGCTGTCGACGGAGTGCACCACGTCGGCGTAGCCGGCCACGGAGCGCGCCTTGTTGCGCTGCAACCGCCCGACGAAGTGCCGGCGCACGCGCGCCCCCAGCCGCTCCGCCTCGGCGAACTTCGGTCGCGCCTCCTGGTCGCGGTTCTCTCCGATGTCGGTGACGCCCAACCGGGCCAGCCGCACGATGTCCGTGGCCGGGAACGTCTTGGTCACCGCCACGAGCGTCACCGTCGACGCGTCCCGTCCGGCCCGCGCGCAGGCCTCGGCGATGCGCGCCCGTACCCGGGCGAGGTTGCCGGCCAGCTCGGCGGACCGCGCGTGGTCAGGATCCATTCTTGAGGAAGTCGGGCACGTCGACGTCGTCGAACAGCACCCGCCGGCCCTGGCCGGGCGGGCCACCGTCGTCGGCGGGGCCGCCGGCGGAGTCCGGCGGCGGTCCGGTCCGCGGCACCCGCTCGGCCCGGTCGGCCGGCTTGTACGCCGGCTCGCCGCCGTCGAAGCCGGCGGCGATGACGGTGACCCGGACCTCGTCCCCGAGCGCGTCGTCGATGACCGCGCCGAAGATGATGTTCGCGTCCGGGTGGGCGGCGTCGGTGACGAGCTGGGCGGCATCGTTGATCTCGAACAGGCCGAGGTCCGAGCCGCCGGCGATGGACAGCAGCACCCCGCGGGCGCCGTCCATGCTCTGCTCCAGCAGCGGGCTGGAGATCGCCGACTCGGCGGCCTCCACGGCCCGGTTCTCCCCGCGGGCGCTGCCGATGCCCATCAGCGCGCTGCCCGCCCCGCTCATGACGCTCTTGACGTCGGCGAAGTCCAGGTTGATGAGACCGGGCGTGGTGATGAGGTCGGTGATGCCCTGCACGCCGGACAGCAGCACCTGGTCGGCCTGGCGGAACGCGTCCATCATGCTGATGCTCCGGTCGCCCAGCGCCAGCAGGCGGTCGTTGGGAATGACGATGAGCGTGTCGCACTTGTTGCGCAGCTCCTCGATCCCCTGCTCGGCCTGGATCTGCCGCCGCTTGCCCTCGAAGGAGAACGGCCGGGTGACCACGCCGATGGTCAGCGCCCCGAGGCTGCGGGCGATGTCGGCGACCACCGGCGCCCCGCCGGTGCCGGTGCCGCCACCCTCCCCGCAGGTGACGAACACCATGTCGGCGCCCTTGAGGACCTCCTCGATCTCGTCGCGGTGGTCCTCGGCGGCGCTCCGCCCGATCTGCGGGTCGGCCCCGGCGCCGAGCCCCCGGGTCAACTCGCGCCCCACGTCCAGCTTGACGTCCGCGTCGCTCATCAACAGCGCCTGGGCGTCGGTGTTGATGGCGATGAACTCCACGCCCTTGAGCCCGACCTCGATCATGCGGTTGACGGCGTTGACACCGCCCCCACCGATGCCGACGACCTTGATGACCGCGAGATAGTTGTGCGGGTGCGTCATCAGCCTTCCTTCCGGTCGAGGCGGGGTCGACCCCGGCACGTGGCAACCTACCACCGCCGCCCGGCACCGACGGCTGGTCGACACCGGGCCTGTCAGCAGCGTAGGACGCCCACCGCGCGGAACCGGGCAGCCACGCCACCGGGCGTGTCGCCACCTGCACCGTCAGTCGGAGACCGGCGCCGCCAGTCGGAGACCACCGGCGCCGTCAGTCGGAGACGACCACCACCTCCGGCGTGCTGACGTCGATGACGGTCGCATCCTGGCCCAGCAGCGCCGTGGCCACCCGCGCCTTCTCCGCGCTGGCGGACTCGTCGCCCCACCGGACCAGCCGGCCGGAGCGCAGCTGCAGCCGGATGTCCACCGGCCCGGCCACCACCACCGCCGCCAGCTCCTGGCGTAGCTGGGGGGTGAGCGCCGCCAGCACCACCAGGCCGGCGCGGGTGGCCGGGTCGTCCGGGCCGGGATCGGCGACCACCAGCTCGGGCACGCCGTCGGGCGGGGCGGGCACGGTGAAGAAGTCCACCCCCGACGCGTCGACCAGCCGGTACCCGCCGTCGACCGGCACCGCCACCACCGCGGTCCGCTCCACCACCTCGATGCGCAGCGTGCCCGGGAACGACCGGCTCACCGACACCGACTCCACCGGCGGCAGGGCGGCCACCCGGGCGGCCACCTCGTCGACGGGGATCCGCAGCAGCGGCGTCCGGCCCGGGACCGCGGCGGCCTCATGGACCTCGGCCGGCGTGAGCAGGCGGGTGCCGGCCACGTCCACCTCCCGCACCACCAGCAGCGGGCTGCCCCACAGGATCCACGCGGCGAGGACCACGACGGTGGCGAGCACGGCCAGCGCCGCCCACGGGACGGCCCGGCGTCGCCGCCGGGCCATGAGCCGCCGTACCGACGCCGGTACCGCGTCGGTCCCCGCGCGGACCAGCCGCCACCGGCGGCTCATCGCCCTCCACCCAGGGCCGCCAGCAGCTCGTCGCCGAGCAGCGAGATCGGCGGCGCGCCCATGGTCACGACCAGGTCGCCGGGGCGGGCACGGGCGGCGACCTCGGCCGCCACGTCCTGCCAGGCAAGGAACGCCTTGCGGTCCGGCGGCAGGTCGATCGCGGCGGTCAGGGTCTGACCACCCTCGCCCGGCTGCCGGGTCTCGCCGGGCGCGAACACCTCCAGGACCAGGGCGTGGTCGGCCATCGAGAGGGTGGCGGCCAGCTCGGCCCCGAGCTGGCGGGTCCGGTACAGCCGGTACGGCTGGAACACGACGATGAGCTGGCCGGCACCGGCGATCTGCCGCAGCGTCCGCAGTGCCGCCGCCATGGAGGTGGGGTGGTAGGCGTACTCGTCGTAGACCCGCACGCCGCCGGCGGTGCCCTTGTGCTCGAACCGCCGGCGCATCCCCGGGAAGGACGCCAGCGCTGCGGCCACCGCCGTCGGGGTCGCGCCCAGCCGCAGCGCCACCAGCGCCGCGGCGGCGCTGTTGACCGCCAGGTGCGGACCGGGTACGGGCAGGGCCAGCTCCCCCAGCGGCGTGCCGTCCAGGACCGCCCGGTAGCGCACGCCGGTGGCGCTGCCGGCCAGGTCGATCACCCGCAGGTCGGCGTCGGCGGCCCGGCCGTAGGTGTGGACCGTCCGCCCGGCGGCCCGCAGCCGCGCCGCGATCCGGCGGGTGGCGTCGTCGTCGGCGCAGGTCACCACGAACCCGTCCGGCACCACCGTGTCGGTGAACTCCTCGAACGCCGCGGTGAGCCCGGCCAGGTCGCCGAAGTTGTTGAGGTGGTCGGTGTCGACGTTGGTCACGACCGCGACGTACGGGCGGTACCGCAGGAAGGAGCGGTCGTGCTCGTCCGCCTCCACGACGAAGTGTGCACCGGTGCCGTGCTGGGCGTTGCCGAGCGGACCGATGATCTCGCCCCCGACGAAGAACGACGGGTCGAGCCCGGCCTGCCGCAGCATCAGTGCCACCATCGCCGTGGTCGTGGTCTTGCCGTGGGTGCCGGCCACCGCGATCACGCGCCGGCCGGCCATCGCCGCCGCCAGCGCCTCGGAGCGGTGCAGCAGCCGCAGGCCGCGCCGGCGGGCCTCCACCAGCTCGACGTGGTCGGCCGGGATGGCGCTGGAGTAGACCACGGTGTCCACGCCGTCCAGATTCGACGGTGCGTGGCTGGTGTGGATCGTGCCCCCGAGCGCGCGCAGGTCGGCCAGGGCCGGCCAGGGCTGCAGCTCGCTGCCGGTGACCCGCAGGCCGCGGGTCAGCAGCAGCCGCGCCAGCCCGCTCATCCCGACCCCGCCGATGCCGACCAGGTGGACGGTGCCGAACTCCTCGACGGGCGGAGCGGCACCAGCCTCGGTCGCGCCGACCGGAGCGGCACCGGCCGGGGCGTGGCCGGTGCTCACGGAGCCTGCGCTCACCTGGGGACCACCTCCAGGACGAACTCCCGCAGCATCTCGTCGCCGTCGCGGTGACCGAACCTCGCCGCGGCGGCGGACATCGCGGCCAGCCGCGGCCGGTCGTGCAGCAAAGGTATGAGGTGCTGTTCGATCCAGTCCGAGTTGAGCTCGTCGTTGTCGACGAGCAGCCCGCCCCCGGCCGCCACCACCGGCCGGGCGTTCCGCCGCTGCTCCTGGTTGCTGTACGGGTACGGTACGTAGACCGCGGGCAGCCCCACCGCGGTCAGCTCCGCCACCGTCATCGCCCCGCCCCGGCCCAGCATGAGGTCGGCGGCCGCGTAGGCGAGCTCCATCTGGTCGAGGTAGCGGAGGGTCACGTACGGCAACGGCAGGTCCGGCGGGACCGTCACCTCCTCGTTGCGGGCGCCGATGATGTGGAGCACCTGGATGCCCGCACTGCTGAGCGCCTTGGCCGCCCCGGCCGCGGCGACGTTGAGCGTGCGGGCGCCGCCGGAACCGCCCGACACCAGCAGCACCGGCGCGTCCGGGAGCAGCCCGAACCGGGCGCGGGCCTCGTCGCGGCGCTCCGCCCGGTCCAGGGTGGCGATGGCGCGGCGCAACGGCAGCCCCACCACCCGGGCGCGGCGCAGCGACCGGGCCGCGGTGCGCTGGTGCGCGAAGCCGACGGCCACGTGCGGAGTGAGCAGCGCGCCGAGCCGGTTGGAGATGCCCGGGGGCACGTTGACCTCGTGGACGACCGTGGGCAGTTCCCGGCGCCACGCGGCCAGGTAGGCCGGCGCGGCCACGTACCCGCCGAACCCCACCACGACGTCCGCGGCCACCTCGTCCAGGATCCGCCCGGCGGCGCGGGCGGCCCGCCACATCCGGCCCGGGGTGAGCAGCAGGTCCACGTTCAGCGACCGGGGCAGCTGGTGGGCGGGGATGATCCGCAGATCGTACCCGTGCGGGGGGATCAGCTCGTTCTCCAGGCCGCGCGGGCTGCCCAGGCAGGTGATCCGGATGCCCGGGTCGTGGCGCCGGAGGCAGTCCGCGAACGCCAGCAACGGGTACACGTGGCCGCCGGTACCGCCACCGGCCAAGACCACGGACGTCAACCGTCGTGCCATCAGGTCCGCTCCCCTGCCGTCGCGCTCGACCCCGGCCTTCCCGCCCGCTGCGCGCGTGAGCGTCCCGGTGCCGGCAGCGGGGGCAACGGTGCCCAGAGTAGTCGGACCCAGCCAGGCGAGGGGCGCGCATGCAGTGCCCGGGCCGCGTCCGGCTCGGCCCGCGCGAACGAGGCCAGCATCCCGACCGCGGCCAGCGTGACCACAAGCGCGCTGCCGCCGGCGGAGATGAACGGCAGCGGCAGGCCGGTGATCGGCAGCAGCCCCACCACTCCCCCGACGTTGATGACGCTCTGCGCCAACAGCCAGATCCCCACCCCGCCGGCCGCGAGCTGGCGGAACCGGTCGTCGACCCGGCGGGCGATGCGCAGCGCGGTGTAGACGAGCACCGCGAACAGGCCGAGCACCACCAGGCAGCCGACCACGCCCAGCTCCTCGCCGATCACCGCGAAGATGAAGTCGTTGTGGCCCTCCGGCAACCAGCCCCACTTGTGGCTGGCGTTGCCCAGCCCCACGCCGAACCAGCTCCCCTCGGCCAGCGCGGTCCGGCCCTGGGTGGCCTGGTAGCACTCGAACAGCACGTTGCAGTCCGGGTCGAGGAACGAGGTCAGCCGCGCCAGGCGCCGCTCGCCCTGGGTCAGCACCAGCAGCCACAGGGCGGGCAGGGACAGCAGCGCCAGCGTGACGAACACGCGCAGCCGGACCCCGGCGGTCCACAGCAGGCCCACCAGCAGCACCAGCAGCACCACCATCGTCCCCAGGTCCTGGTAGCCCACGAGCAGCAGCAGCACGCCGGCGACCGGGAACAGCGGGCGGATCAGCTCCGGCCACCAGCCCAGCCGCGCCCCCTTGCGGGCGACGACGTCGGCGGCCCACAGCACCAGCGCGAGCTTGGCCAGCTCCGACGGTTGGATGGAGATCCCGGCCACGTACAGCCACTGCAGGTCCGCCTCCACGGGCCCCAGCCGGGGTGCGGCGATCATCCCGGCGGAGTGCAGCAGCGTGATCGCGGCGATCGTGCCCTGCAGGCCCAGTGTCACCGCCAGCAGCGGCGCGGCCAGTGCCCGGTAGGTCCGGACCGGCAGCCGCTGGCATACCCAGAACGCGACCAGCCCGATGACCGCGTACGTCGCCTGCTCGGCCAGGGCGGCGAACGCGTTGCCGTCGGTGGCGTAGGCGTGCACGCTCGTGGCCGAGAACACCATCGTCAGCCCGATGACCAGCAGCAGGCCGGAGCTGGCCAGCAGGAGGTGGTACGAGGCGAGCGGGCGCTGCAGCAGCCCGTGCAGCGGGGCGAGCAGGCTCACGTGCGCCCCGCCAGGTCGAGCACCGCGGCGCGGAACGCCTCACCCCGGTGGGCGTAGCTGGTGAACATGTCGCGCGAGGCCGCCGCCGGTGCCAGCAGCACCGTGTCGCCCGGCCGGGCGAGCTCCGCGGCGGCGGCGACGACGTGGCCCATCACCCCATCATCGGTGCGGTCGACGTCGACCACGGGCACCCGCGGGGCGTGTCGCCGCAGTGCGCGGGCGAGCCGCGCCCGGTCCACGCCCAGCAGCACCACGCCGACCAGCCGGTCGGCCACGCGGGCCACGAGGTCGTCGACCTCGACGCCCTTGAGCTGGCCACCGGCGATCCACACCACCCGCGGGTACGCCGTCAGGGACGCGAGCGCGGCGTGCGGGTTGGTGGCCTTGCTGTCGTCCACGTACGCGACGCCGTCGACGGTGGCCACCGGCGTGGCCCGGTGCGGCTGCGGCCGGTAGTCGCGCAGCCCCTGCGCCACCGCTTCCGGCGGCACCCCGTGCGCGCGGGCGAGCGCGGCGGCGGCCAGTGCGTTGGCCACGTGGTGCCGCCCGGCGGGCCGGACCGCGGCGACCTCCACCAGCGGCACCGGCGGGTCGGCGAAGGCGGCGTCGACCAGCGACCCGTCCACGACCCCGAGCTGCCCGGGCGCGGGCGGCGACAGCGTGAACCCGACCACCCGGCCGGGCAGCTTGGCCAGCGCCGCGGCGACCAGCGGGTCGTCGAGGTTGCCCACCGCCACCGCGCCGTCGACCGGGCCCGACGCCGCCCGCCACACCCGCCGCTTGGCCTCGGCGTAGGCGGTGAAGTCGCCGTGCCACTCCAGGTGGTCGTCGGCGAGGTTGAGCAGGGCGGCGTAGGTCGGGGCGAGCCGGTGCGACCAGTGCAGCTGCTGGCTGGACAGCTCCACCGCAAGCGCGTCGTACCCCGGGTCGTCGGCGGCGAACACCAGCGGCTCGCCGATGTTGCCCAGCGCCGCGGTGCGCAGCCCGGCGGCGGTGAGCATCGCCGCCAGCATGCTGACCGTGGTGGTCTTGCCGTTGGTGCCGGTCACGGCCAGCCACGGCGCGGCCCGCGGGCCGCGCAGCCGCCACGCCAGCTCCGGCTCGCTGTACACCTCCAGGCCGGCGGCGGCCGCGGCGCGCGGCAGCGGGTGGTGCGGCGGGAAGCCGGGCGAGACGACCAGCTCGTCCGCGCCGTCGAACAGGCCGGGCGGCGGCTGATCGGCGATCACCACCTCGGCCCCCTCCCGGCCCAGCGCGGCGGTGGCCTGCGAGGCGACGCGGTCGACGAGGACGACCTCGACCCCGCGGGCCAGCAGGGCGCGCGTGGCCGCGGCCCCGGCCACGCCGGAGCCGGCCACGACCACCCGGCGCCGCTGCGACATCAGCCCGTCGCCGCCAGGAAGTCGCCGTAGAAGATGCCCAGCCCGGCCGCGGCCCCCAGGCCGGCGATGATCCAGAACCGGATCACGATGTTGACCTCGCTCCAGCCGACCAGCTCGAAGTGGTGGTGCAGCGGTGACATCCGGAACACCCGCTTGCCGGTGGTCTTGTAGGAGATCCGCTGGATGATCAGCGACAGGGTGATGATGACGAACAGCCCGCCGATGATCGGCAGCAGCAGCACGGTACGGGTGGCGAGCGCGAGCGCGGCGATGAGGCCGCCGAGCGCCATCGACCCGGTGTCACCCATGAAGATCTTGGCCGGGGAGGCGTTCCACCACAGGAACCCGATGCAGGCCGCGGCCGCCGCGCCGGCGAGCATGGCGACCTCGAGCGGGTCCCGCACCTCGTAGCAGTACTGGGTGCCGCTGAAGTTGTAGCCGCCGGGCGCGTTGTCGGCGCACCAGTGGCGGTACTGCCAGAAGCCGATCGCCAGGTACGCGGCGAGCACCGCCACGGACGCGCCGGTGGCCAGCCCGTCCAGGCCGTCGGTGAGGTTGACCGCGTTGGTCGTGCTGACCACGACCACGATGAACATCAGGATCGCGCCGACGTGGCCGACCTGCAGCCAGTCGATGTCCCGCACGAACGACAGCGTGGTGCTGGCCACCGTCTCGCCGGCGGTGCTCGGGAAGCTCAGCGCGACGATGCCGAAGACGACCCCGATGACGAGCTGGCCCAACAGCTTGCCCCGCTCGGACAGCCCGGCACTGTTGCGCCGCCGCACCTTGAGATAGTCGTCGATGAATCCGATCGCGCCGCAGAACACGAACAGTCCCAGCAGGACCAGCGCGGTGTAGCTGGGTCCGACCTGGACGATCTGCGGCTCGGGCAGCGGCCACACCGCCAGGCTCACGCGGCCGGCGATGTACGCCGCCACGGTGGCGACGATGATCACCACGCCGCCCATGGTGGGCGTGCCCTGCTTGGGCAGGTGGCTGCGCGGGCCGTCGGTGCGGATCGGCTGACCCGCCCGCAGCCGTGCGAACCCCTTGATCGCCAGCGGGGTGCCCAGCAGGGAGACGAGGAACGCGACCGCCGCCGCGATCACCACCGCCCTCACGAGGCGGCCTCCACCGGCCGTCGGCGGCGCGACCCGGCGTCCCGCAGCCAGTCCGCCACCTCCCACGTCCGGTAGCGGGACCCCTTGACCAGCACCACCTCACCGCCACGCAGCCGCTCGCGCAGTACGGCCACCGCCTCGTCCTGGTCGGCCACGCGCACGGCCTCTCCTCCCCAACCTTCCCGCGACGCCGCGCCGTGGTGGATGCCGGCGGCGGCGTCGCCCACCACCACGAGCAGGTCCACCTCCAGGTCGGCCGCGAGCGCGCCGACCTCCTCGTGCCCGCCGCGTTCATGATGGCCCAGCTCCGCCATGTAGCCCAGCACCGCCACGGTCCGGCGGCGCGGACCGGTCGGCGGGTGCCCCAGCGCCGCGAGCGCCCGCAGCGCGACCGCCATCGAGGCGGGGTTGGCGTTGTACGAGTCGTCGATGACGGTCACGCCGTCGGGTCGGTCGTACACGTCCATCCGCCGCGGCGACCGGATCGTCAGCTCCCCCAGCGCCTCGGCCAGCTGCGGCAGCGGCATCCCCAGGTGCCCGGCGACCGCGGCCGCGGCCAGGGAGTTGCCGACCTGGTGCGCACCCGAGACCGACAGCCGGACCCGCGCGGAGCCCTCCGGCGTCTCCAAGCGGAAGGAGGCGCGGCCCCGGTCGTCGAGCACCACGTCGGTGGCGCGCACCGCGGGCCGCAGGCCGTTGGGGCGGTGGTGGTCCGGCCCGACGGCGTACCCCAGCACGGTGGCCGGGGTCCGCCGCGCCATCGCCGCCACGTTCGGGTCGTCC
>DATGOE010000090.1:0-31971 GCA_035306365.1 Natronosporangium sp. | reverse complement strand
CGCCGCCTACAGCTCCTACGGCCTGCCGCTGGGCGAGGCGTTCCAGCTGCGCGACGACGTGCTGGGGGTCTTCGGCGACCCGGAGACGACCGGCAAGCCGGCCGGGGACGACCTGCGGGAGGGCAAGCGCACCTATCTGGTCGCCGCGGCGTTCGAGGCGGCCGGCGCGGCGGAGCGCCGGGAGCTCGCCGCCGGCCTGGGCGACCCGACGCTGGACTCGGCGGGGGTCGACCGGCTCCGGGAGATCATCACCTCCACCGGTGCGCTCGCGCGCACCGAGCGGCGCATCTGCGAGCTGGTCGCCACCGCGCTGGCCGCGCTCGCCACCGTCGACCTGGACCCGGAGGCCGCCGTCGTGCTCACCGAGCTGGCGTCGGCGGCCACCTCCCGCACCGACTGACGGCTGCCCGGCCCCGTACGCCGCCCGACCCCGTACCGACGGGCGTACGACGGGCCGTACCGGCGGACCGCCGGCCGCGCTCGGCCGCGCTGGGGCGCAGCGGCGCTCAGAAGCCCAGCGCCTGGGCCCGCCGCTTCACCTCGGTGGCGTGCGCCCCGGCCAGCGCCCGCACCGGGGTGCCGGGCAGGCTCTCGTCGTACCGGTACAGCCAGTCCAGCGCCTCCTCGTCGCTGTACCCGGCGTCCCGCAGCAGCGTGATCACTCCAGGCAGGTGCTTGAGCACGGTACGGTTGGCGACCAGCTCGGCCGGCACCCGGGGCACCCCGTCCCGGCGGACCGCCAGGAGCGCCCCGTCGCGGACCATCTGCTGCACCTTCGACACCGTCACGCCCAGCCGCTCAGCGACGTCGGGCAGGGTCAGCCAGGTGGTCGGGCCGGTCTGGGAAGTGGTCTCACTCACCCTTTCACCCTGCCACGCCCGGACAGGCGCTACCAGGACCGCGGTCGACACCCGGCCGCGTGTGGCGGACGGGGGTACACCGGCACGTAGACTGCCACCGGACATGGACACGCAGGTCGCCGACCCGCTGCAGGGGGCGCTGGTGAACGGACGCTACCGCGTCCGCGCCCGGCTGGCCCGGTGGAGCCCGGCGGTCGTCTACGCCGCCACCGACGAGCGGCTCGGGCGGGCGGTGATGCTGCACGTCGCGGCCTCGCCCACCGGTGACCGGCCGACGGTCGCCGCCGCCCGGCTCGTGCACCCGAACGTGGTGGCCGTCTACGACGAGGGCGAGCACGACGGCATGCGCTACCTGGTCACCGAACACGTCCGGGCACGCACCCTGCGCGAGCTGCTGGGGCTGCGACAACGGCTCACGCCGGTGGAGGCGGTAGCCGTGCTGGAGCAGATCCTGGCCGGTCTGGCCGCCGCCCACCGGGCCGGGATCACCCACGGCGACCTCACCCCGGAGCGGATCTTCGTCATCGAGTCGCCCAGCGGCGGCACCGCCGACCTGGTCGACAGCGTGGTGAAGATCGGCGACTTCAGCCTCCTGCGACCCGAGGCGCCCGGTGGCGCCAGGGGCGGGACCGCCACCGCCGCGTACGTGGCCCCGGAGCTGGTCACCGAGGGCAGGTCGGACGCCCGCAGCGACGTCTACTCCGCCGGGATCGTGCTGTTCGAGATGCTCACCGGTCAGGTCCCGCACCGCGCGGCGACCCCGGCGGAGGTGGCGTGGCGGCACGTCGAGCACGACGTACCGCCCCCGTCCCGGCACGCCCCCGGGGTGCCCCGCGTGCTGGACGACCTGGTGGCAAGGGCCACCCGGCGGGATCCGTCGGCCCGCCCGACCGACGCCGGCGCCCTGCTCGCCGAGGTGCGGGCCGTCCGGGACCGGGTGGCCGTCGCGGCCACCGACGGGGACGCGGACCGGACCATGGTGCTGCGGCCGGTCGCCGACAGCGAGCGTCCGTCGTGGGCCCGCCTCCCCACCGACCGTCCCCGGTCGCACCGCACGCCCGCGTCCCGCCGTACGCGGAGCCCCGGCCGGCCGCCGTACCGCCGCCTGCTGGTGACCGTCGTGGCGGTGGTGCTCCCCCTGGTGCTGCTCGGCGGCGGGTGGTGGCTCACCTTCGGTCGGTACCAGGCCACACCGGACCTGGTGGGGCTCAGCGAGCAGGCGGCGGTCGCGCACCTGCAGCGGCTGGGCCTGGCGGTGGCGTACGCCGACCCCGCCTACAGCGACGAGATCCCGGCCGGGCACGTGCTCGCGCAGGATCCGGCCGGGGACGAGCGGGTGGTCCGGGGCGGCACGGTGACCCTCACCCTGTCGCTGGGCCCGGAGAACCTGGTGGTGCCGGACATCGTGGGTGCCACCGCGGAGGTGGCCCGCAACCAGGTCGAGGAGGCCGGCCTGGTGTGGCGGGAGGGGGAGCCCGGCTACAGCGACACCGTCCCGGAGGGCCGCGTGCTCGCGGTGGACCCGGCCCCGGGCACGGAGATCCGGCCCGGCGAGGAGGTCACGGTGACGCTCAGCCGTGGCCGGGCGCCGATCTCGGTGCCCAGCGTCATCGGGGTCCACGTCCACCTGGCCACCCTGCAGCTGCAGCAGGCAGGCCTGCAGGCGACGACGGTGGACGTGGAGAGCACCCGTCCGGCCGGTGAGGTGGTCAACCAGGACCCGGCCCCGGGCTCAGGTGCCGAGCCGGGGGACACGGTCACCCTGGAGGTCAGCTCCGGCCCGCCGACGATCCCGGTACCGAACGTGGTGAACCAGCCGTGCGAGGCGGCGATCCGGCTGCTGGAGGACCAGGGTTTCGAGGTCGTCGCGGTCCCCGCTGACAGCGGCACCGTACGGCGTCAGGACCCGCCCGGGGACGGCACCGGCATACCTCGCGGTGGCCGCGTCACGCTGTTCTGCCGATGATGCGGCCGGTCGGCGCCCACGCCCCCACCGCCGGCGGCCTGGCCACCGCCGCGCTGCCGTACGTCGACGCCGCCGGCGCCGAGGCGGTGCAGGTGTTCGTGGGCAACCCGCGCGGGTGGACGCTGTCACCCGGCGACCCGGCGCAGGACGAGCGGTTCGCGGCCGGCTGCGCGCAGCGGGGCATCCCCGCGTTCGTCCACGCGACGCTGCTGGTCAACCTCGGCTCCCCCACGGCGGCGACGGTGGAACGGTCGGTGGCCACGCTCGCGCACTCGCTGCGCCGGGGCGCGGCGATCGGCGCGGCAGGTGTGGTCTTCCACGCCGGCAGCGCGGTGTCGGCGGAGCACACCGCGGCGGCGCTGCGGCAGGTGGGTGCCAGCCTGCTGCCGTTGCTGGACGAGGCCGCCGCCAACGGATGGCCGAAGCTGCTGGTGGAGCCCAGCGCGGGCGGGGGCCGGTCGCTGGCCGCCCGGGTGGAGCAGCTGGGCGCGTACCTGGACGCGGTGGACCGCCACCCGTGGCTGGGAGTGTGCTTCGACACCTGCCACGCCTGGGCGGCCGGCCACGACCTCGCCGCGCCCGGCGGGATGGCCGCCACCCTGGAGGCGCTGTCGGCGGCCTGCGGCGACGACCGCCTGCTGCTGGTGCACGCCAACGACTCCAAGGACCTGTGCGGGTCCACGCGCGACCGGCACGAGAACGTCGGCAAGGGGTTGATCGGCGAGGGCGCCTTCGCGGAGCTGATGACCCACCCGGCCACCGCCGGCGTCCCGGTGATCGTGGAGACCCCGACCGAGGGCCACGCCGGTCACGCCGCCGACATCGCCGCCCTCAAGCGCCTGCGCGGGACGTCCCCGGGCTGAGGACGCCCCGCCGGGTCCGCCCGCGGGCCGTGTCAACGCGGGCGTCCGACCCCTTGACCCGTAGCCCCCTCACCCTCGTCTACCCGGGTCGCCCCGGAGGCGCGTGCGTCACCGTGGGAGTGCCCGAGGGTGTGACCACCTCCCGGGACCGGCGGGCGGCGACCGCCCATCCGACGGCGGTGACGACCGCACCGAGCGCGACCAGGGCCGGAGTCACCACCGCCGACGGTTGCGGAATCCGGTCCACCGTCACCAGCCACTCCGGCACCGGGGCCAGAGGGTTGGTGACCAGCAGCGCCGCCGCGACACCCACCGCCGCGACCCCGGCGACCCGGGCGGGGCCCGGCCGGTCCCCGGCCGGGACACGACCCTGCTCAGGCCGGCACCGAGCGCGACGCCGAGCCCCGCCGCCAGCACGACGTGGTGGCCGGTCGTGGGCGGTCCGCCGGTGCGCAGCCACAGCGTCGCCGCCGCCGCCAGCAGCCCGAGGGCGTCCCCACGGCGCCCACCGGTCGGCGCGGCCGCCCAGCACCACCCCGGCGGCCACCGCGGCCACGGCGACGGCGAGCAACCACACTCCCGACGGGCGTGAGCATCTCCGTCACGGCGAGCAACCCCTGAAAGGTGGGCAGACCGGTGGCGAGGCCGGCCACGATGGCGACCCGGCCGGCCGCGGGCGCGGCCGCCGCCGCGAGCAGCGCCCCGCCCAGGGCCAGCCCGGCACAGGCGCCGATCATCACCTCGTGCAGGTCGTAGAGGGCGGCCGGGATGAGCACGTCGACGGGCACCAGCACGGCACCGGCCACCAGCCCGGCCGCCGCGGCGGCCACCGCCCCGGCCGCCACCGCCATGGCGTACGACGGGTGCCGGTCGAGCACACCGCCGAACAGCCCCAGCACGTTCCCGAACAGCATCCCGCCGGCCACCGTGCCGATCGCGAGGGCCGCCACCCCTTCTCCGGCGGCCAGCAGGACCGCTCGACCCGACATGACCGCTCCCTGTGCGCCCGTGTGGTGGCAGCGTCCCACAGCGGGGTCCCACAGCGGGCCCGTCGCTGTCGCCCCCTGGCGGTCTCGGCCTAGGCTGGCCCGCGTGGGTATCAACACCGCCTACGAGGACCTGCTGCGCCTGGTCCTGGAGCACGGCACCCCCAAGGCCGACCGCACCGGGACCGGCACCCGCAGCATCTTCGGCCACCAGATGCGCTACGACCTGGCCGACGGGTTCCCGGTGATCACCACCAAGAAGGTGCACCTGAAGTCGGTGATCTACGAGCTGCTGTGGTTCCTGCGCGGCGACTCCAACGTGCGGTGGCTGCAGGAGCACGGGGTGACCATCTGGGACGAGTGGGCCGGTCCCGACGGCGAGCTGGGTCCGATCTACGGGGTCCAGTGGCGGTCCTGGCCCACCCCGGACGGCGGGCACATCGACCAGATCGCCCGGCTCATCGACGGGCTGCGGCGCGACCCGGACTCGCGCCGGCACATCGTCTCGGCCTGGAACGTCGCGGACCTCGACCGGATGGCGCTGCCACCGTGCCACCTGCTGTTCCAGTTCCATGTGGCGGCCGGTCGGCTCAGCTGCCAGGTCTACCAGCGCAGCGCCGACCTGTTCCTGGGGGTGCCGTTCAACCTGGCCAGCTACGCCCTGCTCACCCACATGGTGGCCGCGCAGACCGGCTACGAGCCCGGCGAGCTGATCTGGACCGGCGGCGACTGCCACATCTACGACAACCACGTGGCGCAGGTCCGCGAGCAGCTGTCCCGCCAGCCGTACCCGTTCCCCCGGCTGCGGCTGGCGCCGCGGCCGTCCATCTTCGACTACCGGTACGAGGACGTCGAGGTGGTCGACTACCGGCACCACCCGGCGATCCGGGCACCGGTGGCGGTGTGACGGCGGGGACCGGCCCGGCTGCGGCTGGCGCCGCGGGCCCGGGCGCACCGCTCGCGGCCGAGCGGTCCACTCCCGCCACCATCGGCATGATCTGGGCGCAGTCGCGCTCGGGCGTCATCGGGCGGGAGGGCCGGCTGCCCTGGCGGATCCCCGAGGACCTGGCGCACTTCCGCGAGGTGACCGACGGTCATCCGGTGGTGATGGGCAGGCGGACCTGGGAGTCGCTGCCGGCGCGGTACCGGCCGCTGCCGGGACGGCGCAACCTCGTCCTGTCCCGCCGGCCGGGATACGAGGCGCCGGGCGCCGAGGTGGTCGGGTCACTGGCCGAGGCCGTCCGCCGGGCGGCGGCCACCGACCGGGAGGTGTGGCTCATCGGCGGGGCGGAGGTCTACGCCGCGGGCGCCCGCGAGCTGGCGTCCGTGGCCGAGGTGACCGAGGTGGACATCGACGTCCCCGGCGACACGTACGCCCCGCCGCTGACCGGCTGGACGCTGACCGCGCGGGGCGAGTGGCAGACCTCCGTCACCGGGGTGCGGTTCCGCTGGCTGCGCTACACGCGCCCCGCCCCTCCCCCCGAGCTCCGCCGATCTTGGAGTTCCGGTGGGTGACATATGCGTACCGTCGGATATATCCGCCACCGAGACTCCAAGATCGGCGGGACCGGGCGGGACCGGGCGGGACGGGGCGGGAGCGGCAGGGCGGGGGCGGGTGCGGGTGCGGTCAGGCCCGGGTGAGGATGACCAGCGGGATGTCCCGGTCGGTCTTCGCCTGGTAGTCGTCGTACGCCGGCCACTGTGCGGTCATCACCGGCCACAGTCGCGCCTTCTCCTCCGGCGTGGCGGTGCGGGCGACCGCGTCGAAGACCTCGTCGCCCACCTGCACCCGCACGCGCGGGTCCGCGGCCAGGTTGAGGTACCACTCGGGGTGGTGGGGGCTGCCGCCCTTGGAGGCGACGACCAGGTACCTGTCACCGTCCCGCCCGTAGATCAGGGGCGTGCGCCGGGCCTTACCGGTACGGCGTCCCCGGGTGGTCAGCAGCAGCGTGGTCGCGCCATTCCAGAGGTGACCGTCGCGTCCGCCGGTGGCCACGTACCGCTGGAGGTGCTCGCGTTGCCACTCCCCCGGCGGGTCGGTCGGGTGGTCGAGGTCGCTCATTGTCACCCTTCCAGGATGCCCGACAGCACCTCGATCGCGCGGTCGATCCCGGCGTCGTCGACGTCGAGGTGGGTCACCAGCCGCGCCAGCCGCGGTCCCATCACGGAGACGAGCACCCCCTGCGCGCGCGCCGCCGCCGCCAGCGCCGGCGCGTCCACCGGCGCCTTGGTGAGGTCCAGCGGCACGATGTTGGTGCGGACCCGGTCGGCGTCCACCACGCCGTACGGCGCGAGCGCGGCCGCCAGCCGGGCCGCCCGGGCGTGGTCGTCGGCCAGCCGCGCCAGGTGGTGTCGCAGCGCGTACCGGCAGCCGGCGGCCAGGATGCCCACCTGGCGCATCCCACCGCCCATCCGCTTGCGGATCCACCGCGCCCGCTCGATCCGCTCCGCCGTGGAGACCACCAGCGACCCGACCGGTGCACCCATCCCCTTGGACAGGCACACCGACAGCGTGTCGCACAGCCGCCCGTACTCGGCCAGCGGCACGCCGTCGGCCACGTGCGCGTGCCAGATCCGGGCGCCGTCGCAGTGCAGCGCCACCCCGGCGGCGTCGGTGACCTCCCGCAGCCGCCGCATCGTCGCCAGCGGGATGACCGCGCCGCCGGCGCGGTTGTGGGTCTGTTCGATCGCGACCGCGCGGGTGGGCACGGCGAAGAACCCCTCCGGGCGGATCATGGCGGCCACCGCGTCGACGTCGATGTCGCCGCCGGCGGGCGGCCAGGTGCGGGTGGACACGCCGCCGTGGGCCGCGGCCGCGCCGATCTCGTACGTGACGACGTGCGCGTCCGCGTCGCACAGCAGCTCCTCACCCGGTGGCACCAGCAGCTGCACGGCGATCTGGTTGGCCATCGAGCCGGTGGGCGTGAACAGTGCCGCCTCGTGCCCGAACAGCTCGGCGACCTCCGCCTCCAGCGCGTTGACCGTCGGATCCTCGCCGTAGACGTCGTCACCGACCTCGGCCTCGGCCATGGCCCGCCGCATCGCCGCGGTCGGGCGGGTCACCGTGTCGCTGCGCAGATCCACCGGGCCGGTCACCCGGACATCGTAAGCCGCACCTGCGTACCCGGCTGCTCGGCCACCTGCACGGTCCGCAGCTGCAGCAGCACCGGGTGCTCCTCCAGCAGGCGGGCGGTGTTGGCCAGCGACCGCAGGGTGGCCGCCTCGACCCGGGCCCGCTCCAGCTCGGCCCGGCCCCGCTCGCGCGCCAGGGCCGTCTCCGCGTACGCGCGGCGCAGGTCGCCGGGCAGCATCACGTCCCGGACCGCCACCTCCGCCACGGACCGGCCGACCCGCTGGGCGACCGCCCGGACCTCGTCCAGCAGCTCCGCCCCCAGGGTGGTGCGGGTGTTCAGCAGCGCGTCCAGGGTCAGCCCGGCCACGGCGGTGCGCAGCGCCTGCTGGACCGCCACGTACAGCTCGGCCTGGGCGTCCTGGCTGGCGGTCAGGTGCAGCCGCGGGTCGGTGACCGCGGTGCACACCACCGCGGTGAGGCGGACGGTGATCCCGTCGGAGGTGAGCATCTCCTGGCCGGCCACGGTCAGCAGCTGCGGCCGCACGTCCACCACGTACAGCTCGGTGCGCCGGCGCCGGTACCGGTGCCGTCCCGGCCCGAGCACGTCGCGTACCCGACCGTCGACCAACCGCACCGCGCGCTCGTACTCGCGGACCGTGATCGTCGCCATCGCACCTCCCTGGACCGCGTGGTCCGCCCCGGTGTCCCCGGCCGACCGGCGGGGGCGTCCACCGCAGGTGAGCCCGCAGGGCCGGGCGGCCGGTGCCGACCACGGCCGGACACCGGGGCGTCCCACGGGCCTGGATTCGAACCAGAGGGATGAACAGTCCCGTGCCACGTGGGGCGACGGCAACGGAACGCCGCCGGCGATGCCGGTGCGCCGCGGTGCGCCGACGCCGCAGGACAGGGTACGCGGCCGGCGGAGGCGTCTCAATCCCATTTAGACCCGGGTCAGAGGTCTGGAGCGGTCCGGGTCAGAGGTGTGGCGTGGCCCGGGTCAGCCGCGGAGCATCTCGGCCACGAGGAACGCCAGCTCCAGCGACTGCTGGGTGTTCAGCCGCGGGTCGCAGGCGGTCTCGTACTTCTGCGGCAGGTCGGTGTCCTCGATGGACTGTGCGCCGCCGAGGCACTCGGTGACCGGCTCTCCGGTCAGCTCCACGTGCAGGCCGCCCGGGTGGGTGCCCAGCTCCCGGTGGACCTCGAAGAACCCGAGCACCTCGTCGACGATCCGGTCGAAGTGCCGGGTCTTGTACCCGTTGGACTCGAACGTGTTGCCGTGCATGGGGTCGCACTGCCACACGACCTTGTGGCCGGCCGCGGTCACGCGTTCGATGATCGGCGGCAGCACGTCGCGCACCTTCTGGTTGCCCATCCGGCTGATGAGAGTCAGCCGCCCGGGCACGTTGTCGGGGTTGAGCCGCTCGCACAGCTCCACCGCCTGCTCGGGGGTGGCGGTCGGCCCGAGCTTGACCCCCACCGGGTTGGCCAGCCGGGACACGAAGTCGACGTGCGCGCCGTCGATCTGCCGGGTGCGCTCGCCGATCCACAGGAAGTGCCCCGACAGCCCGTACGCGCGCCCGTTGGCGATGCGGGTCAGCGCCCGGTCGTACTCCAGGGCCAGCGCCTCGTGGGAGCAGTAGAGGGTGACCGTCCGCAGCGCCGAGTCGTCGGTCAGCCCGCACGCCTCGATGAACGCCAGCGCGCGGTCGATCTCCCGGGCGATCGCCTCGTACCGCTCGCCGGCCGGCGACTCGCGCACGAACCCCTTGTTCCAGTCGTGCACCGCGTGCAGGTCGGCCATGCCGCCGCCGAGGTAGGCCCGCAGCATGTTCATGGCGCTGGAGGCGTTGGCGTACGCGCGGATCATCCGCTGCGGGTCGGGTACGCGCGCCTCCGGCGTCGGCTCCAGTGAGTTGATCATGTCACCGCGGTAGACCGGCAGCCCGTTGGCGTCGATCTCGTTCGACCGGGGCTTGGTGTACTGTCCGGCGACCCGGGCCACCTTGACCACGGGCAGGGAGGCACCGTAGGTGAGCACGACCGCCATCTGCAGCAGGGTGCGGGCGTTGGCCAGCAGGTGGTCCTCGGTGTTGTGGACGAACGTCTCGGCGCAGTCGCCGCCCTGCAGCAGGAACGCCCGCCCTTCGCAGACCTCCGCCAGCCGCTCGCGCAGCTGGTCGACCTCGTACGGCGCCACGATCGAGGGCACGGTCTCCAGCAGGCGGCACACGTCGGCGACCGCGTCCAGGTCCGGCCACGGGGGTGTCTGTGCCCTCGGCAGGTCCCGCCAGTTGTCCAGCCCGAGCGCCTTCGCCTCGGCCGGGTCGGTCGCCGGACGGGCGACGGCGAACTCGGGCGCGTCGATGCCGGGGTGGGAGAACTGGTGCCACGGGCGAGCCATGCTCATAGCCTACGGCCGGACCCCGGACCGGCCACCGGCAGCCACCGGGCGAGGTTGGTCACGGTCGCCGGCGGTGCGTCGGTCCGGCGGCCGCGGTGTGTCCGCGAAGATCGACCGCTCGAACCACCGCGGCACCGCCCGGCGCAGCGACGTCGGCCCGTCGATGGCGACCCCGCCGGACCGGATCGCGTCCCGCCAGCCGCGGTCGCCCCGCCACACCTCCGTCAGGCACCGCAGGTCCGCCTCGATCGTGACCGCGACCGGGAAACCCGGGTCGGAGTCGCACAGGTCGGTGCCGCCGGGGGTGAGGACCAGCCACCACCGCCGGCTGCCCGCCGGCACGTTCCGGAAGCGGAAGTGGATCGTGGTGCGGCCCTCCGGTACCGCCGACAGGTCCACCCGCCGGCGCATGTCCCACATCAGCAGGTGCGGGTCGAGGTCCTCGTCCCCGATCTCCGGCATCCACCGCACGCCCCAGTACCCGATCTCCTCGACCACCCGGCGCAGGTCCTCGCCGGCGGGCGTGAGCCGGTACACGACCCGGCTGCCGTCGACCACCCGGTCCACCACTCCGGCCCGGGCCAGCCGTTGCAGGCGGGTCGTCAGCAGCGCCGGTGACATCTTCGGCACGCCCCGACGGATCTCGTTGAAGTGGCGGCTGCCGCTGAGCAGCTCCCGGATGATCAGCACGGTCCACCGCTCGTCGAGCAGCTCCAGCGCCTTGGCGACCGGGCAGAACTGGCCGTACGTTCCCATGCGCGCACGGTAGGCGCCGCCGCCCCCTAGCGCCAGTACAGATCCTGTACCGGCGTGGTACAGATCCCGAACTGGCCGCAGCGCTGCGGCCCACGCGACCCTCGGCCCGTGCCGTCATAGGCGGCCGGTGAGCGAGGAGGGACGCGATGGGCACGACCGCGCACGGGGTACCGGAGATCGGCCAGCAGGTGAACCTGCTGCTCAGCCACGCGGCCGGGTACGTGGCGCACCGCACGGTGGCGATGGGGGTACGGGCCGGCCTGGTCGAGGCGCTGGCCGAGGCCGGCGAGGACGGCCTGAGCCCCGACGAGCTGGCCGACCGGCTGGGCCTGGACCGGTTCTACGTGGCCACCTGGTGCCGGGCGGCGTTCGGCGCGGGGATCTGCGACCGCTCCGGCGGGGCGTACCGGCTGGCGCCGCACATGGCGACACTGCTGCTGGACCTCTCCGCCCCCGCCTACGCCGGGGGCGTGTTCGAGGCGATGGAGCAGCCGGAGATGTTCACCCGGTTCGAGCAGCACCTGGCCACCGGGCAGCGACTGTGGTGGGACGGGTGCGGCCCGCGCTTCATCCGGGCGGTCAGCCGCGTCGGCCGACCCTTCTACCGGCGGCTGGTGCCCGGCGGGCTGGAGCAGGTGCCGGGGCTGGCCGAGCGGCTCGCCGCCGGGTGCCGGGTGCTGGACACCGCCTGCGGTGCCGGCATGGGCCTGGTCCTGCTGGCCCAGGCGTACCCGGACTGCGAGCTGGTCGGTGTGGACGGGGACGAGTTCTCCCTGGAGGTCGCGGAGGAGAACCTGCGCACCGCCGGCCTGGGCGACCGGGTCCGGCTGGTCCACAGCCCGATGGAGAAGATGACGTTCGACCGGCCCTTCACGGTCGTGATCAACAACATCTCGATGCACGAGTGCCGCGACATCGACCAGGTCGCGCGACAGGTCCGCGCGGCGCTGGAGCCCGGCGGCTGGTTCGTCATCTCCGACTTCCCGTTCCCGGACGACGACGACGGGCTGCGCAGCGTACCCGGGCGGGTCATGTCCGGGATCCAGTTCTTCGAGGCGCAGATCGACGACCAGTTGCTGCCCCGGCGGGTCTACGACGACCTGCTGGCCCGCCACGGCTTTCACGGGATCGGATCGGTCAGCCTGACGCCGATGCACGCCGTCACGTACGGCCGCGCGTGACGGTACGGCTGTCGCGGGAGGCCCCGCGCGGGGCGCGGACGGCCGGGGGTACGGCCGCGCGTGCCGTCACGGCGGCGACGGCGCGGCCGCTGCGGTCGGCCTGCGAAGGTGCGGCCGCGCGAGGCCCGGCCGGGCCTCGCGCGGCCGGGCGGTGCGCCGGCCGTACGTTACGCTGGCCGTCATGACCGTGTTCGACGTGGCCATCGGCGCGCTGACCGGCGGGCCGGCCAACCTGGCGCAGTACCGCGGCAAGGCGATGCTGGTGGTGAACGTGGCGTCGCAGTGCGGCCTGACCCCGCAGTACGCGGGCCTGCAGCAGCTGGCCGACACCTACCGCGACCGCGGGCTGGTGGTGCTGGGTGTGCCGTGCAACCAGTTCGGCTCCCAGGAGCCCGGCACCCCGGAGGAGATCGCGACGTTCTGCGAGACCACGTACGGTGTCACCTTCCCCCTGACCGAGAAGGTCGACGTCAACGGGGAGGGCCGGCACCCGCTGTACGCGGAGCTCGTCGACACCCCCGACGCCGAGGGGCACGCCGGCGACATCCGCTGGAACTTCGAGAAGTTCCTGGTCGCGCCGGACGGTACGGTGGCCGCCCGGTTCCACCCGCGGGTGGAGCCGCAGGCTCCGGAGCTCATCGAGGCGCTGGAGAAGATCCTCCCCCGCTGACCGCGGCGCGGCCGAGGGGCGGCCCGGCCCGAGCGGGCGCGACAGCCGATCCGGACCGACCCGAGCGGGGCAGCGGACGCGAATCGTCCGGAACCGGGCTACGGTCCCGGCGTGGAGATGCTGACGGACGCGCAGATCGCCGGGGCGGACCCGGGCGACTGGCGCAAGCTCGGGCAGGCCCTGCACGCCCGCCCAGGCACCCTCCTGCACGGTGCTCGCTGCCCAGGACGGCAACAGAGCGTGCGGGTGCACCTGCCTGCCCCCGGCGGGGGAAGGGTCGTGACGCGCCGGCTCCCGCGGCCGTACCAGAGCCGCAGCGGACGGCCGGTCAGGCCGGACGCCGCCCCGGGAAGCCGCAGTCGAGCCGGTGGTACCACGCGACGTCGGGTTCGCCCTCCAGCCAGCACCACAGCACCGGCGTGCCGTCCCGCTCCCCCGGCCAGTCCAGCAGCAGCGGTGCGGCGCTCTTGACCTGGGCGCCGGCGGCGGCGAACCCCTCCAGCTCCGCGTGCAGGTGTGCCTCCAGGGCCTTCAGCTCCGCCAGCCCGCCCAGCGGGCTGGCGGAGCCCGCCGCCAGGTCCGCGCGCAGCTCGGCCAGGTCCGCGCGCTGGCGGACGAACCGCTCGATCCGCGGTCGCAGCACCGCCAGCGAGGCCCGCGCCCGTTCCAGGGTGACCGGCGTGCCGGCCGTGGGTGACGCGGTCACGGCCGCCTCACGGCTGGTGCTGGGCGGCGATCTCGCGCGCCCGGTCGCGCGCCGCCTCCAGGGCCGCGATCAGCGCGGCCCGCACCGCGTGCCGCTCCAGCTCCCGGATCGCCGCGATGGTGGTCCCCGCGGGCGAGGTGACCGCCTCGCGCAGCGTCACCGGGTGCTCGCCGGAGTCGCGGAGCATGACCGCCGAGCCGATGGCCGACTGGACGATGAGGTCGTGGGCGACCTGCCGCGGCAGCCCCAGCATGATGCCCGCGTCGGTCATCGCCTCCACCAGGTAGTAGAAGTACGCCGGACCGGAGCCGGACAGAGCGGTGACCGCGTCCTGCTGCGACTCCGGGACGCGGATGGTGCGCCCCAGCGGGGAGAACAGCTCCTCCGCCAGCGCCAGGTGCTCGGCGGTGGCGTACCGGCCGGCGGAGATCGCGGTCATCGCCTCGTCGACCAGGGCCGGGGTGTTGGTCATCACCCGCACCACCGGGGTGCCCTCCGGCAGCCGGGAGCTGAAGAACTCGCTGGGCAGCCCGGCGCACAGGGTGACGACCAGCTTGCCGGCCGGCACGGCCGGACCGATCTCGGCCATGAGCGCCGCCGCGTCCTGCGGCTTGACGGTGATCGCGATCACCTCGGCCCGCTGCACCGCGCTCCGGTTGTCGATCACCTCGATGCCGTACCGCTGCGCCAGCTCGGCCGCCCGCTCCTGCCGGCGCACCGTGGCCAGCAGCCGGTCGGCCGGCCACCCGGCCCGCAGCAGACCGGCGAGGAGGAGCTCCCCGATCTTGCCGGCCCCGATGACCGCGACCGTGTGTACCCCTGCCATCACCCTCCTTCCGGGCGCGCGGTCGGCCGCCGCGCGTCAGCCGAAGAAGACCTCCGCCTCCCGGTAACGGTCCAGCGGCACCGTCTTGATTTCGGCGGTCGCCTCGCTCAACGGCACCCGAACGATGTCGGTGCCGCGCAGCGCCACCATCATGCCCCACGCACCGTCGTGCACGGCGTTGACCGCGTGCAGGCCGAACCGGGTCGCCAGCACCCGGTCGAAGGCGCTGGGCGTCCCGCCGCGCTGGATGTGCCCGAGGACGACCGTGCGGGCCTCGTTGCCGGTCCGCTTCTCCAGCTCGTCGGCGACCCACTGCCCGATCCCTCCGAGCCGCACGTGGCCGAAGGCGTCCCGCTCCTCCTTCTGGACCACCATCTGGCCCTCCAGCGGCGTGGCCCCCTCGGCGACCACGACGATCGGGGCGTACTGGGTCTGGAACCGCTTCTCCACGTACGCGGCCACCTGCTCGATGTCGAAGTGCCGCTCCGGCAGCAGGATGACGTTGGCGCCGCCGGCCATCCCCGCGTGCAGGGCGATCCAGCCGGCGTGCCGGCCCATGACCTCCACCACCAGGGTGCGGTGGTGGCTCTCGGCGGTGGTGTGCAGCCGGTCGATGGCCTCCATCGCGATGTTGACTGCGGTGTCGAAGCCGAAGGTGTAGTCCGTGGCGCTCAGGTCGTTGTCGATCGTCTTGGGTACGCCCACGACCCGTACACCCTGCTCGTGCAGCTTGGCCGCCACCCCGAGGGTGTCCTCGCCACCGATCGCTATCAGCGCGTCGATGCCGTGCGCGGACAGGTTGTCGACGATCCGCTGCACCCCGTTCTCGATCTTGAACGGGTTGGTGCGGGACGAGCCGAGGATGGTCCCGCCTCGCGGGAGGATGCCCCGGACCGCGGCCACGTCCAGGGGCCGGGTCAGGTTCTCCAGCGGTCCGCGCCAGCCGTCGCGGTAGCCGACGAACTCGTAGCCGTGGGCGCCGACGCCCTTGCGCACGATGGCCCGGATGACCGCGTTGAGGCCCGGGCAGTCGCCACCGCCGGTGAGCACACCGATTCGCATGATCGCATCCCTCCGGGTCGACTGGGCGACCCCCGATCCCACGCGACGCGCGGCACCGTTGCCCGCCGCGCGGTGGTCACCCCAACTCTCCACCCTAGCGGGCGGGACCCCGCGCGCCCGTCATGGTCCGCCAGCGCGCCAGGTTGTGCCGCGCGTCCACGAGCGCGTCGTGCCGCCCTCCGGCGGGCTCCGGCAGGGCGGGCTGGCCCGCGTCGTCCCACAGCTGCCGCAGCTCCTTGGTGAACCGGGGGATCTCCGGCGGCAGCTGCGGCATCGCGCCCCACAGCTGGGCGAGCGCCACGTGGTCGTACGCGGCGAACCACGCCCACAGCTCGATCGTCTCACCGGGGCGGTCCCGCAGCGGTCCGATCATGAACTCCCACAGGTCGTCCCTGATCTGGGCCCGGCTCCGCCAGGCCGGGTCCCGGGGGGAGGGCAGCTTGTCCAGGACGTTGCGGCGCACCCACGGCACGGCCCGGCTCGGGTCGAACTCGGTGGAGACGGCGTAGAACTCCCGGCCGTGCTCATCCACCATGCCGATCGACACCAGGTCGATCACGCGGCCGTCCTCGATGAACTCGCAGTCGTAGAAGTACCGGTAGACCATCGGGACCATCATCCCGGATCACCGCCCGGGGCGCGCCGGGTACGGTCCCGCGGGCGGTACGGGCGACCGCAGCGGGTCGGCGGGCCGGAACCACCACCGCGGGTGACGGAGAAGCTGCAGGTACGAGTTAGCCTGGCGGTCGACTAGCCTGAGCGCCGACGAAGCGGGAGGTCGAGGTGGAGGCACGTCTGCCGGCCGAGGCCGACGACGCCCTGACCGGCGTGGAGATGTTCGCGGGACTGACGCCCGAGGTCAGGCAGCGTGTCATCGCCGCGGCCGTGCCGCGTACCTACCGCAAGGGCCAGGTGCTGTTCACCGAGCGCGACCCCGGGGACTCCCTGATCGTGCTCAAGCGCGGGTCGGTGGCGGTCTACCGGGTCTCGCCGACCGGTGAGCGGGCCCTGCTGTCGGTGGTCCGGCCGCCGGACGTGTTCGGCGAGGTGTCGCTGCTGGACGGCTCCCCACGGTCGGCGTCGGCCGAGGCCCTCGAGGACTGCGCCACGCTCGCCCTGTCCCGTGCCGCGTTCCTGGAGCTGGTCCACTCCAATCCGGTCATCCTGGACGCGGTGATGCGCTCGTTGGGCGCACTGATCCGCCGGCTGACCGAGCAGAACGCCGACCACGTGTTCCTCGACCTGCCGGGACGCGTGGCCAAGGCGCTGGTCCGGCTGGCCGGCAGCAGCCATGCGCCGATGGTGGCGATCGAGTTGAACCAGAGCCAGCTGGCGGAGATGGCCGGCGGCTCACGCCAGAGCGTCAACCAGGCCATCGGGTCCTTCGCCTCCCGCGGATGGCTACGGACCGAGGGCCGCCGGATCGTGGTCACCGACCTGGCCGCGCTACGGCGCCGCGCCGGCATGCCCGACCAGGGCTGAGGTCACCCCGGCCGCCAGCCACACCGCGCGCCACGGCCCGGCCACGCCCCCGGCGCCCACCAGAGGCCGACGCGCCGCCGCCCACCGGCGGCCCGCCGCCGGTGGGCGGCGGCGGACCTACTCGTCGGTGTCTGCGCCGGTGGGGCCGACCCAGCCGGCGGTGCCGGCACCGCCGGTGGGGCCCACCCAGCCGGCGGTCCCCGCACCGCTGCCCGGGTCGCTGACCAGCCCGGCCGCCTGCAGCTGCGCCAGCGTGCCGGCGTCCACATCGACGGTCTCACCGGCACGGTGCAGCGTGCCCTCCGGGTCGGTCCAGTCCCCTTCGAGCCGGACGTACACCATCGATTCCCTCCCGTGTGCCTGAGCGCCCCCCGGCGGCGCGCCCCCAGCGAGGCTACCGGCCCCACCGACCCGCGCACGTCCTCCCGGCGGTCGGGACCGCCTAGCCGACGGGTTGCGGCACTTCGGCCAGGCGGCATACTCAACGCCGTGAGCTGCCCCCGGTGTGGCCGTACGGCGCGCGAGGGCGACCGGTTCTGTGGCGGCTGCGGCGCCGAGCTCACCGCCGTCTGCCGCGGCTGCGGCCGGACGCTGGCCGCCGACGTCGCCTACTGCACCGGCTGCGGCACCGCCCGGGAGGCACCCCAGCTGACGCCCACCCTGCCCACCGAGGAGCGGCGGCGGGTCAGTGTCCTGTTCGTCGACCTGGTGGACTCCACCCTGTACGCCGAACGCTCCGACCCGGAGCTGGTGCGGCGGCTGCAGACCGCCTTCTACGCCACCGCCCGCCGGGTGGTCCGGCAGTACGGCGGGGTGGTCGAGAAGTACATCGGCGACGCGGTGATGGCGCTGTTCGGTGCCCCGGTGGCCACCGAGACCGACCCGCTGCGCTGCGTGCGGGCCGGCCTGGAGCTGCAACGGGCGCTTCCCGCCAGCGTCGCGTCGATCGACCCGCAGCTGCGCTTCCGGATCGGCATCGCCACCGGTGAGGCGCTGGTGGACCTCGCCGCGGCCCGCGACGGCGGGCAGGGCATCGTCGTCGGCGACGTGGTCAACACCGCCGCCCGGCTGCAGGCGGTGGCGCCCTCGGGCGGGGTGCTGGTGTGCGGGCACACCCAGGCCCTCACCCGGGACACCGTCCACTACCGGGCGCAACCGCCGGTGGTGCTGCGGGGCCGGTCCACTCCGACCGAGGTGTGGCTGGCGCTGGAGGCCGTGCAGCGCTCCGAGACGGAGCCGGACGCGCTGCCGCTGGTCGAGCGGGAGCACGAGCTGTCGCTGCTGGTCAACGCCCTGAACCGGACGGTGTACGAGGGCGTCCCGCAGCTGGTGACGATCTTCGGCCAGGCGGGCATCGGCAAGAGCCGGCTGGTCCGTGAGCTGCACCGCCACGCCCGACGCCTGGAGCCGCCGCCCGCGTGGCGGGTCGGTCACTGCCCGCCGTTCGGGGAGGACGTCACGTACGCCGGCCTGGCCGAGATCGTCAAGGCGGAGGTGGGGATCCGCGACACCGATCCCGCCGAGTCGGTGCGGGCCCGGCTGTTCGAGGCCACCCGACGGGTGTGCCCTCCCGGGGAGGCCGAGCGGGTCGCCCGGGCGCTGGGAGCCCTGGTGGGCCTGCCCGACGCCGCCGACCTGCCACTCCAGGAGGTCCAGCCGGCGTGGCGGCGCTTCCTGGTCGCCAGCGCCGCCCGCCGGCCAACGGTCCTGGTCTTCGAGGACCTGCACTGGGCCGACGAGCCGATGCTGCGGTTCGTGGAGCTGCTGGCGGCCGCGGCGAAGGAGGTGCCGCTGCTGGTGCTCACCACGGCCCGTCCGGAGCTGGTCGACCGGGACGCCAGCTGGGCCGGTACGATCACCGGCTCGCTGACCATCACCCTCCCGCCACTGCGCAGGTCGGGCATCGCCACCCTGTTCGGGCAGCTGCTCGGGCAGGCGAGCCACGCGGCGGACCTGCTCCAGCCGCTGCTGGAGCTCGCCGACGGAAACCCGCTGTACGCGCAGGAGTACGTGCGCATGCTCATCGAGCGCAACGCGCTGACCCGGTCGGGGCCGCCCGAGCCGTGGGACGTGTCCGGGCTGCCCACCCCGGACAGCGTGTACACCGTCATCGCGCACCGGCTGGACCTGCTCGAACCGGCGGACCGGGCGGTGCTGCAGGCGGCCGCGGTGGTCGGCGTGCAGTTCTGGCGGGGTGCGGTGGCCGCCGCCCTGGGCTGGCGACCCGAGCGGGTGGAGCACGCGCTGCGCCGGCTCGAGCAGCGGGAGTTCGTCTCGGAGCAGCCCGACTCCAGCGTCTTAGGGGACAGCGAGTTCCGGTTCCGTCACGTGCTCGTCCGGGACGTGTGCTACCAGCGCCTGCCCCGGGCGGAGCGGGTGGCCCGGCACGAACGCACCGCCGAGTGGCTGGAGGAGCTGGCCGGAGCGCCGGACGGCGAGCTGGCGGAGGTGCTCGCCCACCACTGGTGGACCGCCTACGAGATCGCCCGCACGCTGGGTGAGCCACCGCCGCGTACCGCTACGGCGGCCCGCCGCGCCCTCTACCACGCCGCGCGGCGCGCGTACGCCCTGCACGCCCTGGACACCGCGGCCCGCCACACCGGCCGGGCGCTGGCGCTGGGAGACCCGCCGGACGACTCCCCGGCCGGCCCGGTGGCGCGCGTCGACCGGCTACGGCTGGAGCTGCTGGACCATGAGATCGCGTTCTACCGGGACCAGGCCGGCTTCCTGACCGGCGACGGACCGCGGCAGCTGGCGACGCTGGCCGAGCGTCTCGCGGCCGCCGGCTGCGGGGCCGAGGCCGCCCGGGCGTGGACGCTGCTGGGCCAGGCGGCGTGGGTGCGGGCCGACCGCAACACCGCGCTGGCCAACCTGGAGCGCGCGGTCGCCCTGTTCGCCCACCTGCCCGACACGCCGGAGAAGGTCGACGCGTACGCCGAGCTGGGCCGGCTGCACATGCTGGACTACGAGCGCGACCCGGCGGTGGCCGCGGCGGAGACCGCAGCCGCCATCGCCCAGCGGCTGGGGCTTCCGGAGGCGCAGGCGAACGCCCGGATCACCGTGGCCACGGCCAGGTACGACGCCGGCGACCCGGACGCGCTCGCGGAGCTGGAGCAGGTGCGGCGGTGGTGCCTGGAGGCGCGGCTGCTCGCGCTCCCCCGCGCCACCCAGAACCTCGCCAACGCGGTGCTGGAGGAGGGGGACTGGCGCCGGTGCGTGGCGCTGATGGAGGAACGCCTGCCGGAGGTGCCCGGCGCGCACCGGCTGGCCGCCGGCTACTCGGCGGCGGCGCTGCGCGCCTACGCCACCGGTGACCTGGACGCGGTCATCGCCGCCGTCGAGGCGTCCGCCGACCTGCCGGGCGGCCGCTGGGACGTGCGGGCGCGCGGGCTGCGCGGCCTGATCCGGGTGCTGCGGGCCCAGCCGGACGACGGTGAGGTGGAGTCGGCGCTGGCCATGGCGCGGGACGGCGCGTTCCACCGGCCGCTGTGGACGGCCCTGGGCATGGCGTCGCTGTGCCGGGCGCTGCAGGGGCGCGCGGACGAGGCCGTCAAGCTGGTCGGGGAGCTCGTGGCGAGCTGGGGGCCGATGGCCGTGATACCCAGCGGGGCGTGGGTCTGCGCCGCCGGGCACGCGGTCGCCGTGGCCGCGGCGGACCCGGGAGCCGACATGGCCGCCGCGGGCGCGCAGGCCGAGGCGCTGCGTGCGGTGCTGGCCGACGCGGTGCGCCTGACCCGCTGGGGGCGGGCGGCACTGCACACGGCCGAGGCCGCCGTGCGCCGCACCGGGGGCGACCCGGCCGGCGCCGGTCGGGCGCACCTGGCGGCCGCGCAGGTCTACGACGACCTGGCCTCGGTGACCGACCGGATGTTCTCGCTGGCCCTGGCTGTGGAGGCGCTGGAGCACGCCGGTCTGGCCGAGGCGGCCGGGCCGGCCCGGACGGAGCTGGACGGCTTCGTGACCCGCAACCGGTCCCCTCGGCTGCTGAGCCTGGCTACCCGGACGGCGCAGAGTCGCTGACGCCGCCGCACGGTCGCGGACCGGTCCACGGACGCGGACCACGCCGGCCGGGGCCTACCGCGGAGGTTCCGCCCGCGCCGAACCGTCCGCCTGGGCCGGACCCTCCACGCGAGCCGGACCCTCCGCCCGGGCCGCACCGTCCAGCCGCGCCGTACCGTCCAGCCGGGGCGCACCGTCCAGCCGGGGCGCACCGTCCAGCCGCGCGGTGCGGTCGACTCCGGCGGCACCGTCCCGCCGGGTGTCACCGTCGGAGCCGGTCGCCTTGTCGACCGCGGGCGGGGAGGCGGCCGGGGTCGCCGTCGCCTGCGACGCGAGCGCCTTGATCTTCTGGGCGTACACGTCGACGTACTCGCGCCCGGTCAGCTCCATGAGCGCGTACATGATCTCGTCGGTGACGGCGCGTTCCACGACCCGGTCGCCGGCCAGGCCGGCGTACCGGCTGAAGTCCAGCGGAGCGCCGAACCGCATCCGGACCCGCCTGATCCGGGGAACCAGCTTGCCGGGTGGCTGGATCTCGTCGGAGTTGAGCATCGCCACCGGCACCACCGGTGCGCCGCTCTCCAGCGCCAGCCGGGCCACTCCGGTCTTGCCGCGGTACAGCCGACCGTCCGGCGAGCGGGTCCCCTCCGGATAGATCCCCGCCAACCTGCCCTCGCGCAGGACCCGCAGCTGCGTGTCGATGGCCGCCTGCGCCGCCCGGCCACCGGTGCGGTCGACGGGGATCGTGCCGGTGCCGGTGAAGAACATCCTCACCAGCCAGCCCTTGAGCCCCTTGCCGGTGAAGTACTCGGCCTTGGCGACGAACGTGACCTTCCGCTTGACCACCAGCGGCATGAAGATCGAGTCGGAGAAGGAGAGGTGGTTACTGGCGAGGATCGCCGGCCCGGTGTCCGGCACGTGCTCGAGCCCCTCCACGACCGGCCGGAAGACGACCCGGAGCCAGGGGCCGAGCAGGACGTACTTCAGCAGCCAGTACAGCAGCACCGGTTCCCTTTCCCCACGATCTGTACGAAGCCTACGGAGCAGCCCGGGCGGCGCACAACGCGGCCCCGGTCCGGCCGGGTACCGAGGCCCCGGCCCGGGTCGGGTACACCTGCCGGAGCGCGGCGGATCGTGGCACCATTGCGACCAACGGGACGGCGATCAGGAGGAGGCCGGGTCAGTGGACGGGCACCGCGGCCGGCGCGACAACGGTCTGGACGCCAGGGACTTCGCCGCGGTCGGTGATCTCGACCCCCGCGTGGGCGAGCACCTGCTCGACGTGCTCGGCGCCCAGGGGATCGCCGCCTACCTGCAGCCCTCGATGGACGTCAACCCGGTCACCCGGGACACCCAGATCCCCGCCCGCCCGGTCGACCGCCTGTACGCCGACCGGGCGCACCTGAGTGTCGCCCGCGACTACCTGCGGCGCCTGGTCGCCGAGGAGGAGGCGGCGGCCCACCGGGCCGGCCCGCCGGGCCCGGACGACACCCGCGATCCCGCCCCCGGCCCGGTGGCCGGCACGCCCGACGTGGCGGATCCCACGACCGGCCCGGTCGAGGGACGGGCGCCGCGGTCGTCCCAGCGGCCCGCCTCGGGCGGGCCCGAGCGTCCGGGGCGCCGGCCGCCGGCCGGCCGTCCCCCCGGACCGCCCCCGCCCCGCCCTCCCGAGCAGTCGTCGACCGTCGACGCCACGTTCGAGGGCATCGTGGCCGGCTTCGATGCGACCGTCGCTCCCGGACCGGCGCCGTGGCCGGCCGCCGAGGACCTCGACGACTCCGGGGACCGGGACGACCCTGCGGAGGTGTCCGGCGCCCTGCCCGACCCCCCGCCCGCGCGGCGCCGCAGGGCCGACGCCCGGGCGTTCACCGAACCGTCGTTGCTGGACGCGCTGGACACCTTCGGCGCCGACCTGCCCGACGAGTCCCCGGAGGAGCGCTTCGTGCCTCCCCCGCCGCCGCCGTTGCCCCGACTGTCCCAGCAGGCGGTGGTGGGCACCGCGGCCATCCTCATCGGCCTGTTGCTGCTGCTGCTGCCCGACGGTGGGCCGTTCGGCCGCAGCGGCGCGATCGTGCTCGGCTTCCTGGCCCTGCTGATCGGCACGGTCGCGCTGATCCTGCGGCTGCGCCCCGGTACCGACCCCGACGAGCGCCGACCCGACGACGGCGCGCAGGTCTAGAGCGGCGCGCAGGTCCGACGCGTCCGGCGCCGGCCGGTCAGCCGGTCACCTTCTCCAACCAGTCCAGCACCGCGTCCAGCGGCTCCCGCCACCCCCGGTCGAGCATGAGCGCGTGACCCATGCCGGGGAACAGCAGCGGCGCGCCACCGTACCGGCGGGCCACGCGCCCCAGCGCCCGCCCGGACACCACCGCGTCGTCGGGGCTACCCAGCACCAGCACGGGCGGGTCGCCGACCGGGCGCTCCGGCGCCCGGTGGGCCAGCAGCTGCCACTGCGCCAGCGGGGCGGCGCGCCCCATCCGGCGCTGGTAGGCGCGGGCCTCGGCCACCGGCAGCTCGCGGCCGAACAGCTGTCCGCGGCGCAGCCGCAGCGGGCCGCCGACCAGCGCGGGCAGGGTGCCGACCGGATGGCGCCACAGGGCCCGCAGCGCGGTCGCCGGGCCGCCGAACACCGGCGCGGCCAGCACCGCCGCCCGCGCCGGGTACCGGGACAGCGCCATCGCCACGACCAGCGCGCCGGCACCGTGCCCCACCAGCACCGCCTGGCGCGGCAGCCCGCACGCGGTCTGGACCACGTCGTGGACGTACGCGCGCAGGGTGGTGCGGGGGTGCCGGCCGCTGCCGCCGTGCCCGCGCAGGCTCACCGCGTACGCGGGGAAGCCCCGCCCGGCGGCGTGGTCCAGCCAGTGCTCGGCGAACACCCACGCGCCGGCGCCGAACCCGGGGACGAACAGCAGCGGCGGCCGGCCCTCGGCGTCGGCCGGGACGGCGGTCAGCACCTCGCGGCGGACCGCCGGCACGGGGAAGGCGACCTCGCGGTGGCGTACCAGGCGCGTGCGGCCCGGGCCGGGCGGCCGGCTCACCGGGCACGCTCCAGCAGGTCCAGCAGGCGTTGCAGGCCGCGCAGGTAGCGCACGTGGCTCACCTCGAACCAGTGCCGGGCGGAGTCGCGCAGGCGGGCGTCGTGCCAGCGCCGGGCGGCCAGCGCGGCCAGCCGCGGCTGCAGCGCCGCCGCGGCGGGCGGGTCGGACAGGGCCACGCGCAGCCACCGCGCGATCGCCACCGTCTGCCAGTGCACCAGCGGGAACAGGCCGGAGTCCGGCTGCAGCAGACCCGCCACCGCCAGCGTGGGCTCCCGCGGGCTGAACATGTGCAGCGGCAGGTGGGGCCGTCCGGCGTCGTCGATGGCCAGCAGGTGCGGGTCGAGGAACTCGAACCGCGGCAGGTACCCGGTGGCGAACACGACCAGGTCGGGCTCCAGCGAGACCCCGTCGACGAGCTCGACCGTGGTGCGGCCGAACCGGGCGACGTCGGCCACCGGGATGACCCGGCCGTGCCCGAGCTGGTAGATCAGTTGACTGTTGACGATCGGATGGCTCTCGTACACCCGGTGGTCGGGGCGGGGCAGGCCGAACCGGCGCAGGTCGCCGACGACCAGCCGCAGGATCCGGTGGAACAGCCACTGGCGCACGCGCAGCGGCAGCCGGGCCGCCAGCACCAGCTCGTTGACCTGGTCGACCGGGCGTCCGAACACGTACTTGGGGATGTACCAGTAGCCGCGGCGGGTCGACAGCCAGCAGGCGGCCGCGCGCTGGGCGGCCGCCTCGGCCGCCAGGTCGCACCCGGTGTTGCCGGCGCCCACGATGAGCACCCGCCGGCCGCGCAACGAGGTCGGGTCCTTCACCGCGCTGGCGTGCACCGTCTCTCCGGTGTACCCGTCGAGACCCTCGATCTCGGGCAAGTGGGGGTACCAGTGGTGGCCGTTGGCCACCACCACCGCCGCGTACCTGTGGGTGCGCTCGGTGTACCCGCCGGTGCTGCGGGTCGTCACCTCCCACCGTCCGCCGTGGACCGGGCGCACCCTCACCACCTCGGTGCCGAACCAGATGTGCCGGCGCAGGTCGAAGTGGTCCGCGTAGCGCTGCAGGTAGGCCAGCACCTGGCTGTGGTGGGGGTAGTCCGGCCACGAGTCCGGCATCGGGAAGTCGGGGAAGCCGGTGGCCGGGCGGGAGGAGATGAGGTGGGCGGTGGCGTAGACCGGGCTGCGGTCGTGCCGCCAGTTCCAGATGCCACCCACGGAGGTCTCGCGGTCGTAACAGTCCACACCGAACCCGTGCTCGACCAGGTTCTTGGTGGCCACCAGGCCACTGGCGCCGGCCCCGATCACGCACACGGTGTCGCCGCGGTCGTAGGCGCTGCGCCAGTCCGGAGCACCTCCGACGGGACCCCCGTACTCGAAGCTCACCGCCTGCGCCTCCGTCCGCCGCCTACCCGGTCCGGATGTTCACCTGTCCGGATGCCTACCTGGTCCGGATGGCATCATCGCGGGCCGGCGCCGACCTGTCCAGACCGGGGACCTCCAGGTCGGCCACGACCGGCAGGTGGTCGCTGGCGGCGCGGGCGGCCGGCGTGTCGACCACCCGGTAGCCGGTCACGGTGAGGCGGCCGTCGACGAACACCGCGTCGATGCGCCGCCCGGACCGGGGAAACGTCGCCACCGGCGCCAGGCCGGCGGCGGGGTCCCGCAGGCGCCCGCTCAGGGCCCGCCAGGCGTGGCTGCCCGGCTCGTCGTTGACGTCGGCGCCGAGCACGACCGGCGGGCGCAGCTCGTCGAGCAGGGCACGCAGCCGGTCGGCCTGCGCGGGCCGTTCGGCCGCATCGGTGGCGAGGTGGGCGCCGACGGCGACCAGCTCGCCACCGTCCGGCAACCGGCAGTGCGCGAACGCCGCCCCGCGCAGGTGGCGACCGGGGGTGAGGGGGAACCGGACGCACCACGTCCGCACCACCTGCACCCGCAGGCTGGTGAGGACGAGGTTGCCCATCGCGGGCATGCCACCGACCGCCACCACCATGCCCCACGCGTGGGCCAGGGCGGCGCACCGGTGCCGCCACCCGAGCCGGCGGGGCGCCTCCTGGACCAGCGCCACGTCCGGCGCCAGGTGGCGCACCAGCCGCGCCTGGGCGGCCCGGTCGCCACGGCGACCGGCGATGTTGTACGACAGGACGCGCAGCCCGGTCACGGTGGTCGTCACCGCCGCCGGACCAGGTCCGCGGCGCCGATGACACCGGCCAGCGGGCCGAGGCTGGCCGCGGTCACCGGTGCCACCGGGAACTGGCCGCGCCGTTCGAGAGACCGCCGGTACGCCTCCCGGACCGGCGCCAGCAGCAGCTCCCCGGCGGCCACCACTCCGCCGCCGAGCACCAGCACCTCCGGGTCGAGCACGGCCACGACGTCGGCGAGCCCGGCCCCCAGCCAGCGGCCGACCTCGTCGAAGGCGGACCGGGCGACCTTGTCGCCCGCCCGGGCGGCGCGGGTGACCATCGGCCCGTCGATGCGCTCCGGGTCGCCGCCGGCGAGCTCCATCAGCACCCCGGACGGTTCCGGCTGCTGCGCCACGGCCTCCCGGGCCAGGCGCACCAGGGCGGTGCCGCTGGCGTACTGCTCCAGGCAGCCCCGGCGGCCGCACCCGCAGGGCAGCCCGTCGGGCACCGCGCGGGTGTGGCCGATCTCGCCGGCCATGCCGTGCCCGCCGCGCACCAGCTCGCCGCCGACCACGATGCCGCTGCCGATGCCGGTGCCGACGGTCAGCAGCACCATCGAGTGGGCGGCCTGCCGCGCCGCGCCGAACCGGAACTCCGCCCAGGCGGCGGCGTTCGCGTCGTTCTCGACCACCACCGGCAGGCCCAGCGCCGCGGCCAGCAGGTCCCGCAGCGGCTCGTCGCGCCAGGCAAGGTTGGGCGCGTACCGGACGACCGACCGGTCGGCGTCGATCCACCCGGCGGCGCCCACCCCGACCGCCGCCACCGGGTGGGACCGGGTGAGCTCGCCGACGAGGTCCACCACCACGTCCCGGATGCTGTCCGGCCGCGCCGCCGGGGTGCGCCGCTGCTCGTGGCGCAGCACCCGGCCGGCCGCGTCGACCACGGCCGCGGCCACCTTGGTGCCGCCGATGTCGACACCGATGGCCAGCGCCGACGGACCGGTCACCGGGCGGTGTTCCCGCCGGTGACCAGCCGCACCATCCGCGCGGCCGTCTCGACCACGTCACCCACGCCGGTGGTCAGCCGCGCGACGAGGTCCGGGTCGGGCCGCCGGGCGGCCGCGATGACCCGGCACACCGGGCACCGGCAGCACTCGGGCGAGTCGTTGGCGATGCTGTGGCGCCGGTAGGAGGGTCCGAACAGCAGGTCGCCGAGGGCGTCGAAGCCGGCCGCGGCGGCACCGCCGCGCGGCCGGGACGGTGCGCCGATGCGGTCGGCGGCCAGCGAGACCGCCGCGATGCCGGCGGCGACCAGCCGCTCGGCCTCCTGCCGCGCGGCCGCACCCGGCCGCTCCTGCGCACCACGGCCACCGGCGGCACCCGGCCGCTCCTGCGCACCGCGCCCGCCGGCCACACCGGTCCGCCCGGCCGCCCCGCCTGCCCCGGCCGGGTCGCGCGCGTCGGCCGTGCCGGTGCGGTCAGGGGTGCTGGTCGGAATGCTGCTCATCGACGTCCCCCTCCGGGTCCGCGGGCAGGGACTCCACCCGGCGCTTGAGCTCCTTGAGCGCCGTATCCATGATGACCCGCTCCGCCTTGCGCCGGAACATGCCGAGCATCGGGATGGACGGCTCCACCTCCAGCGTGTACGTCACGGTACACGTCCCGTCCCCGTGGTCGGCCAACTCGTACGAGCCGACCTGGGACTTCTGCACGGCCGACGGGGCGACCAGCCGCCACCCGATCCGGGTGAGGTCGGCGGCGTACTCGTACGCCAGCACGTACTCGTCCCGCACCGGACCCGCGTCCAGCACGAACCGCACCTGCCGGGCCCGACCGTCCGGGTACTCCTCGATCACCTCGGCCGACCGTAGCGCCCCGGTCCACTCGGGGTACCGGTCGAAGTCGCAGATCACCGCGGCGACTCTGGCCGCCGGAGCCGCGACACGGATCGACCGCGAGGAGGATTCGGCCATGCCGGCAGGTTACCCGAGCTGGGGCGGACGGCATATGCGCCGGCCGTGCGGGTAGGTGGGGGGCGTGCGGGAGGTCACGGTGCCGCCGACGGTGCAGGTACGCGACGACGCCGGCCTGGCCGACGTCGTGTGGGACACCGCCGCGGCCGCGCCGGACCGGGTGCAGTTCGCCGGCCCGGGGGTACCGGCCGGGCAGGAGGTGACCCGTAGCCGGTTCCGGGACGAGGTGACCGCGTTGGCCGGTGGGTTCATCACCGCCGGTGTGCGGCCCGGCGACCGGGTCGCGCTCATGAGCCGCACCCGGTACGAGTGGACCCTGACCGACTACGCGGTGCTGGCCTGCGGCGCGGTGACGGTGCCGATCTACCCGACCGCGAGCGCCGAGCAGGTCGCGTGGACGCTGGCCGACTGCGGTGCGGTGGGCTGCGTGGTGGAGACCGGACCGCAGGCGGCGCTGGCGGCCGCCGGTTTCGCCCGGGCGGGACGCCAGGCGCCGGTGTGGCAGATCAACCGGGGCGGCCTGGGGCACCTGGCCGCCCGCTCGGCCGGGCCGGAGGCGGTGGCCGAGCGGCGCCGGGCCGTCAGCGCCGACGACGTGGCCACCATCGTCTACACCTCCGGCACGACCGGGCCGCCCAAGGGGTGCGCGCTGACCCACCGCAACCTGCTCAGCGAGACCGGCAACGCGATCGCGCACCTGCCTCAGCTGTTCCAGCCCGAGGACTCGTGCACCGTGCTGTTCCTGCCGCTGGCGCACGCCTTCGCCCGGCTGGTCCAGTTCGGCTGCCTGGCCGCGGGTGCGCGGCTGGCGTACGCGCTGGACCCGGCGAGCGACCTGGCCGCCGCGCTGAGCGCGGCCCGTCCCACGTTCCTGCTGGGCGTCCCCCGGGTCTTCGAGAAGCTGCGCCAGCGGGCGCGGGAGGAGGCCGGCGAGGGCCCACGGGGCGCGGTCTTCCGGGCGGCGGAGGCGACCGCGGTCGCCTACAGCCGGGCGCTGGACTCCCCGACCGGGCCGGGCGTGGCGCTGCGGCTGCGGCGGCGGCTGGCCGACCGGCTCGTCTACCGTCGACTGCGGGCACGGCTGGGCGGGCGGTGCCGGCACGCGGTCAGCGGCGGTGCCAAGCTGGACCCGCAGCTGGCGCACTTCTTCCGCGGCGCCGGTGTGACGATCTACGAGGGTTACGGCCTGACCGAGACCTCGCCGGCGGTGACCGCCAACACCGAGGGCGCGATCCGGATCGGGACGGTGGGCCGGCCGCTGCCCGGGGTGGGCATCCGCATCGCCGACGACGGCGAGATCCTCGTCCGTGGCGAGGTGGTGTTCCAGGGGTACTGGCGGGACCCGGAGGCCACCGCCGCGGTGCGCGACCCGGACGGCTGGCTGCACACCGGTGACCTGGGTGAGCTGGACGGCGACGGCTTCCTCACCCTCACCGGCCGGATCAAGGAGGTCCTGGTCACCTCCACCGGCGAGACGGTCGCGCCGCAGCCGTTGGAGGAGCGGCTGCGCGCCCATCCGCTGGTCAGCCACAGCGTGGTGGTCGGCGATGACCGGCCGTACGTGGCCGCGCTGGTGACCCTCGACGCGGCCAGGCTGGCGGAGTGGCTGGCCGCACGGGGGCGGCCGCCGGCCAGCCCCGCGGAGGTGCGCCACGATCCTGAGCTCCTGCGGGAGCTGGACTTGGCCCGCGCGCACGCCAACCAGATCGCCTCCCACACCGGGTCGGTGCGGCGGGTACGGATCCTCCCCCGCGACTTCTCCGAGGCACGTGGCGAGCTCACCCCTACCATGAAGGTCAGACGAAACGTGGTAGCGAGGGAGTACGCCGACGAGATCGACGCGATCTACCGCCGGTGAGCCGGCCACCCGCAGCCTCCGGTCGACATGGTTGTGGCAGGCGTTCGCGGTGCGGGCGGTGCTGCTCGCGGCCGTGGCCGGGTTCGTGCTCCTGTTCACCCGCTCGCCGGCCGAACTGCTGTGGGTGGGCCTGCTGCTGGCCGCCAGCGTCCCGGCGATGTGGGCCGGCCACCACCGGTTGCTGGGGCCGCTGGGCCGGCTGGCGGAGGTCACCGTGGTGGCCCTGGCCGCCACCGACGTCGCCGCCACCGCGGCGAGCCAGGCCGGCGAGGTCAGCGCCGGCTTCGCCGCGACCGCGGTGCTGCCGTACCTGCTGCTGCCGCTGAGCGACACCGCCGTGCAGCACCGGCCCCGCGAGTCCGCGGTCCTGCTGACGGTGGCGGCCGCGCTGCTGACCTGGCTGGGCGCGACCACCCAGGTCGACGGGATCCGGCTCCTGATGCAGACCGGGTTCGCCGTCGCCTGCTGTCAGTGGCTGGTCCTGGCCGCGCTGGGGACGCTGGCCCTCAGCGGGCTGCGGCAGGTGATGGTCTCCCGCCTCAACCCCCAGCCGTACGCGGAGGCGACGCGCCTGCTCACCCAGCTGCGCAGCGTCGCCCGCCAGCTGCCCGGCGCCACTCTGGACCCGGGCGGGATCGCCGAGACCCTGCTCAGCGAGGCGCGTCAGCACGCCCCGATGGATCGCGGTGCGGTGCTGACCGCCAGCGGCGGCGGTCGCCTGGTGGTGGTCGCCCAGGCCGGTGCCGAGCGGGTCGACTGGGAGACCGCACTGGACACGGACTCGGCCATCGCCGACGCCTGGGCGAGCCAACAACCCCAGGTGGCGACCCGGTCCCAGGCCCGCACCCACCCGGGCGGGGACGTGTCGGCCCTGGTCCTGCCGTTGGTGGCGGGGGTGCGCACGATCGGGCTGCTGGCGATCGAGACCGACGCCGCCGGGGCGTACCCGCCGCACGTGGTGGAACGGGTCCGGGCGGTGGCCGCGCCGGCCGCCCTGCGACTGGAGGCGGCGCTGCTGTTCGACGAGGTGCGGTCCCTGGCGACCAATGAGGAGCGGCAGCGCCTGGCCCGCGAGATCCACGACGGGGTGGCGCAGGAGCTGGTGATGGTCGGCTACGGGATCGACAACGCCCTGGCCGCGCTGCCGGACGGGGCCGACGAGGCCGCCAAGCAGCTGCGGGCGTTGCGGGGCGAGGTCACCCGGGTCATCACCGAGCTGCGGATGAGCCTGTTCGAGCTGCGCAGCGAGGTGGACCGGTACGGCGGCCTGGCGGCCGCGATCGCCGAGTACGCCCGCACCGTCGGCGCCTCGGCGGGGTTGCGGGTCCACCTGTCGCTGGACGAGTCGACCGCGCGGCTGCCCGCCGCCGTCGAGGCGGAGCTGCTGCGCATCGCGCAGGAGGCGATCACCAACGCGCGCAAGCACGCGGGTGCCACCAACCTGTGGGTGACTTGTGCGGTAGATCCGCCTACCGCGCAGATTGTGGTGTCGGATGATGGACAAGGGATGCCCGACCACCGGGAAGACGGCCGGTTCGGTCTTGCGATCATGGCGGAGAGAGCGGAACGTATCCGGGGCAGATTGGAGATCAGACCCCGCCAGCCGCACGGTACCACGGTGGCCGTCGTGCTCGGCCGGGAACCGACGCGATAGCGTGTGCACACGGCATCTGACACGGAGGCACCGGAATGTCCAGCAACAACGCCAACGGGCCGCGCAGCACGACGGTTCTGCTCATCGATGACCATGATCTGGTTCGCAAGGGTTTACGGCACGCGTTCGACCGTGACCGCCAGTTCGAGGTCGTGGGCGAGGCGGGCACGGTCGCCGAGGCGGTACGGCTGGCCGGCGCGCTCAACCCGGACGTGGTCATCACCGACCTGCGGCTGCCCGACGGCAGCGGCCTGGACATCACCCGCACGCTCCGCAAGAACCACCCCTCGATGGGCATCGTCGTGCTGACCATGTACGCCGGCGACGACCAGCTGTTCGGCGCCCTCGAGGCCGGAGCCAGCGCGTTCGTGCCGAAGACCGCGCCGGCCGAGGAGGTCGTCGCCGCCGCCCGGCACGCCGCGTCCGCGCCGCAGGCGTTCACCGCCGCCGACCTGGCCGAGGCGATGAAGCGCCGGCTCGCCCCCTCCGGGCCGCA
>DATGOE010000089.1:0-4720 GCA_035306365.1 Natronosporangium sp. | reverse complement strand
GTTAGTACGCCGTGCCAGCGGGTACGCCTGGTGTGCCGAGGGGGATCCGGCCAGCGACCGAGGAACCAGCGACCGGGGAAAGGTGACGACGATGCCGACAGTGGCGATCAATGGCATGGGGCGGATCGGCCGGGCCGCGTTGAAGGTCCTGCTGGACGGACCCGGGGTGGACGTGGCCGCGGTGAACGACATCGCCGACGTGGACAACCTCGCGTACCTCCTCCGCTACGACACCGTGTACGGCCGCTACCACCGGGAGGTCAATGTAGACGGCGATGCGCTGGTCATCGACGGCACCCGGATCAAAGCGTTCTCGGAGGCGGACCCGGCGAAACTGCCGTGGGGAGAGCTCGGCGTGGATCTGGTGCTGGAGTGCACCGGGGTGTTCACCACCGAGGAGGACCTGACCAAGCACATCCAGGCCGGCGCCTCGTATGTGGTGCTCTCCGCGCCCACCAAGTCCGACACGGTTCCGACGGTCGTGCACGGGGTCAACCGCGCGGACGGCCAGCCGAAGATCGTCTCCTGCGCGAGCTGCACCACCAACTGCATCACCCCGGTCATCGAGGTGGCCCAGCGGCGGATCGGGGTAGAACGGGCGACCATGACCACCATCCACGCGTACACCGGTGGCCAGCGGATAGTGGATGGCCCCAGCCGGCGGTACCGGCGCGGCCGGGCCGGCGCCGCCAACCTGGTGCCGACCACCACCGGGGCGGCGCGGGCGACCACCCTGGCCGTGCCCGGCTTGGCGAGCCGGTTCGACGGCGTCGCCGTCCGCGCACCGGTGCCGGTGGGCTCGATCGCCGACATCGTCTTCGTGGCCACCCGGTCCACCACCGCGGAGGAGGTCAACGAGATCTTCCGCGAGGAGGCGGCGAGCGAACGCTACCGCGGCATCCTCGGCGCCTCCGACGACCCGCTGGTCTCGGCGGACATCATCGGAGACTCGCGCGCGGCGATCGTGGACCTGGACTCCACCCAGGTGGTGGACGGCACCTTGGTCAAGGTGATGGCCTGGTACGACAACGAGTGGGGGTTCACCCACCAGATGATCCGGGAGGTCCGCGACATCCTGGGTGTCGCTGGCTGACAGCCGGTCATCGCAGGCCGCCGGGTCCGTGCCGGCCCAGCATCGTCGCGTGGTACGGGTCCAGCCACGGCGCCGGCACGATCTGCTCGGCGATGAACCGGACCACCTCGTATGCCATGAGCGCCGAGACCGTGACGCCGGAGAAACGGGTGGGGACGACCTCGTACAGCGCCGGGAGTTCGGCGGCGTAGCGGTCGAACTCCGCCGGCGCCACGTACCGGACCCAGCCTGGCCGGCTAGGAGGGCCCGGCCAACCGTCCTCTCCGGTCGGTCGCAGGACGTCGGGGATCTCTTCCACCTCGCCGGCCAGCCGCGGGTGCGGGGTGACCGCGTAGCGGGCCGTCAGCACCATCTCGATGCGTGCCTGTTCGGCGCTGGTGACGCGATCGAGGTCGTCGGGCAGGTGGTGCCCGTCCCACGGTGGCGCCACCGCGCTCACGTCCGGGACGAAGACCACGTCCACTGTGTGGTTCAGGGTGACCGTGTAGATCCCCTCGTAGTACGCGGCGTTGGCCGGCAGCACCTCGTACTTCTCCGGTACCACCCACACCGGGTAGTCGGCCTGCGGTCGGTTCTTCATCGACAGCGTCCTTCATCGACCCGCGATCGTTGATCAGCGCCTACCCCGCGCATCGTACCGGCGGTCGGGATCCCCCACGGTACGGCGGGTGGAGTTCCGCTTCCCAGGCGCCGGCCGGCGACCATGATGGCCCTGTGGGCAACGATGAACCGGACCGTCGGCTGACCGTGAAGCTCGAAACGGCGGCGTGGCACGCCGTCTCCGCCGTCCGGTGGCCGCCCCGGACGACCGGGTGGAGGCGGTGATGACCGCCATGCGTGGACGCCGTTTCGACAGCGCGACCGTGGTAGCCGTCTGCGCCGACGGCCATCTGGTGGGGCTGGCCACCATCGAGCGGCTGCTCGCCGTGTCCGGCACAGCGACCATCGGAGAGGTGATGGACCCTGACCCACCCGCGGTGGCGCCGGGCACCGACCAGGAGCACGCCGCCCTGGATCGCCGTTCGGCACGGCGAGCCGGGCCTGGCGGTGGTGTACTCCACCGGCCGGTTCGTCGGCCTCGTCCCGCCGCAGCGGTTGCTCGCGGTCCTGCTGGAGGAACACGACGAAGACTTGGCGCGCCTGAGCGGAACGCTGCACCCTGCCACGACTCCCGCCGAGACCATCTCGGCGCGCCGGGCCAGCGTCGAGAGCGTGCCGCGGCGGCTGTGGCACCGGCTGCCGTGGCTGCTGCTCGGTTTGGCGGGCGCCTTCGTCGCCGCCGGCATCGTGGGAGGGTTCGAGGCCCAGTTGGAGCAGTACGTGCTGATCGCCTTCTTCGTGCCCGGCGTGGTCTACCTGGCCGACGCGGTCGGCACCCAGACCGAGGCACTGGTCATCCGCGGCTTGTCGGTAGGCGTAGGACTGCGCCGGGTGGCTAGACCCGAGACGCTGACCGGGGCACTGGTCGGGCTGCTACTCGCGGCCATGACCCACCCGGTGGTCCTGGTGGTCTGGGGCGACTCGCGGATCGGCGCGACGGTCGCGTTGGCGCTGCTGCTCGCCTGTGCCATCGCCATCTCGGTCGCGATGGCCCTCCCCTGGCTGCTGAACCGGCTGGGCGTCGACCCCGCCTACGGAGCCGGGCCGCTCGCCACCGTGGTGCAGGACCTCCTGTCGTTGACCGTCTATTTCGGCGTGGCCACCGTCATCCTGCCCTGACGGGGGTGACGACCCGGCGGTGGCGGCGAGCCAGGCGCCGATCCGGTGCAGCAGGTCGGCGCCGGCGGCGTTCTCGGCGTGGCCGAACCCGGGCTCGATCCACAGGTGTTTCGGCTGCCTGGCCGCCGCGTACAGGGCGTACGCGTGCTCCACCGGGAACAGCGGGTCCGCGTCGCCGTGCACGACCAGGAAGGGAACCGGGGCGATCCGGGCCGCCGCCACATCCGGTGGTTCCGGCACCTGTTGCCAACCATTGGGCGCGATCCGGGTGCCTCGCAGCACCCGGCCTGCCAGCCGCCCGAGCCGCTTCTCGATCACCCAGTGCACCCGCCGCATCGCAGGCGTGTCCCGGTAGAACCACCGGGACGGGCCGCTGACGGCCACCACCGCCGCCAGCGCGTCCCGGTCACCGCCCGCGCTGTCCCCGCCTGCGCCCGCAGGCCCGGCCCCGCCGTCCCCACCGGCGCCGTCCCCGCTGGCCGCGCCCGCGGCGTGCCGGATGGCGACCGCCGCGCCCATGGAGAAACCGACGGTCGCCACCCGTGGGTAGCCGAGCGCCCGGGCCCAGGCGACCGCCGCCGCCAGGTCCCGCACCTCCCGGTCACCGACGGTGGAGAGCCCGTCCGACCGGCCGTGACCACGGAAGTCGAAGCTCACCACACCACCGACCCGCGACAGCGAGGTGGCGGCGCGGCGTACCGCCGGGCGCCGCCAGGAGCCGGTGAAGCCGTGCGCTACCACGATGCCCAGGGTCCGCGGGCCTGGGTCGTGGTGCGCCTCGATCCGTACCCCATCGTCGGTCGTCAGCGTGGTCACCACACACCGCAGCCTGCCACAGCGCCGCCAGCCACACCCACCCTCCGGCTGATCCCGGCTCTGGGCCGATCGGGCTCCGATCATGGAACGAGGTCATGATCACTTCTGTGGCCGGTGAGGCACGGAAACGCACTCCCCCTTCAAGATAAATTTATATGTCTAAAAGTATTGTGTTGATCACCGAAGCGCCCTAGTCTGTGGGCTCTAACGTCCGGTATTCGCCTTCGAACGCCGGATGCCCGGTTCCCCATTTCGGCGGTCCCACGACCGATGGTGGCGTGCCCGACCCGGAGACCCCGGGTGGGCACTGGAAGGAGTCCCCCATGCGCGTACGCCAGGCGCTAACGCTGCTCGCTGTTGCCCTCACCGGGGCACTGATCGCGCCGAGCGCGGCCCAGGCCATGACCCCGAAGGACGTCAGTCCGGACAATTCCATACAAATCATAGGTGGCAACACCGTCTCCTCCGCTCCGTGGGCGGTGGCGGTGTTCCGCGACGGCTCATTCACCTGTTCCGGCTCGATCATCGCGTCGCGGTGGGTACTCACCGCCCGGCACTGCGTCGGCGGCAACACGATGCAGGTACGGGTCGGCAGCGTGAACCGGACCGGCGGCGGCACGGTGGCCAACGTCACGGAGGCGTACGCGCGGTTCGACATCGCGCTGCTGCGCCTGGACCGCAACGTGAGCGCCTCGTACGTGCAGCTCGCCAACAGCAATCCGCCGGTGGGCTCCACCAACACCATCTACGGCTGGGGGATGACCTGCTACAGCGGCTGCGGCGCGTCAGTGCAGCTGAAGACCGCATCGGTGCGGGTCACCTCCACCAGTGTCAGTGACGCGTACGGCGGGCAGGCGATCCGCAGCACCCGGATCAACGGCAATGCCTGGCGCGGCGACTCCGGCGGTCCGCAGTTCTACAACGGTCAGCAGGTCGGCGTGGCCTCCACCGCCAACGGCGTGGACATCCAGAACTACAGCAGCATCGCGTACAACCGGGCCTGGATCCGCTCGGTATCGGGAGTCTGACGCTCCTACGGCGACCCGGCTGCGGGCAGACGCCGGCCGGCCGGGCGGTGGGAGCCCACCGCCC
>DATGOE010000088.1:0-14553 GCA_035306365.1 Natronosporangium sp. | reverse complement strand
TCTTCGGCAGCGCCAGGGACAGGATCTTGACCCCCGATCGGGCGGCGCCTAGCCTACAGACAGCTTGCCTACAAACGATTGCGGGACCGCCCGGTCGAGATCCGCCAGGTCCCGCCACGGACCTGGCCCGCGAGGGTGCCGTGGACGAGACGATCGCGGCGCGGCTGACCCGCGGTGAGCGGGTGCCGTTCTCCGAGACGGAGTACGCGCGCCGGCGCGACCTGGTGGTGGCGGCCGCGGACGCCGCCGGCTGCGACGCCCTGCTGGCCTACGGCGCCGACCGGACCGGCTCGGCGGTCCCGTGGCTGGCCGACTGGCCGGTCACCCGGGAGGCCGCCCTGCTCGTCGACGTCCGCCGCGGCGAGGCGGACGACCTGCTGTGGGTCCAGTTCCACAACCACGTGCCCCAGGCCGCGACGATGGCCAGGGTGCCGGTCCGCTGGGGCGGGCCGTCGACCGGGGCGACGCTCGCCGACGCGCTGGCGGCCCGTGGGGTCCGGCGCCTGGGCGTGATCGGACCGGTCAGCCACCGGCTGTACGGGCACCTGGCCGACGGCGGCCGACAGGTCGTCGACCTCGGTGCGGCGTACGTGCGCGCCCGGCTGGTCAAGTCCGGCGAGGAACTGGAGCGGCTCGCCGCGGGCGCCGCCCTGACCGACCGCGCCGTGCTGGCCCTGCGCGACGGGCTGGCCGAGGGGCGGTCCGACGACGAGCTGCTCGACCTCGTCGAGCGGGCCTACGTCCCGCGTGCCGGGACCACGCACATCCACTACCTGGCCATCACCTCGATGGCCGAACCCGACCACGCCAACCCGTGCCAGTGGCCCACCGGGCGGCGTCTGCGCGCCGGGGACGTCGTCCTGTGCGAGCTGTCGGCGGCCGTCGACGGCTACCCGGGCCAGGTGCTGCGGACCATGACCATGGAGCCCGAGCTGACCCCCAGGTACGCCGAGCTGCACGCCGTCGCGGACGCCGCCTTCGACGCCGTGTGCGACGCCCTGCGCCCCGGCGCGACGCCGGCGGACCTGGTGGCCGCCGCTGGCGTCATCGAGAAGGCCGGCTACACCGTCATCGACGACGTCGTCCACGGGTTCGGGGGCGGCTACCTGCCACCCGTGCTCGGCTCTGCCAGCCGGCCGGCCGGTCCCCTGCCGGACCTGACCGTCGCCGCCGGAATGACGCTGGTGGTGCAGCCCAACGTCGTCATCCCCGGAACCTCGGTCGGGGTGCAGACCGGCGAGCTGGTCGTGGTCACCGACGACGGCGCGAGGTCCCTGCACCGTGTCCCACGCGGTCCGTGGACCGGGGCCGGTGGCGGGGCGCACCCGTCCGACCGCGGTCACGGCGCACCCGCCTGACCGCGGTGGCGGACCGCACCGACCGGCGGCCTCGGGCCCACCCGGCCCTCCGGCCGCCACGAGGGGGTCACCACACACGACCGGTGGCCACACACGACGGGAGGGTCGAGGGTCCCGGCCCACCGGGACCCTCGACCCGCGCGAAGATGTACCAACTGTGGTGCGCTTTTCACATATCGTCGACTAGGGTGCCCCACCTGCCCGGCGCGGCGCACCCGACCGGAGCCGACCACCGAGGGAAGGCGGGTGTGAGGTGAGTGAGGACCGGTCCTACACGTGGGCGGGTGCCGGCGGCCCCTTCACCGTGACGGTCGCCCCGGGCGTGTTCATGCCCAGCAGCACCAGCCGGGTTCTCGGGGACGCGGTGCAGGTCCGTGCCGGGGACACGGTGCTCGACGCCGGATGCGGGTGCGGTGTGCTGGGCCTGGCCGCGGCCCGGCGCGGCGCCGGTCGCGTCGTCGGGTGCGACGTGTCGCCCGCCGCAGTCGCCTGCGCCACCGGCAACGCCCGGCGACTCGGCCTCGCCGAGGTCGCCGAGTTCCGGCAGGGTCCGCTGCTCGAACCGGTGGCCGACGTCCGCGCGGACGTCGTGATCGCCGACGTCAGCGGCGTGCCCGACGCCGTCGCCGCCGTCACCGGTTGGTTCCCCGACGGACGCGGGGGCGGGCCGAGCGGTGCCGAGCTGCCGGTCGCCATGCTCTCGGACGTCGCCAATGTCCTGGCACCGGGCGGGCAGGTGTACCTGCCGACCGGCACCCTGCAGGACGAGCCGGCCGTCCTGCGCGCCGCCGAGAAGGTGTTCGGCGACGACATGCGCCCGGTGGCGACCCGCGACTTCCCGCTGCCGGAGGCGGTCGTCCGCGCCCGCGAGGTCGTCCGGCTCATCACCGACGGGGTCATCCGGCTCACCCAACGGGGCAGCCGGCTGTTCTGGCGGCTGACGATCTGGTCCTGCGGCGGACGCCGGTGACACCCGGACGACCTCCCGCGCCGGTCACCGCACCGTGCCGAGGGTGACCCAACGGCCCGAACGCATCCGACCCAGCTGCGCCGCCAGCCGGACCACGATGAACAGGGCCAGGCCGGCCCAGATGCCACCCAGACCGAGGTGGAACGCGTACGAGGTCCAGATCGCCGGCAGGAACCCGCCCAGCGTGGCCCACAGTGTCAGGTTGCGCAGGTAGACGGCGTCGCCGGCACCGATGAGGACGCCGTCGAGCGCGAACACCACCCCGGCCAGCGGCAGCATCCCGGCGAACCACGGCCAGGCGAGCGCGGCCTGCTCGTGCACCTGTGGATCCGGGCTGAACAGCCGCGGCAGCACCGCCCACCCGGCGCCGATGAGCACGGCGAAACCGGTGCCGCCGGCACCGCCGAAGACCGCGACCTGGCGCGCCACCGCCCGGGCCTCGGCCTCCCGGCTGTCACCCAGGGCGGCACCGATCAGCGCCTGGGCGGCAAGAGCCACCGCGTCCAGCGCCAGTGCGCAGAACAGCCACAGCTGCATGGCCACCTGGTGGGCCGCCAGCGTCGCGGTCCCGAACCTTGCGGCCACCGCGGCGGCCGACAGGAAGCAGGCGTGCATCGCCGCCCCCCGCGCGAGCAGGTCACGGCCGAGCACCAGCTGCCGGACGATCACCGCCGGGTCCGGTGTCAGCGGTACGCGCTCGACCAGCAGCGCCCGGATGAACAGCGCGCCCGCCAGCGCCTGGGCGACCACGTTGGCCACCGCCGAACCGGGCAGGCCGAGCCCGGCCGGGTACACCAGCAGCGGGCACAGCACCGCCGACACCAGGTTGGCCGCCAGTACGTACCGCAGCGGGCGCCAGAAGTCCTGCACCCCGCGCAGCCACCCGTGGCCGGCGGTGGCGAGCAGCAGCCACGGGAAGCCGAGCGAGGCGATCCGCAGCCACCCGGTCGCGGCGTCGGCCACCTCCCGGTCGCCGCCGGCCATCGCCCCGGTGACCGCGGGTGCGGCCACCTGCGCCACCACCGCGAGCGCCACCCCGGTCGCCAGCGCCAGCCACGACGCCTGCACGCCCTCGGCGACCGCGGCGGCGCGCCGGCCGGCCCCGAACCACCGGGCGGCCCGGGCGGTGGTGCCGTACGCGAGCACGGTGCCCAACCAGGCCGCCACCGTCATCAGGGTGCCGCCGATCGCCAGTGCCGCCAGCGGCACCGGGCCCAGGTGTCCCACCACGGCGGTGTCCACCAACAGATACAGCGGCTCCGCCGCGAGCAGCACCAACGCCGGTGCCGCCAGCGACACGATCCGGCCGGCCGACGCCCGGTTGTCCACGGCCACCATCATTACCGGCGGCCACGGACCGTGGCCGGCCACCAAATCCCCCGGACGGCCCTGCCGTCTCACCGGGCCGGTCGCAGCTCCACGCTGGTGACCCCGGGCACGGTCTTGGCCAGGATGCTGACGATCGTCTCCTGAGCGGCGTCCTCGAACACGCCGCTGACCACCGCGACCCCGTCGGTGACCGTCGCGACCCAGCGCCGCTGGCCACCGGCGTACTCGTCGAGCCGTTCCTGCAGCTCGGCACCGATGACGTCATCCGAGCGGACCAGGCTGCGCAGCAGGTCGCGGCGGCTGACCACCCCGACCAGCAGCGGTCCCTCCATCACCGGTACGCAGCGCACGTCGCGTTCGAGCATCACCCGTGCCACCTCGGACACGTCGTCGTGCGGGGACACCGCGACCACGTCCCGCGTCATGACGTCGGCGACCACCTGCGGTCGATCCGCCCGTGGTCCGGGTCCGCCGTCCGGGCGCGGCAGCAGGTCGCTCTCGCTGACCATCCCGACCACGTCACCGGCCGCGTCCACCACCGGCAGGGAGGTGATCTTCCGTCGGGTCAAGAGCGCCGCCGCCCGCTCGACCGGGTCCTCCGGCCGCGCCGTGTACACCGGCCGGCTCATCACGTCCATCGCTCTCATCCCCACCTCCACCTGTCGGGACACCCGCTCCCCGTACCGGTCACCGACCCGGCAGCGGCACGGCGGGAGCGGCTCAGAACTCGCACACGTGGCCGGTGCAGCCACCGGCGTACTCCTGGTCCACCGATACCGGCGGTCGGGGGTTCGCGCGGTCCCCCGACAGGAACGTCAGCACCTGCCGGTCCTTCGAGCCGTAGCGGTAGACGGTGATGCCCTTGACCCGCTGGTGCCACGCCTGCAGGTAGATGTCCCGCACGTCCGCCACGGTCGCCTCCGGGGGCAGGTTCACGGTCTTGGACACCGCCGCGTCGGCGTGCTCCTGGAAGGCCGCCTGCATCCGCAGGTGCCACTGCGGGGCGACCTCGAGGGCGGTGACGAAGGCCCGGCGGATGTCCGGCGGCACCGTCGGGTCGTCCCGGACCCCGCCGGTACGCGCGATCCCGGTCATGAGCTCGTCCCGGTAGAAGCCCCGCTCCCGCGCGAGACTCTCGAACAGCGGGTTGACCTCGGTCAGCCGGCGACCGAGCACGTTGCGGACGTAGGAGATCGCGAACATCGGCTCGATGCCGGCGCTGGTGCCCGCGATGATGGAGATCGTGCCGGTGGGCGCGATCGACACCAGTTGGGCGTTGCGCTGCGGTGGCTCGCCGCGGGCCGCCAGCTCGCTGTCCTCCCAGGCGGGGAAGGGACCGCGCTCGCGGGCGAGGTCCCGCGACGCCTGACGGGCCTCGCCGGCAACCGTGGCGGCGATCCGGCCCGCCAGCGCGACCGCCTCCTCGCTGTCGTACGGGATGCCGGTCGCCGCGAGCAGCTCGGCCAGGCCCATCACCCCGAGCCCGATCTTGCGGGTCCGCCGGCTGGCCTGCTCGACCTGCGGCGTGGGATAGCGGTTGACGTCGATGACATCGTCGAGGAAGCGCACGCCCAGGCGTACGGTCGCGCGCAGCCGCGCCCAGTCGACCTCGCCGCCGGACCGCATCCGCGCGAGGTTCACCGACCCCAGGTTGCACGACTCGTACGGCAGCAGGGGCACCTCGCCGCACGGGTTGGTGGCTTCGATGCGCCCCAGCCGCGGCACCGGGTTGTCGGCGGCGACCCGGTCGAGGAACACCAGGCCCGGGTCGCCGGTGTGCCACGCCGCCGCGGCGATGCGGTCGAACAGCTGCCGCGCCGGCAGCTCACGCACCACCTTGCCCGTGCGCGGGTTGACGAGCCGGTGCGCGGCGTCCGCCTCCACGGCCCGCATGAACTCGTCGTCGACGCCGACTGAGAAGTTGAAGTTGTCGAACCCGCCGGCCCGCGCCTTGGCGAGGATGAACTCCTCGACGTCCGGATGGGACACGTCCAGCACGGCCATGTTCGCGCCGCGCCGCCGCCCGCCCTGCTTGATGACGTCGGTGGCGGTGTCGAACACGCGCATGAACGACACCGGCCCGCTGGCCGTCCCGTGCGTGGTCCGCACGACGTCGCCCCGCGGGCGCAACCGGGAGAACGAGAACCCGGTCCCGCCCCCGGCCTGGTGGATGAGGGCCATCTGCGTGACCGCGTCGAAGATGGACCGGAGTGAGTCCTCCACCGGCAGGACGAAGCAGCCCGACAGCAGGCCCATCCCGGTGCCGGCGTTCATGAGGGTCGGCGAGTTCGGCAGGAACCGCAGCCCGCGTAGCATGCCGGCGAACTCCGCCGACCAGCGCGGCGACGACCCGGGCACGTAGTGGTCCTCGGCGCGGGCGACGTGCCCGGCCACCCGGTCCATGAGCCCACCGGTGGACTCGATGATCTCGCCGTGCTCGTCGCGGCGCAGGTAGCGCTCGGCGAGCACCGCGGCGGCGTTCACCGACAGCTTGAGCTCGTCGCGCACGCCGAGCATCTGCTTGGCGCCACGCACCTCCGCCCGTCGCCGGCGGTAGAGCACGTACCGGCGCGCCACGTCGTACAGACCGGCCGCCATCAGGGCGTGCTCCACCAGGTCCTGGATGTCCTCGACCGCGGGCACGCCGCCGCGCCGCTCCAGCTCCTCGACGACCGCCGCGGCGGTCCGCTCGGCCAGCGCGCGGTCGGGCCGGTTCGCCTCCCGCGCGGCGCGGAAGATCGCCTCGACGATGCGGCCGCGGTCGAACGGCACGACGCGACCGTCGCGCTTGCGGACCTGTTCGACCGGGCCGGCACGCGCCGGCCCGCCGCCAGCCCTGGTCATCACCCCCAGCATCCCAGACGGGCCGGCACCGGGTGAGCGGATCGCCGCTGACCAGCGCGTGGCGCACCCGCGGCCGGACCGTCGCGAACAGTCGCGCCGACAGGGTCATATGTCGTCCCACAACGGGTATGTGAGGTCCGTGCCGGCCCGGGGACGAGCACCGGGGCGAAGGGAGGCGGGCATGGCAAGTCCCGACGGGTCGCGGGCGGCAGCCGCGGCCGGGGGTCGGATCCTGGCGGACGTGGAGTCGCCGGAGACCCTGCGCGACTACTACCGGCAGATGGTGCTCATCCGCGCCTTCGAGCTGCGCGCCGCGGAGATGTACCAGCGAGGCAAGATCGGCGGGTACTGCCACCTCAACCTCGGCGAAGAGGCCACCGTGGTGGGGCTGATGGCCGCGCTGGAGCCCCGCGACTACCTGTTCACCACCTACCGCGAGCACGGCTACGCGCTGGCCCGCGGCATCGACCCGGGGCCGGTGATGGCCGAGCTGTTCGGCAAGCGCACGGGGGTGTGCGGCGGCTGGGGCGGGTCGATGCACCTGTTCGACGCGCGGGTCCGGCTGCTCGGCGGGTACGGGATCGTCGGCGGGCAGATGCCGCCGGCCACCGGGGCGGCGCTCGCGCTGGCGTACCGCGGCCGGCCCGGGCCGGAGGCGGAAGCGGTCATGTGCCTGCTGGGCGACGCCACCACCAACATCGGGGCCTTCCACGAGTCGCTGAACCTGGCCGCGCTGTGGCGGCTGCCGATCGTGTACGTGATCGTGAACAACCAGCTCGGGATGGGTACCACGGTGGAGCGGGCCAGCGCCGAGCCGGATCTCTACAAGCGGGCGTGCGCCTACCGCATGCCCGGGCAGCGGGTGGACGGCAACGACGTCATCGCGGTCCGCGACGCCGCCCGCGACGCGCTGTGGCGTGCCCGCGCGCAGCGGCAGCCGACCCTGTTGGAGGCGGTGAGCTACCGGCTGCGCGGCCACTCGGTGGTCGACCCGGCCCGGTACCGGTCGCCCGAGGAGACCGAGCGGCTGAGCCGCCTGGACCCGGTGCCGGCGTTCCGCAACCGGCTGGTGGCCGCCGGCGTGCTCGACGAGGACACGGCGGCACGCCTGGACCGGGAGGCGGAGCAGGAGGCAGAGGCGGCCGTGGCGTTCGCGGACGCCAGCCCCGACCCCACCCCGGACGAGCTGTTCGTCCACTCCTACGCCACCCCGGTACCCAACGCCCCGTACCAGCTGCCGGGACAACCGGCCGTCACCCCGCGGGACCTGCCATGAGCGTGATCACCTACCGGGAGGCCCTGCGCGGCACCCTGCGCGCGGAGCTGGCGCGCGACGACGCGGTGTTCCTCATGGGCGAGGAGATCGGCGTCTTCGAAGGCTCCTACAAGATCACCGCCGGGCTGCTGGCCGAGTTCGGCCCGGAACGCGTCCGGGACACCCCGATCAGCGAGGAGGGGTTCGTCGGCGCCGCGGTCGGCGCGGCGATGCTCGGGCTGCGCCCGATCGTGGAGATCATGACGTTGAACTTCAGCCTGCTGGCCATCGACCAGATCGTCAACCACGCCGCCAAGATCCACGCCATGTTCGGCGGCCAGGCCAACGTCCCCATGGTGATCCGCACGCCGGGAGGCGGCGGCCAGCAGCTGGCCGCCACCCACTCGCAGAACATCGAGGTGTGGTACGCGCACGTGCCGGGCCTGAAGGTCGTGGCACCGGCCACGCCCGCGGACGCCAAGGCGCTGCTGACCGCCGCCGTCCGGGACGACGACCCGGTGCTGTTCCTGGAGAACCTCGGGCTCTACAACACCAAGGGAGAGGTGCCCGACGGCGAGCAGATCGGGCGGATCGGACAGGCCGCGGTGGTCCGGCCGGGCACCGACCTCACCGTCGTGGCCTACTCCCGGGCCACCATCGTCGCCCTCGACCTGGCGCGCCGCCTGTCCGAGGAGGGGATCTCCGTCGAGGTCGTCGACCTGCGCAGCCTCCGGCCACTGGACCGGGCCACGATCTGCGCGTCGGTCCGCAAGACCACCCGGGCGGTCGTGCTCGAGGACGACTGGCTCAGCTACGGCGTGGGCGCGGAGATCGCCGCCACCATCCAGGAGGGTGCCTTCGACTACCTCGACGCGCCGGTGCGCCGGGTCGCCGCCGCGGAGGTGCCGCTGCCCTACGCCAAGCCGCTGGAGCGCGCCGCGCTGCCGGACGCCGCCGCGCTGTCCAGAGTGATCCACGAAGTCCTCGACGCGACCGGATTCCCACGCTAGGAGGCCCCATGGCCGACGTCGTCATGCCACGCCTGTCCGACACCATGGAGGAGGGGACGGTCAGCCGGTGGCTGAAGGCCGAGGGCGACCCGGTCCGCAGGGGTGACGTCCTGGCCGAGGTCGAGACCGACAAGGCCACCATGGAGCTGGAGGCGTACGACGAGGGCGTCCTGCAACGCCGGCTCGTCCCCGAGGGCGCGACCGTGCCGATCGGCGAGCCGATCGCCGTCATCGGCGAGGCCGCTCCCGAAGCGCCGCCAGCCGCCCCCGAGGCACCGGCCGCCGCACCCGCCGCGGCTGCGCCACCTCCCGAGGCGCCGCCAGCCACTCCACCCGCCGCAGCGGCTCCCCCGACCCCCGAGGCGCCACCGGCCGCCGCGCCCGCCGAGCCGGCGGCCGCCGCACCGCCACCGGCCGAACCGGCGGCGCCCCCGGCCGCCGCACCCGCGGGCCGTCCGCCCACCTCCCCGCTCGCACGCAAGATCGCCCGCGAACGCGGCGTGGACCTCGCCACCGTCACCGGGACCGGCCCGGACGGCCGCGTCGTCCGCGCCGACGTGGAGGCCGCCATCCAGCGGCGGGCCGCCGAGGAGCGGCGAGCGGCGGAGGAGGTGCGCGCGCCCGCACCGCCACCCGCGCCGGAGGAGGTCAGCCCGGTCGCCGCACCCCCGGCCCCGCCGACGGTCGCCGCGCCGGTCGAGGACGAGGAGATCCCGCTGACCCCGGTCCGGCGGATCACCGCGCAGCGGCTCACCGACAGCGCCACCACCACGCCCCACTTCCACCTGACCAGCGTCGTCGACGCGGGCGCGCTGCTCGCCTTCCGTCACCAGGTCAACGAGCAGCTCGCCGCCACCGGAACCAGGGTCACCGTCACCGACCTGCTCATCCGGGCCTGTGCGGTGGCGCTGCGCCGCCACCCGCAGGTCAACTCCTCGTGGGCCGGGGACCGGATCGTCCGCCACCGCCACGTCCACATCGGCGTCGCCGTCGCCCTCGACGACGGGCTCATCGTCCCGGTCGTGCGCGACGCCGACCGCAAGAGCCTCGGCGAGATCGCCGCCGCGGCCCACGACCTCGCCGATCGCGCCCGCTCCGGGAAGCTCACCCCGGACGAGTTCCGCGGCGGCACGTTCACCATCAGCAACCTGGGCATGTACGGCATCGACCAGTTCACCGCGGTCATCAACCCACCCGAGGCGGCGATCCTCGCCGTCGGCGCGGCCGCCGACCGGCCCGCCCTGGCGGAGGGCGGGCTCACCACCCGCACCACGATGACGCTCACCCTCGGCATCGACCACCGGGTCCTCGACGGCGCCACCGCGGCCAGGTTCCTCCGCGACCTCAAGGGCATCCTGGAGCAGCCGCTGCGCATCGTGACGTGAAGGCCGGGGGCTCCCGGGCACACCGGTGCGTCCGGCCGCCACTCGCCGGCCACAGCCGGTGCGGTCTACTGAACGGGTCGGGCGAGGGCGGCGGCCTCGGCGACCGATCGGTCGGGGGTCCGGTCGGTACGGATCGTGTGGGCCTGCGGCCAGGGGTCGGCGTGGACGGCCATGGCGGCGGCGATCCGCTCGTCGGCGTCGGAGACGTCGCGGGCGCGCTCGCGCAGGCGGGCCGCCGCGACCTCCGGCGCCGCCTCGCAGCGCAGCTGGACCAGCCGGCTGTGGGTCCGCGCGGCGGTCTCGGCGGCGGCCCGACGGTGGGCGTCGCGGGTCCACGAGGCGTCGATGACCACCGACTCGCCGTGGCCGAGCAACCGCTCGGCCCGGGCGAGCAGCTCGCGGTAGGTGCGCTCGGTCCACTCCGCACCGTAGATGCCCTCCCCGTAGGGTGCCGCGGCGGGCGTCTCCGGCGCGATCCCGGACAGCTCCTTGCGCAGCCGGTCGCTGCGCAGCAGGACGGCGCCGAGCCGGTCGGCCAGTCTCCCGGCCAGCGTGGACTTTCCCGTCCCGGGCAGGCCGCCCACCAGGATGAGGACGACCTCGCCGGCGCGCAGGTGCCGCGCGGTCAGGGCCGTGTGGGTGGCGGCGTCGCGGGCCGCGGACGGGTCCCCGCTCTGGGCGTGGCGCAGGCAGGCGACCTTGGCGCGGACGAACGCGCGGTACGCGACGTAGTGGTGGCGCAGCGAGGCCGGTGCCGGATCGGCGGCGAACTCCACGTACCAGTTCAGGAAGCGCTCCGCCAGGTGCGGTGCGCCCAGGCGCTCCAGGTCCATGGCGAGGAACGCCGCGTCGTCGAGCCCGTCCAGCCAGCGCAACCGGTCGTCGAACTCGATGCAGTCCAGCACCCGGGGGCCGTCGTCCAGGCAGAACACGTCCTCGGCGAGCAGGTCGCCGTGGCCGTCCACGATCCGTTCGGTGGCGATCCGGTCGTCGAACAGCGGCCGGCGGCCGGACAGGAAGTCCTCGGTGAGCCGTTCGATCTCACCTACGAGCTCGTCGTCGAGCACCTCGCCCCGGAACGGCCGTACCTGGGCGAAGCTGTCCCGCCACCGGCCGAGGACGGCCTGCGCGCTGCCCTGAGCGGAGATCTCCGGGGCGTGCGGGCTGGCGGCGTGCAGGGCGGCGACCATGCGGGCCAGCCGTCGCAGGTCCGCCTCCACCGGTACGCCCTGCCGCACCAGCGTGGCGAGCCGCCGGTCGGGCGGCATCCGCCGCATGACCACGAGGTGGTCGGCCAGCGCGCCGTCGGGTCCGGTCACGTCGGCGACGCCCAGGTAGACGTCGGGGGCGATCCGGCGGTTGAGGTCGACTTCGCGCCGGCACGCCGCCAGCCGCCGCTCCCGGGTGGTGAAGTCGAGAAAGCCCAGGTCCACCGGCTTCTTGAGCTTGTACACCCGGTCACCGACGGCGAACACGACCGCCGTGTGCGTCTCGCGGACCTCCGCGTACGGCTCCGCCGTGGCGCCCTCCCGAGAAGCCACTGTGACACCCACCGATCCGGTCCCGAGGCCGCGCCGACCCGCCGGCCCGGTGCCCCGGGCGGCCGCACCGGCAGCGTCCGCGGTCGGGCATCCGTGCCCGCGGGTCCACGGTAGCCCGTGCCACCCCCGCCGTGTGCGAACCCGCGCAACCCGCCACGGCCGCGCCCCGGTGCCCGGCGCTCCGGCGACCGGCGCGTCCGCGTCCCCGGCGCGCCGTGCCAGACTGGTCGGGAGCGGGAGGATCGTGATGGCGGACATCAGCGTGCGCGACAACCCGGACAGGCACCGGTACGAGGTGCGGTCCGACGGCGAGCCGGCGGGTCACCTCGCCTACGAGGTGGACGGGGGCCGGATGATCCTCCTCCACACCGAGGTGGACCCGAGGTTCGGCGGGCAGGGCCTGGGCCGGCGGCTGGTGGTCACGGCGCTGGACGACGCCGCCGCACGCGGGCTGGCGGTGGTACCGGTGTGTCCCTACGTCCGCCGCGTGATCACCCGCGATGCCGAGCGGTACCTGCACCTCGTGGCGGAGGACGCCCGCGAGGAGCTGGGTCCCGCCGGCGGCGACGGCTGATCCCGGCGTGCCACGCCGGTCACGTCGCGTCCGCGACACCGCGGGGGGCGGGCAGCACCTGCCGCAGCAACGGTTCCGGCAGCCCGTACCGACCCCACTCGCGCGGGTAGCCGAGTGAGACCTCGACGAACCGCACCCCGTCGTGGACCGTCACCCGGGGGATGTGCAGGTGCCCGTACACGACCGCCGCGGTGGGGAACTCCCGGTGCCAGTCGGCGGTCAGCTCCGTGCCGCACCACTGCGCGAACTGCGGGTGGCGCAGCACGCGGGTCGGCTCGCGCACCAGCGGCCAGTGGTTGACCAGCACCATCGGAAGGTCGCGTCCACACGCCGCCAGCCGTCGCCGGGTCTCCTCCACCCGGGCGTGGCACCACGCCGCGCGGCTGGGGTACGGGTCGGGGTGCAGGAGGTACTCGTCGGTGCAGACCACACGGCTGCGGTACGCGTCGGCCAACGCCTCCTGCGCGCTGGTCGCCGGGTCGCGGAACGTGTAGTCGTACAGCAGGAACATCGGTACGACCCGCACCGGCCCACCTTCGCCGGTCCACACCGGGTACTCGTCCTCCGGGGTCACCACCCCGGCCCGGCGGCAGCGGCGCACCAGCTCCTCGTACCGCTCCACCCCTCGCAACCTCACGTGGTCCCGACGGGTCGTCCACAGCTCGTGGTTGCCGGGCGCCCACACCACCTGGGCGAAACGCTCCCGCAGCAGACCCAGCGTCCGTTCCACGTCGTCCACCCGCTCCGCCACGTCACCGGCCACGATCAGCCAGTCGTCGGGGTGTCCGGGCCGCAGGCTGTCCACCAGGGCACGGTTGGCCGGGAAGGTGACGTGCAGGTCGCTGACGGCGAGCAACCGGGGGGTGTCTCTCATCGACGTCGACCCTAACCGGCCCCCGGCGCACGCGAGGACGGGAGCCACGACGGTCGACGAGGACTCCCGTACCGGGTCACGGGCCGACCCGGCCGGGTGGCTGCGCCGGCTGGCCGGTACGCGCCCGAGGCCTGGACCGGATATTCCGGGTGAACATGACGGAACTCCTAAGAAGCGGACTGGCCGTAAGGTACCGTCGAGTATCGCCATGAACCCGGCGGCGCCCGACGCTGCCGGGTGGCCGGACCGGACGCCGGTCCGGACCCGTGCCAGCGCCGCACGGGGCACAGCGTCAGGAGGGCTGCGCGGTGAGCGAGTCGACGACCGGCGTGCTGCGGCCCCGGCCGGTCCAGCCACGGCCGTACCCGGTCCAGCACCCGATCAAGGGATCGGTGATGGCGTGGCTGCTGCGCCAGACAGACGCCAAGCAGATCGGGATCATGTACGGCGTCACGGCGTTCGGCTACTTCCTCGTCGGTGGCGCCATGGCCCTGCTCATGCGCGCCGAGCTGGCGCAGCCGCGGCTGCAGTTCCTCTCCCCCGAGCAGTACAACCAGCTGTTCACCAACCACGGCGGCATCATGCTGCTGCTGTTCGCGACCCCGATGGTGTTCGCGTTCGCCAACATGGTCGTGCCGATGCAGATCGGCGCCCCGGACGTGGCGTTCCCGCGGCTCAACGCGTTCTCGTTCTGGCTGTTCGCGCTCGGAGGACTGGTCGTGCTCATCGGGTTCGTCTCCCCGGGCGGGGGGGCCGACTTCGGCTGGTTCTCCTACACGCCGCTGAGCCAGGCACGGCACACGCCCGGGCCGGGCGGGAACCTGTGGATCATGGGGCTGGTGGTGTCCGGTCTGGGCACCATCCTGGCCGCCGTCAACATGCTGACGACCATCCTCACCCTGCGCGCACCCGGGATGACGATGTTCCGGATGCCGATCTTCACCTGGAACATCCTCGTCACGACCCTGCTGGTGCTGATGGTCTTCCCGATCCTGACCGCCACGCTGCTGGGGTTGCTGGCCGACCGGGTGCTCGGGGCGCACGTGTACGACGCCTCGCACCTCGGACCGGTCCTCTACCAGCACCTGTTCTGGTTCTTCGGCCACCCGGAGGTGTACATCGTCGCGCTGCCGTTCTTCGGCATCATCTCCGAGGTCATCCCGGTGTTCAGCCGCAAGCCGATCTTCGGCTACAAGATGCTGGTGCTGGCCACCATCGCCATCGGCGCGCTGTCGATGAGCGTGTGGGCCCACCACATGTTCGGCACCGGGGTGGTGCTGCTGCCGTTCTTCGCCTTCCTGTCGTTCCTCATCGCCGTGCCCACCGGCATCAAGTTCTTCAACTGGATCGGCACCATGTGGCGCGGCCAGCTCACCTTCGAGACCCCGATGCTGTTCGCCCTCGGGTTCCTGG
>DATGOE010000087.1:0-9462 GCA_035306365.1 Natronosporangium sp. | reverse complement strand
TACGTGGCCCGGCTGGTCGGCCTCAACCTCTACCGGGGCGACGCCGACGGGCGCACCGTCGTGCTGGACAACGGGTTCAAGCTCACCGTCGGCGACGCCAACCACGGCCGGGTGTTCGTGGCCTTCCGGCCCTCGGCGGTGGCGCTGCACCGCTACCCGCCGGAGGGCAGCCCCCGCAACGTCTGGCCGACGCGAATCGACGGGCTCCACCACCACGGCGACACCCTGCGGGTCGAGCTCGGCCCGCCGCTGCCGCTGTCGGCCGACGTGACCCCCCAGGCCGCCAGCCAGCTGCGGCTGGCGCCCGGCAGCCAGGTGTGGGCGTCGGTCAAGGCGGTCGAGATCAGCGCCTACCCGGCCGGAGGTGACTGACGTGACCGGCAGCCGGATCGTCTACGACGACCAGGCCGACGTGTTCGAGGCCCGGGCCGGTGTGCCCGAGGAGGCCGCCGCGCAGGTGGCCGCGGCCGTGCACGACCTCCGGCCGGCCGCTCCCGACGGGCTGCTGGTGGAGGTCGGCGCCGGCACCGGCGTGATCGGACGGTGGCTGGCCCGGCTGCCAGGCCGTTACCTGGGACTGGACAGCTCCGCGGCGATGCTTCGGGTCTTCCGCCCGCGGCTGGCGGCCACCCCCGGCGCCGCCCTGCTGGTCGCCGACGCCGACACGGCCTGGCCGGTCCGCGACGGTGCCGCCGCCGTCATCTTCGGCTCCCGGGTGCTCCACCTGCTGCGGCCCGACCACGCCGTGGCGCAGGTGCGCCGGATCGCGCACCGCGGCGGCGCGCTGCTGCTGTGCGGGCGGATCGTGCACTCCCCCGACTCGCCCCGCACCCGGGCCCGCCAGCGGCTACGGGAGCTGCTGGCCGAACAGGGGCTGCGGCCACGCCCCACCGGCGGCCGGCCGGACCGGCTGCTGGCGCTGGCGGTCGACCAGGGGGCCGAGCCGCTGCCGGTGCGGGTGGCCGCCGCGTGGCCCGAGACCGTCACCACCGGTCAGGTCATCGACTGGTGGCGGGGGAAGACGTCCCTCGGCGGCGTCAACCCGTCCCGGGAGGTCGCCGACGCGGTCCTCGCGGCGCTGGCCGGCTGGGCGCGCGACACCCAGCCGGCCGGGCCCGTCACCACCACCACCCGATACCTCCTGGAGGGCGTCCGGCTCCCTGCGGTCGCTCCAGGAGCCGCCCGCCCGCGGGGAGCCCCGACCCGCAAGGAGTGACATGAGCGACGCACTACTGACCGGCGACGCGCTGCTCACCGACCTCGGCGCGAGGCTCGTCACCGGTTCCCTCAGCGACGAGGAGCTGCTGGCCGGCACCGGCGAGGCGGTGCCGTTCCAGATCCTGCCCGACGCCAACGTCGTCAAGATCGGTGGGCAGAGCCTCATCGACCGCGGCCGGGCCGCCGTCTTCCCCGTCATCGAGGAGCTGGTGGCCAACCTGCCCCGCCACCGGCTCATCATCGGATGCGGCGCCGGCACCCGGGCCCGCCACGCCTACAGCATCGGCCTGGACCTGGGCCTGCCCACCGGCGTGCTCAGCGTCCTCGGCACGTTCGTCAGCAGCCAGAACGCCAGGATGATCCACTATCTGCTGGCCAGGCACGGCATCCCGTTCATCGAGCCCGCCGGCTTCGCCCAGCTCCCCCTCTACCTGGAGGAGCGGCGGGCGGTGGTGTTCTTCGGCATGCCGCCGTACACCTTCTGGCAGCGCAACCCCGAGGTGGGCGCGGGCCGGATCCCGCCGCACCGCACCGACACCGGGGTGTACCTGGTCTCGGAGGTGTTCGGTGCCCGGAGCATGATCTTCATCAAGGACGAGAAGGGCCTCTACACCGCCGACCCGAAGAAGGACCCGCACGCCACCTTCATCCCCCGGATCACGGTCGGCGAGCTGAAGGAGCTCGACCTGCAGGACGTCGTCGTCGAGCGGGCGGTGCTGGACCTCATGGAGAGCGCCGGGCACAGCCGCCGCATCCAGATCATCAACGGCCTGGAACCGGGCAACATCACGCGCGCCCTCAACGGCGAGCACGTGGGGACGGTGATCACCAGTGACTGACCTGACCGCGGCCGGCGTCCCCGACCAGCGCCGGCACCTGGAGTCGCTGCTGATGCGGGAGAGCCTGCTCGACCGGGACGTGCAGCGCCGCACCGAGGTGCCGGTGTTCCGGATGCTGCCGGACTCGTACGTCATCAAGGTGGGTGGGCGGTCGGTGTTCGACCGTGGCCGCGAGGTCGTCTACCCGGTCGTCCACGAGCTGTCGGCGGCGCTGGACGACGGCTACAAGCTCATCTTCGGCACCGGCGGCGGGGCCCGCACCCGGCACGTCTTCGCCATCGGCATCGACCTGGGGCTGCCCACCGGGGTGCTGGCGCAGCTGGCCGCCGCCGACACCCTCGGCACCGCCCACATGCTCGGCACCCTGCTGGCGCCCAAGGGCGTGGTGGCGATCCCGCCGGAGATCTTCGGTCACCTGCTGCCGCTGTTCCTCGCCGCGGTGCCCGGCGTCATCTACAACGGACTACCGCCGTACTCGATCTGGGAGCACCCGCCGCGGGTGGGCCGGATCCCGCCGCACCGCACCGACGCCGGCTGCTTCCTGCTGGCGGAGTGCTTCGGCTGCCGGGACCTGATCCTGCTCAAGGACGTGGACGGGTTGTACGACGACGACCCGACGCGCAACCCCGACGCCACGCTCATCCCCGAGATCACCGTGTCGGAGCTGCGCGCGCGCCGGCTGCGCACCCTGCCGTTCGACCCGGTGCTGCTCGACCTGCTCGACAGCGCCCGCCTGGTGACCCGCTTCCGGATCGTCAACGCGCTGCATCCGGAGCGGATCCGGCCGGCGTTGGCCGGAGAGAACGTCGGGACGGTCGTCTCCGCCGGCTGACGACCGTCGCGTGTGGGGCCCTCCCGCGGGCAGGGGCCCTCCCGCGTGTGGGGTGCCGCGGGCGGCCGCCCGCGGCACCCCACACGCGTCGACGCACCGACGCGCGGCTACGCGTCCCGGCCGGCGGTGGCGCGGGTACGCGCCAGCGCGAGGCCGCCCAGCACGAGCCCGGCCAGGCCGGCGACGAGCCCCGCGCCGCCCAGCCACACGCCCGCGCCGGACGACGAGGAGGACGCGGCGGCGGCGCTCTCACCGGGCGGGGCGTCCGGTCCGTCGGCCGCCGGCTCCCCCGCGCCACCGTCGGCGGTGCCGGTGTCGCCGCCGGAGGCGGCGCCCGGCGCGGTCACGGTGAGCACCGGCGCGGGGAACTGGGGCTCCACCCCCGGTTGCGGCAGCTCGATCCAGCGCACGACCTCGCCGTCGGAGTAGGTCTGCAGGGCCGGCAGGGCGATCTCGTCCACATCGGGCAGCGGTCCCAGCGACACCGTGAACTCACCGAACTGGCCGGGCGGGATGCCGGCGGACGGGTCGTCGGCGGTCCAGGTGATCGTCTCGACGGCCTCCGTCACCTGCCCACCGTGACCGTCGTCCAGCGGTTGGTCCAGCGTGCGGTAGGTGACCTCCACGCTCCACCCGGGCACCACGCCGGTGGAGACCGACGGGACCGGCGCCTCCTGCGGGAAGTGGACCTGCAACGCCACGGTGGCGGCGGTGTCGCTCTCGGTCGGCACCCGGAACGTCAACCGGGCACGATGGCCGGCCTCCGCTTCGTCCGGGTTGACGGTCACGTGGGCGAACGCCGGCGCGGCGGACGCGAGCACGAGGGCCGCGACCGCGCCGACCGTCGCGGCCACCCGCCGGACGGCCGCGGGGCGGGTCGGTCCATGCACAACTGTCACCCTCCTTCACAGGTCGGGACGGTCACCACCACCGTCAGGTCACGGGCACGTCGAACTGCACGGTGGTGATGTCGATCTCGGTGGTCCGCACCGAGACGTTCAACTGCCAGCCTCCACTGACCGGCACCGTCGCGGACGGCGACTCGAACACACCGGGCGCGGTGCGCACCAGCTCGACCGGGAGCGGACCGAGGCCGCGGTCGAAAAGCTGGAACGATGCTCTCACCTCGGGGACGTCCCAGACGTCGCCGTCGGCGTCGAACACCTCGACGACCATGCGGTTGGCTCCCACCGTCGCCGGATCGACCAGCACCGCCACCGTGCCCCGCGTCCCCATGGACGCCTCGGCCAGCACCGCCCCCGGCCGCTCGGCGGCCAGCGCCTCGGCGGCGGTCACCACGACCCCCGGTGGGGTCGCCACCAGTACCGACGCCACCGCCAGCACCCCCACCACGACGACCGCCTCCAGGCGGACCGACACCCCCAACTGCCGGCGCGCCAACCGCTCCTGCTCGCGGGCGGCGCGGGCGGCGCGCCGCCGGGACCGCGTCGCCGCCGCGACCTGCTCCTCCGGTCCGGGCACGTCGACGGCGTACCGGCGCTGCACCACCGAGCGGGACAGCGCGCCCAGCCATAGCAACACCGCCATGCCCGCCAGCTTGAACGCCAGCAGCCGGCCGTACGGGGTGCCGAACAGCGCCTCGAGCGTCCCCAGGCGGCGCCAGGCCACGTAGGTGCCGGTGCCGACGAGGGTCACCACCGCGCCGGTGGCCAGCAGCGAGTACCGCCGCAGCATGGGGACGGTCTCCTCGGCGGGGACCGGGGACGAGCGTGGGAGCACGCACGCCACCAGCAGCACCAGGCCGGAGAACCAGGTGGACATGGCGACGAGGTGCGCCACGTCCATGGCCGGGTCGAGCGGGTTGTCCGCGGCGTTGGCGTGCCCGGTGCCCACCCAGGTCGCGGGCATCGCCACGGCGACGGCCAGCGCGCCGACCCGCTGCCACCGCACCGGGTGCCTGAGAGGGCTGAGGACGAGCGCCGCCGCGGCCGCCACCACTCCCAACCGGGCGACCACGTAGCGGCCGTAGTCGGTGTCGAGGGTGGCCTGCAGCAGCCGCGGGTCGGCGAGGTCCGCCAGCGGCCGGCCGCTGCCGTACGGCCCTTGCAGCAGCAGGACCGCCACCCCGCCGGCGAGGCTGGCCACCCAGCCGGCGGCCACCAGCAGGCGGGCCCGGCGGTCGGCCCAGCCGCCCGGCCAGCACAGCACGAACACCGCCAGTGAACCGGCCAGCAGCCCCAGGCCGGCGTAGCTGGTCCAGCGGGCGAGCGCGAACACCGCCGACACCGCCGGGTCACCGCCGATGACGTCCTGCTCGTCGAGCGGTTGCGCGGCCACGCCGACCCCGAAGGTGAGGGCGCCGGCGACCGGGTGCGAGTCCTCCGACACCACCCGGTACACCACGACGTAGGCGCCCTGCGGCAGGTCCCCGGGCACCGGCAGCACCACGGTGGTCGGGTCCTCCGGAGTCGTGGCGGCGGGCGGCGTCTCGACCACCACGCCGTCGGCGTCCCGCAACGTCACCCCGTCGGGTGCCACGGTGACCCGCTCACTGAACCGCAGCCGGATCTCCGCCGGCGGCGCGTCCAGCTCGGCGCCGTTGGCCGGTGAGGTGGCGACCAGGGTGGCGTGCGCGTACGCGGGAGAGCCCGCGGCGAGGACCGCGCCGCCGGCCAGGACGAGTGCGACGGCGAGCTCGACCGACCGCCCGACCCGAGCCCGGCGCCGGGGACCGTGCCCGCCCGGGGCGGGCCGCGGGCCGGGGCGGAGCCTCACCGGTTGCCTCCTCTCTGCGGGGTCGGGACCGCCGGGGTCGCGTGGCGTCAGTGGACGTGCGTGGGGGCCTCGCCCGGCACGGGCACGGGGATGAGGACGGTGTCGTCTCCCCTGGTCCAGCGCAGGTACAGCGGCGGCAGCTCGCCGTCGGCCGGTACCGGGACGTCGAAGTAGAGGATGCCGTTGAGGGCGGTGCCGGGACCGATCCGGCCGATCCCACCGATGGTGTCGGCAGCGAGTGGGACGGGTTCGGAGTCCGGGCCCGCCACCAGCGCGAAGTCCTCGACGAGGCGGAGCTCCCGGGTGCCGGAGGTGGTGTTGCGCAGGGTGACGGTCACGCCGAGGCGGACCTGACCACCGGTCGGGGCGCCGGGCATCATCTGGGACGGCATGAGGAACCCGCCGGCGTCGTCCATGACGTGGTCCAGCGGCGCCCAGTTGGTCTGTCGCACGTCGACCGCGACGCCATCCACGGTGGCGCCGGGACCGGCCGCGGTCACGGTCGACCCGCTCCACCATCCCCACCCGAGGACCGCCAGGCTCGCCACCGTCAGGGCCGACAACGCGGCGGCGAGGGCCGTCGTGCGCGGTGCGACTCTCATGCTGGCCTCCGCACGGGGAAGTCTCCGACCACCGGGGTGACCCGGATGTCGGGGTTCGAGCCGGATATCGATAGCTGTCGCATCGATGTCCGTTTGGTCGTCCACTTGGCCGAGAGTCTAGGGTGGTTCTGGTACGACAGGTATGGCGCGGTTCCCCTAGTGACCGGCGCATGGTGACCGGCGCACCGGACCCCGCGGCCCCGGGACCGACCATGGTCGCCGACGGTCCGGGCACCGACCGCCGCCGGGATCGTCGACGCGCCCGGAACAGCAGCGCAGGAGTACCCCTGGGGGGTATCATCGCCGACGTGACCGCAGACGGGCGCCGCGACCGCGCCGACCAGCCCGACCACGCCGACCACCGCGATCACGGCGCGCCGGCGCACCACCGTGCCCACGCGGGCCACGAGGCCGGCGGACACGACCGCCACGCCGGGCACGACCCGGCGATGTTCCGGGACCGGTTCTGGGTGTCCCTGGCGCTGTCCGTCCCGGTCGTGGCCACCAGCGACATGGTCATGGAGTGGTTCGGCTACCGGCTGGACCTCCCCGGCGTGGCGTGGGTCGCTCCGGTCCTCGGCACCGTGATCTTCCTCTACGGCGGCTGGCCCTTCCTGACCGGCGCCGTCGCCGAGGCCCGCGCCCGGCAGCCCGGGATGATGCTGCTGATCGGCATGGCGGTCACCGTCGGGTTCGTCGCCAGCTGGGCGGGCTCGCTCCACCTGTTCGAGGTCGAGGTGTGGTGGGAGCTGTCGCTCCTGATCTCGATCATGTTGCTCGGCCACTGGCTGGAGATGCGCGCGATCGGGCAGGCGCGCGGCGCGCTGCAGGCCCTGGCCGAGCTGCTCCCGGACGACGCCGAGCGGCTGGAGCCGGACGGGTCGGTGCGCACGGTCGCCACCGGCGACCTCGCGGTCGGCGACGTGGTGCTGGTCCGGCCGGGCGCGCGCGTGCCCGCCGACGGCACGGTCGTGCAGGGCGCGGCCGACGTGGACGAGTCGATGCTCACCGGCGAGTCCAACCCGGTGGCCCGGAAGCAGGGCGACCGGGTGGTCGCCGCCAGCGTCGTGCTGGGCAGCGCGCTGCGGGTACGGGTGGACGCCGTCGGCGACCAGACCGCGCTGGCCGGGATCCAGCGGCTCGTGGCCGAGGCGCAGCGGTCCCGCTCGCGGGCGCAGGCGCTCGCCGACCGCGCCGCGGCGCTGCTGTTCTACGTGGCCCTGGCCGCCGCGCTCGTCACCGTGTCGGCGTGGGCCCTGCTCGGCCAGCCCGGCGCCGCGCTGACCCGCTCGGTGACCGTCCTCATCATCGCCTGCCCGCACGCGCTGGGCCTGGCCATCCCACTGGTGATCTCCATCTCCACGGCGATGTCGGCCCGCAGCGGCATCCTCGTCACCGACCGCCTCGCGCTGGAACGGATGCGCACCGTCGATGTGGTCCTCTTCGACAAGACCGGCACCCTGACCCTGGGGCGGCACCGGGTCACCGGGACCGCCGCGGCCGCCGGGGTCGGGCCGGACGAGGTGCTGGCGCTGGCCGCCGCGGTCGAGGCCGACAGCGAGCACCCGCTGGCACGGGCGGTCACCGCCGCCGCGGCCGCGCGGGGTGTCGCCGTTGCCGCGGCGTCCGGGTTCCGGGCGATGCCGGGGCGGGGCGTGGAGGCCACGGTGGACGGCGTACCCGTCGCCGTCGGCGGTCCGGCGCTGCTGCGCGAGCGCGGGCTGGGTACGCCGGCCGACATCCAGCCGGCGGTCACCGGCTGGCAGGAGCGCGGCGCGGCCGTGCTCCACGTGGTGCGCGACGGCGAGGTGGTGGGGGCGCTCGCGCTGGAGGACGAGGTACGGCCGCAGGCGCGCGCCGCAGTCGAGGGCCTGCGCCGGCAGCGGGTGACGGTGGCGATGGTCACCGGTGACGCGCGCGCGGTCGCCGACGCGGTCGCCCCCGACCTCGGCATCGGCGAGGTGTACGCCGAGGTGCTGCCGGAACAGAAGGAGGCGGTCGTGGCCGACCTGCAACGGCGCGGCCGGACGGTGGCCATGGTCGGCGACGGCGTCAACGACGCGCCCGCGCTGGCCCGGGCCGACGTGGGGATCGCGATCGGCGCCGGCACCGACGTGGCGATCGAGTCGGCCGGGATCGTGCTCGCCTCCGACGACCCGCGGGCGGTCGTCGCCGTCCGGCGCCTGTCCCGCTCCAGCTACCGCAAGATGCTCCAGAACCTGTGGTGGGCGGCCGGCTACAACGTGGTGGCGATCCCGCTGGCGGCCGGGGTGCTGGCGTGGGCCGGGATCGTCCTGCCGATGGCGATGGGGGCGGTGCTCATGAGCCTGTCGACCATCATCGTGGCGCTCAACGCCCAGCTGCTGCGACGGGTGGACCTGCGCCCGGAGGCGGCCGTCTCCGGCTGAGTCGGGCGCGGTCGGGTGACGGCGTTTCCGGCGGACCCTCCGGCGTGGTCGGCCGACCCTCGCCGCCCGGTCGGGTCAGGGCGCGGGCGCAGCGGCCCAGCCGTGGCCGCGCAGGAAGTCGAGGACGGCCGCGGTCACCGGGGCCGGGTCCCCCCGCAGGCTGTGCGACCGCCCCGGCAGCACGACCACCCGCACGCGCGGGGAGGACGGTGGCACGCCGAACGGGTCCCGGTCGCCGTTGATCACCAGCGTCGGCAGCCCGGTCGCCAGCTCGGCGGCCCGCGAGCGCTCCGGCCGCCCCGGCGGGTGCAGAGGGAAGGCGAGCGCCACCACGCCGACCGCGCCCGTGGCGGCGGCGGTCCGGCAGGCCACCCGCGCGCCGCTGGAACGGCCGCCGACCACCAGCGGCACGCCGGCCAGCTCCGGCCGCCGCTGGCGCAGGGCCGCGAGCGCCGCGGTCCACGCCTCGTCCAGGTGGCCGGCGGGGGCCGGGGCGCGCCGGCCGGCCACCCGGTAGGGCTGCGTGACCCGGGCGACCGCCACCTGGCCCGACAGCGCCGCCGACCGTGCCGCCAGCAGGTCCGGGCTGTCCACGCTGCCGCCGGCGCCGTGACCCAGTGCCAGCAGGGCCACCGGCGGGCCGGCGGGAAGGTCGAGGTCGACCCGGGCGGTGCCCCGCGGCGTCGGTTCGTCGACGGTGGTGGTCACGCGAACCGCACGACCGTACGGGCGCCGGTGCCGCCGGTGGCCAGGCGCTGCAGCGCGTCGGCCACGCCCTCCAGCGGCACCTCGTCGGTGATGAGGGCGGCGAGGTCCAGCCGTCCGGC
>DATGOE010000086.1:0-2397 GCA_035306365.1 Natronosporangium sp. | reverse complement strand
AGCAGCGGCTGCTGCTCGAAGCGTCCTGGGAGACCGTGGAGCGCTCCGGCATCGACCCCACCACCCTGCGCGGCAGCGCGACCGGTGTGTTCGTCGGCGTCAGCTCGCAGGGCTACGGCACCGAGGCGTACGAGATCCCCGAAGGCGCCGAGGGCTATTTCATCACCGGCGGCCAGACCGCCGTCGTCTCGGGCCGGGTCTCCTACACACTCGGCCTGGAGGGCCCGGCGATCACCGTCGACACGGCCTGCTCATCCTCCCTCGTGGCGCTGCATCTCGCGGCACAGTCCCTGCGGCAGGGTGAGTGCTCCCTGGCGCTCGCGGGCGGTGTGACGGTGATGCCGACGGCGGACACGTTCGTGGAGTTCTCGCGTCAGCGTGGTCTCGCGCTGGACGGCCGGTGCAAGTCGTTCGCGGCCTCCGCGGACGGTACCGGCTGGGGCGAAGGCGTGGGTGTCCTGCTGCTGGAGCGTCTGTCGGACGCGCGTCGCAACGGTCACCAGGTGCTGGCGGTGGTGCGCGGTTCGGCCGTGAACCAGGACGGCGCGTCCAACGGTCTGACCGCCCCCAACGGCCCCTCCCAGCAACGCGTCATCCGCCAGGCCCTCGGCAACGCCGGCCTCTCCACCACGGACGTGGACGCGGTGGAAGCCCACGGCACCGGCACCACGCTGGGCGACCCGATCGAGGCGCACGCGCTGCTCGCCACGTACGGGCAGGACCGTCCTGAAGACCGGCCGCTCTGGCTGGGCTCGATCAAGTCCAACATCGGCCACACCCAGGCGGCGGCCGGCGTCGCCGGGATCATCAAGACCGTCTCGGCGCTCCGCGCCGGGGTGCTGCCGCCCACCCTGCACGTCGGCACGCCGTCGTCGCACGTCGACTGGTCCGCCGGTCACGTACGCCTCCTCACCGACGCGAAGCCCTGGCCCGAGCTGGACCGGCCGCGCCGCGCCGGGGTGTCGTCCTTCGGCGTCAGCGGCACCAACGCCCACGTCATCCTCGAACACCCCGCCGAGGACGAACCCGCACCCGCGCTCCAGTCAGGCCCCACGGCCTGGGTCCTCTCCGGCAAGACCGAGCAGGCCCTGCGCGACCAGGCCGCACGCCTCGCCGACCACCTCGACCAGCACCCGACGACCCCGCCCGCCGACGTCGCCCGCACCCTCGCTGCCCGGACCCCGTACCGGCACCGCGCCGTCCTCGTCGGCGCCGACCCCGACCGCCTCCGCGCCGACCTGCGCGCCCTCGCCGATGGCGGCGCCCCCGGCCCGCACGGCACCGCCGAGGCACGCGGCAAGATCGCGCTCGTCTTCCCCGGCCAGGGCTCCCAGTGGACCGGCATGGCCCTCGAACTGCTCGACCGGTCACCGGCCTTCGCCGACCGGCTCCACGCCTGCTCGCGGGCGCTGGAACCGTACGTCGGCTGGGGCAAGGTCGAGGACGTGCTCGGCGACGAGGAGGCGCTGCGCCGCGTCGACGTCGTCCAGCCCGCGCTCTGGGCGGTGATGGTCTCGCTCGCCGAACTGTGGCGCTCGTACGGAGTCGAACCCGACGCGGTCGTCGGCCACTCGCAGGGCGAGATCGCCGCGGCCGTCGTCGCCGGCGCCCTGTCGCTGGAGGACGGCGCCCGCGTGGCCGCCCTGCGCAGCAAGGCCATCGGCGAGGTGCTGGCCGGGCGCGGCGGCATGGTGTCGGTCGCGCTGCCAGCCGGCGAGCTTCAGGACAGGCTCGGCGACCTCTCGCTCGCCGCCGTCAACGGCGCCCGCTCGGCCGTGGTGTCCGGGCCACCGCAGGCGCTCGACCGGCTGGTGGCCGACCTCACCGCCGAAGGCGTCAGGGCCAGGCACGTGCCCGTGGACTACGCCTCGCACTCCGCCCAGGTGGAGGAGCTGCGCGACCGCCTGCTGCGCGAGCTCGCGCCCGTCCGGCCGCACGCCGCCGGCCTGCCGCTGCTGTCCACGGTGACCGGGCGGTGGTGCGACGGCACGGAGCTGGACGCGGCCTACTGGTACGAGAATCTGCGCCGGACCGTGGGCTTCCACGGCGCCGTGACGACGCTGGCCGGGGAGGGGTACGGCGTCTTCGTGGAGTCCAGCCCCCACCCGGTGCTCACCGGCAGCATGCAGGAAACCCTGCACGAGCTGGGCCGGGACACCGCCGTCGTCACCGGCACGCTCCGCCGCGACGACGGCGGCCCGGAACGCGCCCTGACCTCCGCCGCCGAACTGCACGTCAGCGGCGTCCCCGTCACCTGGCCTGCCGGCGGCCGTCTCGTGGACCTGCCGACCTACGCCTTCCAGCACACCCGCTACTGGATCACCCCCACCAGGACCCAGGCCGCTCAGGAGGACGACGGCTTCTGGGCCGCCGCCGAGCGCGGCGACCCCGGGGTGG
>DATGOE010000085.1:0-2104 GCA_035306365.1 Natronosporangium sp. | reverse complement strand
TCGCCCGGCTGAACGGCGACTTCGCCGCCGACATCGCCGCGTACGACGCCATCCACGACCAGATCCTCGGGATGGCCGACATGCTCAGCACCGGCGTCGTCGCCCAGTTCCCGCAGCACTTCCGCCCCGGCCGCGGCTGAGGCGCGCCGCGCCCGCCGGCGGCCACGGTCGGGTGTGGGGTGCGGGGTTACAGCCCGCCCCGCGCCCCACCCTCGACCGCGGGAAGGACGGCCGTCCGCGCCGGCCGCCGCGCCCGCCACTGGCCGTCACGCCGGCGCCGGCCGTCACCCCTGCGCCGGTGCCGGCCCGCGGGCCGGCACCGGCCGTCACGCTGCCGGAGGGAAGCCCAGGTTGACGCCCCGGCGGGCCGGGTCTGGCCAGCGCGCGGTGACCACCTTGCCGCGGGTGAAGAAGTGCACGCCGTCGGTCCCGTAGGCGTGGGTGTCGCCGAACAGCGAATCCTTCCACCCGCCGAACGGGTACGGGGCGACCGGCACCGGGATGGGCACGTTGATCCCGACCATCCCCACCTCCACCTCCTGCTGGAAGCGGCGGGCGGCACCACCGTCGGTGGTGAACACGGCGCAGCCGTTGCCGTACGGGTTGGCGTTGACCAGGCGCACCGCGTCCTCGTACGTGGCCGCGCGCAGCACGCACAGGACCGGCCCGAAGATCTCGTCGGTGTAGATGGTCATGTCCGGCCGCACCCGGTCGAACAGGGTCGGGCCCAGCCAGAACCCGCCGTCCGGGCCGTGGACCTTCACCGACCGGCCGTCCAGCACCAGGTCGGCTCCCTGCGCCACGCCGGCGTCGATGTACGAGGCCACCCGGTCGCGGTGCGCGGCGGTGACCAGCGGTCCCATGTCACAGTCCCGGCCGTCGCCCACGCGGATGGCGGCCGCCCGGGCGGCGATCCGGGAGACCAGGTCGTCGCCGACCGGGTCGACGGCCACCACCGCGCTGATCGCCATGCACCGCTCGCCCGCCGACCCGTACGCCGCACTCACCGCCGCGTCCGCCGCCTGGTCCAGGTCGGCGTCCGGCAGCACGACCATGTGGTTCTTCGCCCCGCCCAACGCCTGCACCCGCTTGCCGGCGGCGGTGCCGCGCTGGTAGACGTCGCGCGCCACCGGCGTGGAGCCGACGAAGGAGACCGACGCCACCTGGGGGTGCTCCAGCAGTGCGTCCACCGCCTCCTTGTCGCCGTGGACCACGTTGAGCACTCCCGGTGGCAGGCCGGCCTCCACCCACCAGTCGGCCAGCAGGTTGGCCGCGGACGGGTCCTTCTCGCTGGGCTTGAGCACCGCAGTGTTGCCGCAGGCGATCGCCAGCGGCAGGAACCACAGCGGCACCATGGCCGGGAAGTTGAACGGGCTGATGACCGCGGCCACCCCCAGCGGCTGGCGCAGCGAGTACGTGTCGACGCCGGTGGAGACGTTCGCGCTGTGCCCGCCCTTGAGCAGCTGGCCGATGCCGCAGGCGAACTCCACCACCTCCAGCCCGCGCCGCACCTCGCCGGCGGCGTCCGCGGGCACCTTGCCGTGCTCGCGGCTGATGACGTCGGCCAGGTCGTCCAGCCGCTCCCGCAGCAGCTGGCGGAACGCGAACATCACCCGGGTGCGGTCGGCCAGCGAGGTGTCCCGCCACGCCGGCCACGCCTGCGCGGCGGTCCGTACCGCCAGGTCCACCTCCTCGCGGCCAGCCATCGCCACCGTCCGGGCGACCTCGCCGGTGGCCGGGTGGTAGACCGGCCCGGAGCGGTCGCTGTCGACCCGCCGGCCACCGATGACGTGCGTGACCCGCATGGCCGTCCCCCTTCCCGTGACCCCGTCAGGACGCCGCCGGTCGTCTCACCTCAGCCCTTGACCGCGCCCTGGGTGAAGCCGGCGATGAACCGGTCCAGGAACAGGTTGAACACGAACGCGATCGGCACCGCGACCAGGAACGTGGCCGCCTGCAGCGACTGCCAGAAGAACACGTCGCCGCGCACGAGCTCGGTCGGCACCCCGGTGGAGATGACCTTCTCGGTGGTCGGGGACACGAACGACAGCGCGTAGATGTACTCGCTGGCGGTGAGGGTGAACGCGAACACGATCACCGCCAC
>DATGOE010000084.1:0-30179 GCA_035306365.1 Natronosporangium sp. | reverse complement strand
CAAGGTTCGTGCTAGGAGTGTCGGCAACGGTAGCGCTGACGGTCTCCGCCTTGGTTGCCTTCCTCAGGCGCACAGGCCGCCGGGTCGGACATCGACTCGTCAGCCTCTGCTTCCGGCACTGGCGAGTTCGCGATGGTCATGGGGCAGATGGTTCTCGATTGCGAGAACATGTCACCCAGCGCACGCGCATACGCGACCGAGCACGGGCTGTGCTCCGCCGATGGGGATGTAGGCACACAGGACATACGTTACGGAAACTGTGGCTACAGCTACATCTATGTGTGGAACAACGGCAAACACGGGGTGGCGGACTTCGGCTACGGCTTCGGCTCGGACCTGGGGCCGGTGGTCTGGCGCAGCCTGCGATCGAGTCCCGTGACGTGGTGTAGATCCACGTTCGGCTCTGCCCGCGGTTAGGTCGCGGTAAGGGCTCGTTTCTGGATCTTAGCAGTGTTTGCGGTGTCGGGTGTGGTGTGGATTGCTGGTGGTTCGAGTTCGGCCATGGAGGCCTCGGACAGGTAGCGGCGGTCGGCGACTTGCCATTCTTCGTGGGCTTCGATCAGCACGGCGCCGACAAGGCGGGTGACCGCTTCGGGGTTGGGGAAGATCCCGACCACGTCGGTGCGGCGTTTGACCTCGCGGTTGAGCCGCTCCAGGGGGTTGGTGGACCAGATCTTGCGCCAGTGGCTGGTGGGGAAGTCGGCGAAGGCGGTCAGGTCGGCCTTGGCGGCTGCGAGCAGGTCGGCCACGGCGGGGAACTTCGGCGCGAGCATGCCGGCGACGACCTCGACCTGTTCGCGTACGAGTTCGGCGGTGGGTTGGGCGAAGATGGTGCGGATGGCGGCGGCGACCATCTCCGCCGATGCTTTGGGCACCCGTGCCAGGGCGTTTCGCACGAAATGCACCCTGCAGCGTTGCCAGGCGGCGCCGACCAGGACGGTGTCGATCGCGGTGCGTAGACCTCGGTGAGCATCGGAGATGACCAGCTGCACCCCGGCGGGGCCGACCATCAGCCCGCGGTCTCGTAGCCCACGCAGGAACTCGGCCCAAAACGCCTCGTGCTCGGAGTCGCCGACCGAACAGCCGAGCACCTCTCGGCGCCCGTCGGCAGACACGCCGGTGGCGATCACGACGGCCTGGGAGACCACCTTGGCGCCCTTGCGGGTCGGGCCGACCCCGCCGAGGCGGGCCTTGACGTAGGTGGCGTCGAGGAACACGTACCGGAACGCAATGTGGTCCAACGGCCGGCCCAGCCACGAGTTGATCTCCTCGTCGAGGTTGGCGCAGATGCGTGACACCTCGCTCTTGGAGATGCCGGCCTCCACACCCAACGCGGTGACCAGGTCGTCGACCTTGCGGGTGGACACGCCGTGCACGAACGCCTCCATCACCACCGCGTGCAACGCCACGTCGATACGCCGCCGAGGTGCAAGCAGCGACGGGAAGAAACTGCCCGAGCGCAGCTTCGGGATCGCCACCTCCACGTCACCGGACGTGGTCGAAACCAGCTTCGACCGGGTGCCGTTACGCTGCGTCGTGCGCGCCGGCGAGCGTTCGTACCGGCCGGCGCCGACCACCGCGCTCGCCTCAGCGTCGATCAACTGCTGCAACATCGTCGCGAGCAGCCGCCGCATCAACGTGCCCTCATCGGCGGTGCTCAGCGACTCGACCAGCTCCAGTAGTGCAGACTGTTCCAGGGCCATCACGTGCATCCTCTCTGCGAATCTGGTAGTTCACAGAGCTTCACGTGGTGGCCCCCCGCCGGCCGGTAACGACACGCTAACGGTGTCACCCACGCTCCAGCGAAGGACCTCTATCTACACCACTCCAAGGGACTCATACGTCACCCAACCTCTGTGGGCAGCACAACTAGGGTGTGGGGGCATGGCGACGCACGTGTACGCACTGAGCGAGCAGGAGGCCGAGCACGTCGCCGAGCTGGTTGCCGAGCTCGATACGACCGACACCGCCAACCCTGAGTTCTTCGTCCGCCTCAACGTCCTCGCGCACCGCCTGCCGCACCGACTGCGCGAGACCCTCGCCCAGTTCAGGCTCGGTGACACCGGCTGGGCGGCGCTCGTCCTGTCGAACCTCCCCATCGGAGCGCCCGACCTGCCGCCCACACCGCCGCACTGGCGCGAGGCGCCCTCCGGCGACCACACCGACGCCCTGCTCCTTCTGCTCAGCGCGCTGGTCGGCGACGCCTTCGGGTGGACGACCCAACAGGACGGTCGCCTCGTCCATAACGTGTTGCCGATCCGGGAGAACGAGGAGGTCCAGGTCGGCAGCAGCAGCAAGGTCCGGCTGACGCTGCATACGGAGGACGCGTTCCACCCGCTGCGGCCGGACTTCGTCGCGCTCCTGAGCCTGCGCAACCCGGACGACGTACCGACCGAGATCGCGACCCTCACGGACGGCGACCTCGACGCCGACGACCTCGCCGCTCTGTTCGAGGATGCGTACTACATCGCTCCCGACCTGTCACACACTCCGGAGCAGAACAGCGCCGACGCGGTCGGACGCGCCGACTTCGCCCGTCTCACCCATCCGGAACAGCCGGCGTTCCACTCGATCCTCTACGGTGACCCGGCCACCCCGTTCATCCGCTTCGACAGGTACTACACCCAGCAGGCGAGCTCGGATCGCCACTGGCGGGCGTTGGAGAACCTGGAGCGGGTGCTCGAGAAGAACGTGGAGGAGGTCGTCCTGCGCCCGGGCGACCTCTGCCTCATCGACAACGCCCGCGCGGTACACGGCCGGTCACCGTTCCGCGCCCGTTACGACGGGACGGACCGTTGGCTGAAGCGGCTCTGCCTGACCCTGGACCTACGGAAGTCGCGCGGAGGCCGTGCCGGCGGAGGCCGGCTGATAGGAGCGGCACGGTGACGGAAGGTCGCGATCGCGTGGCGGTCGGACCGTCGGTCGCGCACGCCGGACCCGCGCCAGGGGTGCTGATCGGTAACGAGGCCGTCAAGGTCTTCGCCAACCTCCACCCCGGCAGCCCCGTCCTGGACGTCGTCGAGCGCAGCCTGTCCATCTCGTACGAGATCTATCTCGGACCGACCGGACGGTCGTTCCTCACGGAGTCCTTCGCCGGCCTCCGCGACGTGCTCGCGCGCGGCGGTGACCTGGAAGCGTTCTTCGCCGGCCGGCGGGCCGCGTTCGCCGGGGCGGGTCTACAGAAGAGCGTGCGGTACAAGCTCTCGAGCCTGCGGCGCACGCTGCGACTGATCGGCGAGCGCGAGCTGGCCGGCGTCGTCGTCGACGTCGGCGCCAACGACAACTCCCTCGGCCGGCTGCTCGCCGACGGCGGATACGGCGTCCAGCGGACGATCGGCGTCGACATACGCCCGGCCTCGCCGCCGGTGGACGACGGGGGTGGCAAGGTCTCGTTCGTACTGCAGCAGGACGAGCGCGAGCTGCCGCTGCCGTCGGCCAGCGCGGACGTGGTCATCATGCGGTACTGCCTGCACCACATGACCTTCGACGTGCAGCTGGACATCCTCGCCGAGGCGAAGCGGGTGCTCCGTCCCGGTGGGCGGCTCGTCATAGTGGAGGACACGGTCTCGCGCGTGGAGATCCCGTACGCGTCCAACACCGTGCACGACGAGCTGCTCGCGCTCGACGACACCGCGGTCGCGACGGCGCTGGCGTGCCTCGACGCGTCGTCGTGCCTGGTAGAGGAGGAGAGCATGCCGTTCCCCTTCTCGTTCCGGTCGTTCGAGGAGTGGCGGCACGTGCTGGCCGACACCGGCATGCCGACGACCCGTACCCAGTACTGGGGCCTGCCGTTCTTCAGCCTCTACCAGGCGCCGCTCGGCATCTTCGAGGCGCGACGGCCGCAGCGGGACCGGTGACGAACAGCACCGTGGGTCCGCGCGCGCCGGCGGCGCCGGCGGACGGCGTCATGAGGTTCACGGAGTCCGCGGTCGGTTTCGTCCTCCAGCTGTGCGCGTGGTATCCACGGCGGCGGCTGGTCTTCCTCAACCGCGACATGGAGTACCACCACACGGTGGCGGTGAGGCTCGGCGTCGGCGCCCGGGTGACCAGCCTCGACGTGAGCCGCGCCGCCATCGGATCGCCGCTGCTCCGGCCGTACTGCCTCGCGCGAGGACTGGCCGACGCCGGACCGGTCGTCCTCGTCGACTCCGGCTTCGAGGGCAACGTGGCGAAGGCCGTCGCCGCCGCCTGCCCCGAGGCCGAGGCCGCCATCCACCTGCTCCACTCGTTCGACCCGGCGGTGCCGGGGTCCCACTTCGCCCTTGAGCTGTTGACGGGCCGCCCGGTGCTGCCGATGGCGCAGGTGCGCGCGCGTATCGAGGAGCTCATCGAGCGCCGGCCACACGCGACCGGAAAGGTGACCGGCTATGTGCGGGACGGGGTGCGGGTGCGGCCGGAGCACGCCACCACCGACCCGGCGTGGGTGGAGCTCGCCGGCCGGTTCCGGAAGGACGTCGAGCACGCCTGTGGTCTGCTGGAGCGCTCCGGTGCCGTCCACCGGTACCGGCAACTGATCGACGACCTGGTGGCGCTGCTGGCGTGGCGTCCCGCGGCGCCCGTCGTGTTGACCACGCCCGCGTGGCTGGTCACCGCGGTGTGCGGCACGCCGCAGCCGCTCGGCGTCGCCGAGTTCGTCCGGGAGCTGCGCCGGCTGGCGGTCACGGGCCAGCTGGAGTTCGACCTCGCGTCGTGCGCACCCGATGACCGCGCGCGGTTCGGCGCGATGACCGGCCGCCAGCCGCTGGTCGACGAGGGCGCGTCGACCGCGCTGCGCGCGGCCGGCTGGCGCGTGGTGGAGGTACCGGACGTCGGCGATCCGGCCGTGGCGGATGTCCAGCGCATCCTCATCGACACCGTCACCGACCTGCGCCGCTGCCTACGGTGCGGGCCCGGCCACCAGCAGCCCCTCCTCGACCGCCTCGACCGCACCGGGCAGCTGCGGGGCGGACGAGGCCTGATCGCGGACCTGCTCCTGCAGTCCAGGATGCGGCAGATCGATGTCGAGCTATGTGATGAGGCGTCGAGCACGCTGTGGGCGTGGGCGCTGGGCACGGCACCGGGTACGTCCGATGGGTGAGGGCCGAGGCGCTGCGGTGGGGACACGCCGGTCCCGCGCGGTCATCGTGCAGCCACGCCGGTCCCGTACGGTCATCTTGCGGCCCGGCCGGGGAGCGCCCGCGGTGGTGCGCTACTGGACCGGCTTCGGTCCCGGATTCCTCGGCGACCTCGCCGCGTTCTACTCCGCGTGCCTCGCCTGCGCCGTGCCGACCGACGTCTGCGTCGACGGTCACGGCCGACCGGTGGTGCGGTGCCAGGGCGAGGTCGTCGTGAGTGCGCACCGCTTCCTCGCCGGAGCCGCGCCGGCCGTCGAGCTGATGCTCACGTCGGCCGGCGTGCGCGGGCTGGCGCGGGCGCTCTCCGCGCTGCACCGCCTTCCCGCGGCGGCCGTCCCGCCGTCGGTCGCCGCCACGAACGCGCTGGCGTTCACGACGTCACCGGCGGTCCTCGACGAGCTCGGCGCCGGCATCGGTACGGTGCGCGCGCCCTGGGCGCCAGCGGCAGCCGCCGATCTCGCCGAGCTTCGCGCCATGATCGAGGATGGCCGGTTCGCGGCGCTCCCGCATGCCGCGGTCCACGGCGACCTGCGTACCGGCAACCTCGCCCTCACCGGTGACACCGTCACGTTGTACGACTTCGAGTACGTCTCGCTGCTGCCGCGCATCGTCGACGTCACGGGCCCGGTGTTCCTCGCCGTCGCGGAGAGGCACGGGCGGGTGACCGCCACCGAGTGGCTGGCCAGCGTGGTACGTGCCTACGGCGAGGTCGCGGACCGCCCGCTCACGTCCGAGGAACGCCGCCTGTTGCCACGGTTCGCCGACTTCAACCACCTGTTCCACGGGGTCGGGCTGTACCTCACGTACCTCGCCGATCCGGACACGCCGGCGCCACGCGTACGGGACAAGGCGCGTCGCGTCGCCGCCTACTACCTGGCTCGTCGCCGGTGACCCGCGTGCGTCACCGGCGTTGCGCACGGCCGAGTGCGGGAGCGGGCCGGCCGTCAGGTGCTGCCGCTACCGCGCATCGTCCAGATGGGACCCCGAGCGCCGGGCGCGCGACCAGTGCCGCATAGACGTCCAGCCGCTTCCTGGTCGCCGCGGTGGCGTCGCAGTGCGTACGGACGAAGTCACTGAGCTGCCGACCCACGGCGGCCGCGTACCTGGCGTCGCGCAGCAGCGGGGCCAGTGCGTCGGCCAGCTCATCGGGCTGGTTCGTGGCGGTGACGAGGCGGCCCATGCCGGCGTCGTGCAGCATCTCGGAGGTGCCCACCGCCGGCCCGCACACGACCGGGCGACCAGCGGCCATCGCCTCCACGGCGGCGTAAGGGAACGTGTCCCACCGGCTCGGTACCAGCAGCACCCGTGCCCGCCTGAGGTACCCGGCCACATCCCTCCGGGAGACCAGCTCGTCGCGGACCAGGCAGTCGACGCCGAGGTCTGCGGCGAGCCGGCGGAGGTACTCGCCGTACGGCACGCCGTCCGCGGCGTCGTTCGACGGCCCGACGAGGACCAGTCGGACCCGGATGCCCCGCCGCTGCAGCACGGCACACGCCCGGATTGCGATGTCCTGGCCCTTCAGTCGCTCCAGCTTGCCGACGACGGCGACCTCGGGCTCCGCCATGGACGCCGGCTCCGTGGCCGGCCACCGGTCGAGGTCGAGCGGATGGGGTAGGACGTAACCCGGCCTCGCCACCGCGCCCGGGATCACCTCTCGCGTCGCACGTAACACGTGCCGGGTCGGTGCGAGCAGCGCACTCGCCGTCGCCACGGTGCGCCCTTCGAGACGTTCGCGCCGCCGGGCATCCGCTCCATGCCGGCCGAGCGCGCGGTTCACCAGCGCCACGCAGCCATGCAGGCTACAGACGACGACCCGGCCGTGGTCGTTGCCGACGCCGAAGCCGCCGTAGTCGGGCACCTCAATCAGATCCGGCTCCACGGGGAGCGCTCCGAGCTGCCGCTCGACCCAGCTGCCCACCTCGCCGTCGGCACCGGGCCGGAACGGGCGGAAGAAGACGGGAACGCCGTCGACCACGTCATCCCGCGAGGGTTCGGCGGGATGTGTGGCGAGGACGCTCGCGTCGACGCCGAGGCGGCGCATCGTGGCCGCCGTGATCCTGGTGTAGACCCCGATGCCGCCGCCACGCGGCGGGAAGCCTCTGGTCACGAGCAGCACCCTCATGTCGCCACGTCGAGGATGTCGTGTGCCGTGGACGCCCCGTGCGCCGTGGAGGCCCAGAGCCGTTCCACGGTACGTCCGACCGAGAACGCGGCGTACCGCATGATCTGTTGTACGACGTCGCGGCGGCCGAGCTGCGACGGATAGGCCCGGATGGCGGAGATCTTGGCATCGCGGTGGAGTGTCACGTCCACGTGCCGGGGACGCAGGTCGTGGCGGGCCGCTGACACGCGGGCCGCCACCTCCGTCTGGTTCCCCAGCTCGGCGGCGTACGGCTGGTCCTCGTAGTGGAGGAGGCGCTCGGGGCGGACGATGTCACGGAGGGCGTCGCGGACGATGACGTGGTCCACATGCTCCCGGAGCGCCAGTGGTGAGCAGACCACGTCGAACGGCTCCGCCGCCACGAGGTCGGCCAGCATGCGCGCGGCCAGGCGAGCCCCCTCGTCCGTCGGGAGCGGCTCGCCGAGGATGGTGTCACGCGTATAGCCGCGCAGCGCGGCGTCAGGCAGGCCGAGGGTGACGTGGGTGAGCCCGAGCGACGTTGCGAACCGCTCGTCCTCGGCGAGCCGGCAACCCGCGACGACATCGGGCGCCAGGCCGCGCAGGCTGCTGCCTGAGGCCGTGACCGTGGCGTACGAGAACACCGACACCAGGACGAGCGTGGCCGAGGACGTGGCCGACAGCATGCCGACCGTGCCGCCGACGGACCAGGCGACGTCGTCACAGTGGGGCGAGACGAGCAGGATCCGGGGGGTGGTCGGTCGCATCACGGGAGCGCGTACGGCCGGTGGGCGAGGCCGAGGACCGCGGCCACCTCGTCGGCGGTCTCGGCCGGCGTTCGGTGCGTGGTGTCGAGCAACGGCAGACCGAGCTCCCGGCTTACCCTCCTGAAGGCCGCGCAGTAGCGGACGTCTCTGTCCAGTGCGGACGGCGACTCGCCGCGTTGGAGATGCCGGCGCCGGGTGGTCTGAACATCGGTCCAGAGCACGACGGTGTCCGGGAGCGGGAACCAGTCGCTGGTGAGATCGCCGACGCGAAGTGCGGCCATGGTGAGCACGGTCACCCAGTGCCGGTCGGAGACGACGAGCGGCGCGGCCGCGGTCGACACCGCGTCGTGGATCGCTCGCCGGGCGACGGTCAGCATCTCGTCGAACGCGCCAACGTCGCGCAGCGCGGACAGCTGCGCGCCGACCGGGGGCCCGAACGGACGGACGTACCGTGCGTTGAGCCGGTCCGCGAGGATGCGGGCGACACTGGACTTGCCCGCCCCGTCGTGCCCTTCCACGGCCACGACCCGGGTCTCACCCATCGGACTGACCTCCGTGGTTCGCCGTTGTAGCTTACGGGGCACTGATGTTGGTCGCTAGCGACGTTGGTCGCCAGCCGAGCCTGGCGTCCCGCGGGGCGTCGGGACCGGCCGGTGCCGTGGCCTGTCGGTCGGTCGTGCGGCCGCTTCACTGCGGTGCCGCGGCGGTCTCGCCGAGCCACCGGCACCGCGGTCGTTCGGCGCCCGCGCGGCGACGGCGCCTCCCGCGTCACCTCGTCTGCTGGTCGTCCGGAGGCGACGAGCCATCGTCATCCACAGGCTGCGACCGCAATCCGCGCATGGTTTCACGTGAAACGGCGGGATCTGTGGATAGCTCCTGTGGATGACAAGCGGGTGGGGTAGCGGCTGCTGTTCATGAGGAGGGGAGTGGTTCGTGGTCTCCAGAGAACGCGAGGAGGGCTGCGAGGCCGCGGTTCCTGGGGAGCGGATCCGAGCGTCGGATGTGGAGCACCTCCGGACGGTGGAGACGCTCGGGGAGCATGCCGGCGCCGGCCGAATCACGCTCGGGGGAGTCTGAGGAGCGGATCGGGCGCGCCTACGAGGCCACGACGCGCGCTCGCCGCTCTCACCGCCGACCTGCCCCCAGTTGGCGACACCGCGACCCGCCCGACGCGTCACGCGCTGGATCGTCGCCATCACGGGTGGATCACGGCGGACCACCCGTCGCCGGCTCGCCGGGTGCGTGAACGTCGTGGCGATCATGGGTGCCGTCGCCCTCGACCTCTGGGAGGCGGAGGTCGAGGGCGACGAGCTCGTCATCAACGTCTTCTGTTTGCATGGGCGGAGCTGCCATCTACCTACCGGACACCGTGCACGTGGAGGTAACGGGTTCCCCATACTCAGTGGCACCGATGAGCGCGGCAGCCGCCGCCCGCGACCCGGAGCACCCCCTCGTCCGGATCCGGTGCTTCGCGCTCATGGGCACGTCGAGGTCTGGCGGTTGCCAGCGGAGACCGCCGGGCAGCACCTGAAGCTGGCGCGCAGGGCGGCCCGGGAGCTTGAGCGAGGCGGTTGAAGCGACCATCGCCGGCCTTCAAGACGAAGTGGTGGACACCCCGACAGCGACCGACCGCGCACGCAGACGGGGACGTCCACCGTCCCGTCGGGCTCTTGCGGCGTACCCGGTGGTTCTGACGCTCCTTCGAGTCCAGGGTTTCCCATCGGTGCGGCGTGGTTTCACGTGAAACCGCCCGCCGCCTGACCTCAGGCGCTGACGGCGTCCCGTTGCACGACCCGCTTCGGCGGGACCCGGGAGCGGATCAACCGAGGTAACCGGCGCTGTACGGGTGGCCTGGCACCCGACCGTCCACCCGGAACCTGACAGTCCGGCCACGAGATGACCTGGCACCGGGTGGAGTGGCACCCGGTGGCGCGGCACCGGGTGGCGTCGCACGGGACGGCATCGCGCGGGATCGCGCGGCAATGGGTGAGGTGGCGCGACCGTGATCGTGCGACACGGGTGCGACGCGGGGGCGCCGTACGGGGGCGGGGTGCACCGGCGGGGGAGGCGTGTCCGACGCCCACCTTCGCCGGGTCGGGCTCCGGACCACGGAACCGGCGGACGCGGCGCGGCGTCCGGCCCCTCCGGGACCGGGCGCCGGTGCGTCAAGCCGACAGCGGCCGGTCGCCGCGCTCCACCCCGATGAGTCCGACGATCCGTTCGAGGTCGTCGATGGTGGCGAACTCGATCGTGATCTTTCCCTTGCTGCGCCCGAGGTCCACCTTCACACGGGTGTCGAAGCGGTCGGAGAGGCGCTCGGCGAGTTCCGCGAGCGCTGGGGAGTGCGGCCGGGTCCGGCGCTTCGCGGCCGGGCGGGAGGGACGCCCGCCCGCCAGGGCGAGCGTGACCGCCTCCTCGGTGGCGCGGACCGACAGTCCTTCGGCGACGATGCGGTTGGCGAGCTCCTCCTGCGCCTCGGGGTCGTCGAGGCCGAGCAGGGCGCGGGCGTGGCCGGCCGACAGCACACCGGCCGCGACCCGGCGCTGGACCGTCGCCGGCAGGTTGAGAAGGCGGATCGTGTTGGTGATCTGCGGTCGGCTCCGGCCGATCCGCCGCCCGAGCTCCTCGTGCGTGACCCCGAACTCCTCCAGGAGCTGCTGGTAGGCGGCGGCCTCCTCCAGCGGGTTGAGGTCCACCCGGTGGATGTTCTCCAGGAGGGCGTCCCGCAGGAGCTCGTCGTCGCGGGTGTCACGGACGATCGCGGGGATCGTCGTCCGCTCCGCCCGCTGGGCGGCCCGCCACCGGCGCTCGCCCATCACGAGCTCGTACTTGCCCGGATCGAGCTCCCGCACCACGATCGGTTGCAGCAACCCGACCTCACGGATCGAGGCGGCCAGCTCCGCCAGCGCGTCCTCGTCGAAGTCCCGCCGGGGCTGCTTCGGGTTGGGCACGATGGAGGCGACCGGGATCTCGGTGAAGCGGGCCCCGGGTACCGGTGCGAGGCCCGACGGGACCGCGGAGGCGACCGACCGGGTGGCAAGGTTGGGATCGCCCGTCGGGATCAATGCACCCAGGCCCCTGCCCAGCCCGCCGCGTGGACGGCTTCTCATCCCTGCACCCCCATCCGCGCGCCGCGCTCAGCGATCTCCAACGCGGCTTCGAAGTAACTCGTGGCCCCGCGCGAGCCTGGATCATAGGTCATGACCGACTGCCCGTAGCTGGGTGCCTCGGACACCCGCACGTTGCGAGGGATCACCGACCGCAGGACCTTGTCCCCGAAGTGGTTGCGGACATCCTGCTCCACCGCGTCGGCGAGTCTGGTCCGCCGGTCGTACATGGTCAGCAGGATGGTGGAGATCTCCAGCTCGGGGTTCAGGTGCGCCCGCACCATGTTGATGTTGCTGAGCAACTGGTTGAGCCCTTCGAGTGCGTAGTACTCGCACTGGATCGGGATGAGTACCTCCTTGGCGGCGACCAGGGCGTTGACCGTCAGCAGCCCGAGCGACGGAGGACAGTCGATGAACAGGTAGTCGTACTCCTCCGGGTACGCGGCGATGGCGCGCGCCAGGCGGGACTCGCGCGCCACCACCGAGACCAGCTCGATCTCCGCGCCGGCGAGGTCGATGGTGGCGGGAACGCACACGAGGTTCGGGATGCCCTCGACCGGTTGCGCGACGTCCGCCAACGCGACCGTGTCGACGAGGCAGTCGTACACGTCCGGCACGCCGGCGTGGTGCGGCACGTTGAGCCCGGTCGAGGCGTTGCCCTGCGGGTCGAGATCGATCACCACCACCCGGTTGCCGTGCAGGGCAAGAGCGACGGCCAGGTTGACCGTGGTCGTCGTCTTGCCGACGCCACCCTTCTGGTTGGCAACGCAGATGATCCGTGGCCGGATCGGGCGGGGCATGGTCACCGCGCCGCTGGGATTGAGTATCTGCACCGCCCGCATCGCCTCCATCGCCAGCGGCGGGTCGTCATCGCCGCCGGCCGGTACGGACAACCCGTCCGGCCCGGGAGTGATGGACTGGAACCCGTCGTCGTGTGTTGCCACGGTCTCGGCCACACCGCCCGGGGACGGCGCGGGCACCCCCGGGACGGGCGCCGTACCGCGGGCTGTCGCCGACGTTTCACGTGAAACCATGCCGGGGGCGTCGCTTCCCCCCTGACCACCTGTCGGGTACTCGTACACCGTGCCATCCTCGAAACTTGGAGGCATCCCCGGCGGCCGTCGCGCCGTCGCCGCCGTTCTGCCCGGCTCTTTCACCGCTGGCCACGCAAGCCTACGGCGGCTACTCCGGGCACGCCATGCCCTTCTGACACACTGTTCCCCCTCGCCGCACGACCGCCCGTCCCGAGCCGTCCGCTGGGCGGCCCGGACCGGACAAACGCCGGCGCGTCGCACGATACCGGAACGCCGCCCGACGAGCCCGGGCGGCGGGCGGCCGGCCCGGACACACGACCGCGTGGACCTGTCCACGTACGCCGGAGCGTCATGACCCCTGCGCGGCCCCTGCCGCCGACCACCGCGGGGCAGCGTCGCCCGCCGCCGCACAGGGCTCGTCGCCCGCCGTGTGAACCGCGCCCGGATGGGAGCGTCGCGTCGCACCGGCCACGCCGGACCCCGCCCCGCCTCCGGGGCGGACAGGTACCACCGGCGGGACGCCTCACCGCCGCCCGCGCCGGTCGCGCCGGTCGCGCATCCTCCGGACGCCGCCCCGCGCGGCCCGGCGTACCCGGACGATCTCCACCACGAGGCTCGGCGACTCCAGCAGGCCCGTGCCGCAGCGACGCAGCACCGGTTCCCCGCCACCCAGCGACACGACCGTCGATGTGTGGTCTTCGATCTCCCGGGCGGCCGACTCTCCCTTGATCGCCAGGACCCGGCCGCCGATGACGGCGAGGGGGAGGCACCACGCCGCCAGCCGGTCCAGCGGTGCCAGCGCACGTGCGGTCACCACCTCCGCGCCGGGCACGACGCCGACGGCCTCCTCCGCCCGGCCCCGCCACACCGTGACCCGTTCTCCGATGCCGAGCTCCTCGACCGTCTCGGTGAGGAAGTCGGTCCGCCGCTGCATCGGCTCGATGAGGGTCACCCGGAGATCGGGTCTCGCCAGGGCGAGCGGGATACCGGGCAGGCCGGCCCCGGACCCGACGTCGGTCACCGTGGCGCCGTCGGGAATCAGTTCCGCCACGGCCGCGCAGTTGAGCAGGTGTCGCTGCCAGACCCGGGGAGCCTCGCGGGGACCGAGCAACCCCCGCACCACACCGTCCCCGGTCAGACGGTCGGCGTACCGCTCGGCCACCGGCAGGCGGCTACCGAACAGCACCTCGGCGGCCACCCGCACCGGCTCCGGCTGGCCCGCCAGCCGTACGGCCCGGTCCCCCGCCCCCATGACTGATGTCTACACCGGACGGACGATGACCCGCCGGTTCGGCTCCACGCCGTACGACTCGCTCATCACGCCTTCGGTCACGTTGATGACGTCGTGGACGCACTTGCGTTCGAACGCCGACATCGGCTCGAGCTTCACCGGCTGCCCGAACTCGCGTACCCGCTCGACCGCGTTGCGTGCCACGGCCGTCAACTCCTCACGGCGCGCGGCCCGGTAGCCGCCGATCTCAAGGAGCAGCCGGCTCGCGGCCCCGGTCCGCCGGTAGATGGCCAGGCGCGCCAGCTCCTGCAACGCCTCGAGGGTGGCACCGCGCGGCCCCACCAGCGACTGGAGGCCGTCGCCGATCACCTCCACCATCGGACGGCCGTTGGCGACCAGCTCGTCGATGTCGCCGTCCAGGTCGAGCACGTCGAGCAGGCCCTCGATGTAGTCCGCCGCGATCTCACTCTGCCGGAACAGCTCGTCGGTGTCGGCCTCCTCGGCCTCCGCAGCCTCCTCGAGCTCGTCAGCGTCGTCGAGCTCGTCGACGCCCGCCACGTCATCCCCGGCGCCCCCGGCGGCCGGCTCCGTCGACCGCCCGGGCCGCGCCGCCTCCGCCCGCACCGGCTCCGAAGGCTCGGGCGCCTCCTCCGCGGCCGCTCCTCCGCCTTCCGTGGGGGCGCCGCTGGCGGGCGGCTCCGCCGCAGGTACGTAACCGGTGTCTGTCACTGTGCCCTCCGTCGCGCTCGTGGGCGGCACCGCCCGTGGTCGCTCGCGCCCGGCCGCGTGCCAGGCGGACCGGCGCGAGCACGTCTGCTCCGCCAGGCGCCCGGGACATCCGCCGGCGGCCAGCGCCGGCCGTCACGCGGGCACACCGCGTCAACCCTTCCGTTGCCCCGAGCCACCGCGCCTGGGGGGGACGTTGGCCGAGGAAGGTTTCCGCTTCGGGGGGACGTTGCGGACCGGCTTGGCGCCCGGTTTCGGGGCCAGCAGCCGGCCGTCCACCCGGGGCTGGTCGGCGGCGCGGCCGTCCGCGCCCGCCTTGCCCCGGGCCGGCTGCGGCCGGCGACCGGCGGGCTTCGCGCCGTTCGGTCCGCCGCCCGCCATGGCCGTCGCCGGTGGCGGGTACTTCCGGAGCACCCACTGCTGCTGGGCCAGGGAGAACAGGTTGTTGACCACCCAGTAGAGGATCACGGAGATGGGGAAGAAGAGTCCGGAGAACAGCAGCATCCCCGGGATGCCGTAGACCATCAGCCGCTGCATCATCAGCTGGGTGGGGTCGGTCGCCCAGCCGGTCCGGCGCATCATCTGCCGGGTGGTCAGGAACGTCGTGAGCACCATGATGAGCGTGAGCACGCCGGCGACCAGTCGCACCGCGAGCATGCTGGTCCCCGGTGGCAGCTCCCGGTCGAACCAGCCGCCCTCGAAGAAGACCGCCGCGATCGGGGCGTCGAACAGGGTCGCGTGGGCGGCGCTGGCGTACTGTTCGAACTTCCACCCGTACAGCTCGATGTTGGAGTCCGCGAGCGAGACCAGCCCGGCGTTGACCTTCTCGACCCGGCCCGGGTCCAGCCGCCGCCCCAGGATCCAGAACAGCGAGATGAATACCGGGACCTGCAGGAACATCGGCAGGCAACCCATCAGCGGGTTGGCCTTCTCCTGCCGGTAGAGCTCCATGACCTCCCGCTGGAAGCTCTCCCGGTCGCCCTTGTGCTTCTCCTGCAGCTCCTTGATCTTCGGCTGCAGCGCCTGCATCGCCCGCTGGGACTTGATCTGCTTGACGAACAGCGGGAACAGCAGGATCCGGACGGTGATGACCAGGAAGATGATGGACAGGATCCAGGCCCAGTTGGTGCCGAGGACGGCCTCGTCGCCGAGAAGCCACGACCACAGGTCGTGCCAGCGGAGCATGATCCACGACACGGCGGTGTAGAGCCAGTTCAGGTTCACCGGGCAGCTCCAGTCACGTCCGTCTCACGCGGGGGCACCGGGTCGTACCCGCCGGGGTGGAAGGGGTGGCAGCGCAGCAGACGCCAGACCGCCAGGCCGGTGCCGCGTACCGCCCCGTGGCGAGCGAGGGCCTCCAGGGCGTACGCGCTGCAGGAGGGGTAGAACCGGCAGCGGGCCGGCAGTGCCGGGCTCAGCCACCGACGGTACGCGACGACCGGCGCCGCGACGAGCCGGGCGGGCCACCGGGTGGGGTGGGGCACGTCCACGGTCGACGGGGTCGTCGCGGTCACGACCTCACCCCCGAGCGGTCGAGGGCGCCGAGCGCGGCGGCCAGGTCGCGCGCCAGCTTGGCGTACGGCGCCGACGCCGCGGCCGGCAGCGCCCGAACCACCATCAGCGACCCCGGCGGCAGCCGGTCGAGGTGCGCGCGGGCGGCGTGTCGCAGCCGCCGGCGCACGCGGTTGCGCACCACGGCACCACCGATCGCGCGGGAGACGACAAAACCCACCTTGGGCGGTGGGCTCCCGCCGGCCTGTGCCCGCCCGTCGGACGCCTGCCCCTCGGGCGCGTCCAGCCGGCCCGGCAGCAGGTGGACCACGAGGGTCTCACGCCCGGCCCGGCGGCCGGCACGGATCGCGGCGGCGAAGTCGCCGCTGCGGCGGAGCCGGTGCGCACGAGCCAGCATGATGATCTCCTCGGACGCCCGGGTCAGGCCGACAGTCGGGTACGCCCCTTGGCGCGACGGGCGGCGATGATGGCGCGACCGGCGCGCGTCCGCATGCGCACCCGGAACCCGTGGGTCTTCGCGCGACGACGGTTGTTCGGCTGGAAGGTGCGCTTGCTCACGGCTGGCTCCAAGAATCGGGCAGGGCTTTCTCCGGCCGGTCTCGTCCCTCACACGGCCAGGCAGCAACTCTACCAGCAGTGTGGTGAGCCCCGGCGCCGGGCGAGCCAGCGGCACCCCGGCGGGGCAGGGTCACGGCCGCGCGGACCGCTCATCCTTCCGGGCCGGACTCCGGGGCCGGCTGGGCCGGACTCCGGGGCCGGACCCTGAACCGGCACACAGCCGGCGGCCGACCCGATTTCCGGCAGAAAGATGTGGACGGGCGGTTGTCTTGCTGTGGACAACACTGTTAACGTGCGCCTCTGTCGGCCACACCCGTGCCCGGGAGCTCCAGCGCGGCCGGGCGGTCGGCCGGCCGGCCGTCGACCGAGGTCAGCTCCACGCCGACCGGCGCGACCGGGCAATCGGCCGCCGCACCGGCGGTAACCCGACCGACTGATGCACAGGCTGTGGACAAGCCTGTGGATACTGGCCCGGCGGCCGGGGGACGGCCGACCGACGGGGTGGCTTCGCACAGGGGGTTGACACGGTGGGAGACGCGGTCATGGACGCACCGGACGCCGACCTGACTGCGGTCTGGAACGACGTCATGGAGAGGATCGCCGACGGGCTGGACTCCCCGCAGCAACGGGCGTTCCTGCGGCAGGCCGAGCTACGGGCCATCGTCCACGACACGGTGCTGCTGTCGGTGCCGGACACCTTCACCCGCGACCAGATCGAGATCAAGCTCCGCCCGACGATCACCGAGGCGCTGTCGCGGCGCCTGGGGCGGCCGGTGCAGGTGGCGGTGACCCTGGCCACGCCCGACCGCGCGGCCGGCTTCCAACCCACCCTCGGAGGCCTCGGCGGGTCGTCGCCGGTCCCCGGGCCGGGTGCGCCACCGCCGGTCGAACCGACCGCCACACCCGGCAGCCGGGCCGGCGTCACGTACCGACCGGCCGACCCGCCGGGTGCATCGACGCCCGGACCCCGGCCCCACCGGCCGTCCCCGGTGCCGACCGGCGGCCAGGCGTACCCCCGTCCGGCGGTCCGCACCGGCGCCAGCGACAGCGGACCGGGCCGGAGCGGGCCCTGGGTGGCGCAGTCGGGAGGCAACCGCCTCAACCCCAAGTACACGTTCGAGACCTTCGTCATCGGGTCGTCCAACCGGTTCGCTCACGCGGCCGCCGTCGCCGTGGCCGAGTCACCCGCCAAGGCGTACAACCCCCTGTTCATCTACGGCAGCTCCGGGCTGGGCAAGACCCACCTGCTGCACGCGATCGGCCACTACGTCTCACAGCTCGGCAACGCCCGCCTGGTGCGTTACGTGTCGACCGAGGAGTTCACCAACGACTTCATCAACTCGGTCCGGGACGACAAGACCAGTGCCTTCCAGCGGCGTTACCGCGACGTCGACGTCCTGCTCATCGACGACATCCAGTTCCTGGAGAGCCGGGAACGCACCCAGGAGGAGTTCTTCCACACCTTCAACACGCTGCACAACACCAGCAAGCAGATCGTCATCACCTCCGACCGGTCCCCCAAGCAGTTATCCACTCTGGAGGATCGGCTGCGGACCCGGTTCGAGTGGGGGCTGCTGGCGGACATCCAGCCGCCGGACCTGGAGACCCGCATCGCGATCCTGCAGAAGAAGGCGGCACAGGAAGGGCTCCAGGCACCCGACGAGGTGCTGGAGTTCATCGCCTCCCGGATCTCCAACTCGATCCGCGAGCTGGAGGGCGCACTCATCCGGGTCACCGCGTTCGCCTCGCTGACCCGCTCACCGGTCGAGCTCGCCCTGGCCGAGGAGGTGCTGCGCGACTTCATCCCCGACGGCAGCGAGCCGAAGGTCACCGTCGAACAGATCATGGCGTCCACCGCCGACTACTTCGGCGTGACCCTGGAGGACCTGCGGGGGCACTCCCGCTCCCGGGTACTGGTCAACGCCCGGCAGGTCGCGATGTACCTGTGCCGCGAGCTCACCGAGCTGTCGCTGCCGCGCATCGGGCAGGCGTTCGGCGGCCGGGACCACACCACGGTCATGCACGCCGACCGGAAGATCCGGCAGCAGATGGCCGAACGGCGCTCGCTGTTCAACCAGATCGCCGAGCTCACCAACCGGATCAAGCAGACGACGACCTGAGGTGGACACGGCAGTGGACAGGCGGTGGACGGCCCGTGGAGGACGCCGGGACCGGGCCGCCGCACGGTCGCGGTTGTGGACCGCCGGGGCGCGCGTCCCCGCAGCCGTCCACAGCTGTTCCACCGGCACCCACCCGTCGTGACCTGCACCCGTACCGGTTCTCCACAGCATCCACACCGGCGACGACGATGACGGGTAAGACATCTCATGGGATCAAAGTCAATCGTCGCGGTGTGGACGACGGCAGGAACCGGCCCACGGCGGTGGCAGGTGGACCCGCCGCCAGGCGACTGGTCGACCCGCCGCCACCGGCCGGGCGTGACGGGCTCGACTCGACGTCCTACAGTGCGACAGTGGGCGGTGCGGTCGCCCGCGCCGGTCACCACACGGTGGCCGGGCGTGGCGCCCGGACGAGGGGTCGCCGGATTCCCGCCACGGGGGATGTGTGACGGTCACGGCAGGAGGCAGCCGACATGAAGTTCCGGATCGAACGTGACACCCTCGCCGACGCGGTCGCGTGGGCGGCCAAGAGCCTGCCGCCGCGGCCGGCGGTACCGGTGCTGGCCGGCGTGATGCTGCGGGTCACCGACGGGGTGCTGCAGCTGTCCTCCTTCGACTACGAGGTCTCCAGCGAGGTCGAGGTGCCGGTGCACGCCGACGCCGACGGCACCGCGCTGGTGTCGGGGCGGCTGCTGTCGGAGATCACCAAGGCGCTGCCGCACAAGCCGGTCGAGATCGCCGCCGTGGACGCGCACGTGGAGCTGGTGTGCGGGAGCGCCCGGTTCACGCTGCCGACCATGCCGGCGGAGGACTACCCGACCCTGCCCGCCCTGCCGGCGCGCGCCGGCACCGTGGACGCCGCCCGGTTCGCGGCCGCCGTGGCGCAGGTGGCGGTGGCCGCCGGCAAGGACGAGACCCTGCCGATGATGACCGGCGTACGGGTGGAGCTCAACGGCACCACCCTCGCCCTGCTGGCCACGGACCGGTACCGACTGGCGGTCAGCGAGATCGACTGGCAGCCGGACGACCCGCAGATCAGCGCGAACGCGCTGGTGCCCGCCCGCACCCTGGCCGAGACCGCGAAGTCCCTCGGGGCGCTGGGCGGCGAGCTGGTGCTGGCGCTCGCCCCCGGCGGCGACGGCATGATCGGTTTCTCGGCCGGTGACCGGCGCACCACCAGCCGGCTGCTCGACGGCACGAACTACCCGCCGGTGCGCAACCTGTTCCCGACCTCGCACACCGCGCAGGCCCGGGTCGGCACGGCCGCACTGCTGGAGGTCGTCAAGCGGGTGTCGCTGGTGGCCGAACGCACCACCCCGGTGCGGCTGTCGTTCAGCGCGGACGGGTTGGTGGTCGAGGCGGGCACCGCCGAGGACGCGCGGGCCAGCGAGGCGATGGAGGCGGTCTTCGAGGGCCCCGAGCCGATGCCGGTCGCCTTCAACCCCCAGTACCTGCTCGACGGCCTCACCGCGGTCTCCGCGCCGATGGTGCAGTTCTCGTTCGTGGAGTCCCGCAAGCCGGCGGTGCTCGCGCCGGCCAGCGAGGACGGCGAGGTGCTGCCCGGTTACCGTTACCTGGTCCAGCCGTTGCAGTGGCCGTAGGGCCGGCGGCCGTCGCCGGACCCCGGCCGACCGCGCCGCGGACCCGCGGCCGGGTCGCACGGCGGCGGGCGGAGAGGGGGGTTCCGCGGGATGCAGCTCGGCATGGTGGGCCTCGGCCGGATGGGCGACGGCATGCGCGCCCGCCTGCGCGCGGCCGGGCACGACGTGGTCGGCTACGACCGCCGCGCGGAGATCTCCGATGTGACCGGCCTGGACGAGCTGGTGGACCGGCTGGCACCCCCGCGGACCGTGTGGCTGATGGTGCCGGCGGCGGTGACCGGCCAGGTGGTCGACGAGCTGGCCACCCGGCTCGCCGCCGGCGACCTGGTGATCGACGGCGGTAACTCGCCGTACCTGGCCGACGGGCCCCGCGCGCAGCGGCTGGCCCGGCACGGCATCGGCTACCTGGACGTCGGGGTCTCCGGCGGCGTGTGGGGACGCGAGCACGGGTACGCGCTGATGGTCGGGGGCGACGAGGAGCTGGTGCGCAGGTGCGCGCCGCTGTTCGAGGCGCTCAAGCCCCCGGGCGAGTTCGGCCTGGTGCACGCCGGCGGGGTGGGCGCCGGCCACTACGCGAAGATGGTCCACAACGGCATCGAGTACGGGCTCATGCAGGCCTACGCGGAGGGGTACGAGCTGCTGCGCCGCTCGCCGGTCGTGACCGACCCGAACGGGGTGCTGAAGTCCTGGCGGTCCGGCACGGTGGTCCGCTCGTGGCTGCTCGACCTGCTCGACCGCGCGCTGTCCGCCGACCCGGACCTGGCATCCTTCGGCGGCGGGGTGGCGGACACCGGCGAGGGCCGGTGGGCGGTGGAGGAGGCGGTCCGGCTGGCGGTGCCGGTGGACGTGATCGCCGCGGCGCTGTTCGCGCGGTTCGCCTCCACGCGACCGGACTCACCGGCGACGAGGGTGGTGTCGGCGCTGCGGGGCCAGTTCGGCGGCCACACCGCCGGACCGGCCGGGTAGCGTCGTCGCTCGGAGGTGGCGTGCACGTACGGCGTCTGGAGCTGGTCGACTTCCGCTCCTACCCACGGGTGGAGGTCGACTTCGCCCCTGGGGTCAGCGTGCTGACCGGTCCCAACGGGATCGGCAAGACCAACCTCGTGGAGGCGCTGGGCTATGTCGCCACGCTGTCCAGCCACCGGGTGGCCACGGACGCGCCGCTGGTGCGCACCGGCGCCGCCACCGCGGTGGTCCGGTGTGTCGTCGTCCACGAGGACCGCGAGCTGCTGGTGGAGCTGGAGATCGCGCCCGGCCGGGGCAACCGGGCCCGGCTGGGGCGCTCACCGGTGCGCCGGGTCCGTGACGTGGTCGGGGCGCTGCGGCTGGTGCTGTTCGCACCGGAGGACCTGGAGCTGGTGCGGGGGGAGCCGGCGGCGCGCCGCCGGTACCTCGACGACCTGCTGGTCGCCCGGCAGCCGCGGTTCGCCGGCGTCGTGGCCGACTACGAGCGGGTCCTGAAGCAGCGCAACGCCCTGCTGCGGACCGCGGTGCTGGCGCGCCGGTCCGGGGGTACGGCCGACCTGTCGACGCTGGACGTCTGGGACACCCACCTGGCGCGGCACGGCGGGGAGCTGCTGGCCGGCCGGCTGGACCTGGTGGCCGGGCTCGCCCCGTACGTGGCCGACGCGTACGCCGCGGTCGCCGGCGTACCCGCCGGCCCGGTCGGCGGCGTGCCGCCCGGCCCGGGTGCCGGAGACGGGGCGGGCGGCGGGAACGGCGTCGCCGGGATGGCCTACCGGTCCACGCTCGGCGAGCGGCTGCCGCCGGACGCGGCCGCGCTGTCCGAGGCGATGCGCGCGGCCCTGGCCGCCGCGCGCGACGAGGAGCTGGAACGGGGCGTGACGCAGGTCGGACCGCACCGCGACGACCTGCTGCTGACCCTGCGCCGCGGCGACACGCCCCTGCCGGTGCGGGGGTACGCCAGCCAGGGCGAGGCGTGGTCGTACGCGGTGGCGCTGCGGCTGGCCGCCTACCGGCTGCTGAGCGCCGAGGGGGTGGAGCCGGTGCTGGTGCTCGACGACGTGTTCGCCGAGCTCGACCCGGCGCGCCGGGACCGGCTGGCCCACTGCCTGACCGGCGCCACCCAGACCCTGGTCACCTGTGCGGCGGAGCTGGACGTGCCGGACGTGCTGCGCGGCGGTGCCCGGTACGAGGTCGGCGACGGGGAGGTGAAGCGTGTCTGAGGCTTCTCAACCGGTCGACCCGCCGAGCGACCCGGGGTCAGCCGGCGCGCCGACCGGCGTGCCCGACGGTACGGCGGACGGTGCGGTCGAGCGGGTGACCGGGGGTGCGTCCGACGGTGGTGCCACCGGTGGCGAGGCGTCCTCCGGGACCCGCCTGGTGTGGGCGGTGCGGGACGCGGCGAGGGCACGCCGCCCCGGCGGCCGGGGCGGCGTGCCCTCGCCGCGCACCGACCCCGGGTCGGCGTGGTCGGGACCGGCACCGGACGGGCGCGACCCCCAGCCGCTGAAGGCGGTGCTCGCCGGTCTGATCCGGGCGCGGGGCTGGCAGCGTCCGGCCGCCGAGGCCACCGTGTTCGCGCAGTGGGAGCGGGTCGTGGGAGCGGAGGTGGCCGCGCACTGCCGGCCGGTGCGGCTGGTCGACGGCGAGCTGACCGTCGAGGCCTCCTCCACCGCCTGGGCCACACAGCTGCGCCTGCTCGCGGGGTCGCTGCTGAAACGGATCAGCGCCGAGGTGGGCCACGGCGTGGTGACCCGGCTGCGCATCCACGGGCCGGCGGCCCCGTCGTGGCAGCGCGGGCCGCGGCGGGTCCGCGGCCGCGGACCCCGCGACACGTACGGGTGACGGCGCCACCCTCGCCGGTGAGCGCGGGCGGCGGGCCGTCAGGAGTCGGCGTAGACGGCGAAACCCCGGTCGGCGCAGCGCCGGTAGAACCGGGCGAGCACCCGCAGCTCGGACAGCGGGAACGACCAGCCCGGGCCGCTCCCGTCGCTGCCGCGGAGGGCGTCGAGCCGGCCCTCCAGCCACCGCAGTTGCGACTCGGCCAGGCGGCCGCCCTCCAGCGCCTTGCGCAGCACCGCACCGACGCTCTCGAACGTCACCACCTCGCCGTACGCGGCGTGGCTGTCGACGAACCGCTCGAGCCCGCCGGCGATCCAGGCGCACCCGTCCGGGTCGATGACCGGGTCCTCGTCCTCCGCGGCGGCGTCGGTGGCGTACAGGACCCCGTCGAGCCCGAGCAGGAGGTCGACGAGCTCGGTGTAGGCGGTTGCCCGCACCGTCCCGGTCTTGGCGATATGTCCTGCCAGCGCCGCGGTGGGTGCCTCGACGTCGGGCGCCTCGGCCACCTCGGCGAAGTCGACGAACTCGGCTGGCGCCACCGGATCGTAGAACCGGCCGGTCCGGGGCCACACGACGGCGACGTTGTCCAGCCCCATCTACGCCTCCTCCCTGCCACCGGCCGGCGCCCGGGGCTGCGCGCGTGGCTCCGCGGCCGGCCGTCCGCAGACAGTTTGACACCCGGGGCGCAGCGGCGGTGACCCCCGCGGCGCCCGCCCGCGCCGGCCGGGGGCCACCGGCTCGGCACCGCCCGCCCGCGCCGGCCGGGGGGCATCGGCTCGGCACCGCCCGGCTCGCCGGGCGGGCGCGAGACGGCACTGGGACGCCGACCGGGCCGGCCTGTGTGGAGGGGGTCACACCCCGCCCGCCGGGCCGGCAGCGGCGATGTCGGGTGGCTCTACGGGGGTGCGTGCCCCGGCAAGGTCGCCGCCGCACAGTAGGATTGCAGTGAGCTGCTTCCGCACGTCTTGATCCCCGGAATGACCGGCGACCAGCCCTGTCCGGCCGGCCGCGGCACCCGGGTGGTGCGGTCGACCGCGACATGTCCGCGCGCCCGCGCGGAGGAAGGATGAAGGGGTGGCTGGGTCGAACGCCAACCAGCAGCAGTACACCGCCGGCTCACTGACCGTTCTGGAAGGCCTCGAGGCCGTCCGTAAGCGGCCGGCCATGTACATCGGTTCCACCGGTGAGCGAGGCCTGCACCACCTGGTCTGGGAGGTCGTGGACAACGCGGTCGACGAGGCGTTGGCCGGCTTCTGCGACACCATCGACGTCACGCTGCTCGCCGACGGTGGGGTGCGGGTGACCGACAACGGCCGCGGCATCCCCGTCGACCTCCACCCCAAGCTCAAGCGGCCGGGCGTGGAGGTGGCGCTGACCGTCCTGCACGCGGGGGGCAAGTTCGACGGCAAGGCGTACCAGGTCTCCGGTGGCCTGCACGGCGTGGGCATCTCGGTGGTCAACGCCCTGTCCACCCGGATGGAGGTGGAGATCTGCAAGGACGGCCGGGTGTGGCGGCAGTCGTACCACCGGTCCAAGCCCGGGCCGCTGCGGAAGGGCGAGGCCACCCGCCGCACCGGCACGTCGATCACCTTCTGGCCGGATCCGGAGATCTTCGAGAGCACCGAGTTCTCGTTCGAGACCATCAGCCGCCGGCTGCAGGAGATGGCGTTCCTCAACCGGGGGCTCACCATCCACGTGCGGGACGAGCGGGCCACCGACGATGACGAGCGTCCCCGCGAGATCACCTACCTCTACAAGGGCGGGATCGCCGACTTCGTCCGGCACCTCAACCACACCAAGGTCCCGATCCACAAGTCCGTGATCGAGTTCGGGGCCGAGGGCGACGGCATGTCGGTCGAGGTCGCCATGCAGTGGAACGAGTCGTACAGCGAGTCGGTCTACACCTTCGCCAACACCATCAACACCCACGAGGGCGGCACCCACGAGGAGGGCTTCCGGGCGTCCCTCACCCACGTGGTCAACCGCTACGGCAGCGAGAAGAAGCTGCTCAAGAGTGACGAGAAGCTCACCGGTGAGGACATCCGGGAGGGCCTGACCGCCATCATCTCGGTCAAGCTCACCAACCCGCAGTTCGAGGGGCAGACCAAGACCAGGCTCGGAAACACCGACGTCAAGAGCTTCGTCCAGCGCACCTGCAACGACTGGCTGTCCGACTGGCTGGAGCGCAACCCGGGCGAGGCGAAGATCATCATCACCAAGGCCTCCCAGGCGGCGCGGGCACGCCTGGCCGCCGCCCAGGCGCGCCGGCTGGCCCGCCGCAAGTCGCTGCTGGAAGCGGGGTCGTTGCCGGGCAAGCTGGCCGACTGCCAGTCCACCGACCCGCGCGAGAGCGAGCTGTTCATCGTGGAGGGTGACTCCGCCGGCGGCTCCGCCAAGCAGGGCCGCGACCCCCGTACCCAGGCGATCCTGCCCATCCGCGGCAAGATCCTCAACGTGGAGAAGGCGCGCATCGACCGGATCCTGAAGAACAACGAGATCCAGTCGCTCATCACCGCGCTGGGCACCGGCATCCACGACGACTTCGACATCGAGAAGCTGCGGTACCACAAGGTCATCCTCATGGCCGACGCCGACGTGGACGGACAGCACATCCAGACCCTGCTGCTGACCCTGCTGTTCCGGTTCATGCGGCCGTTGATCGAGCAGGGCCACGTCTACCTCGCAGCGCCGCCGCTCTACAAGATCAAGTGGGACCGCAGGGGCGACGACGTGCAGTACGCCTACTCCGACCGGGAACGGGACGGGCTCATCCGGCTGCGGCAGGAGCGCAAGCCCAACGCCAAGCCGGCGGACATCCAGCGGTTCAAGGGGCTCGGCGAGATGAACTACACCGAGCTGTGGGAGACCACGATGAACCCGGCCACCCGTACCCTGCGGCACGTGACCCTCGACGACGCCGCCACGGCCGACGAGCTGTTCAGCGTCCTCATGGGCGAGGACGTCGAGGCGCGGCGGGCGTTCATCCAGCGCAACGCCAAGGACGTACGGTTCCTCGACATCTGACCTCCCGCCGCGTCCACGGGTGGGCGCGGCCGGCCCGGTCACGACGAGTCATGCGAAGGTGAGACAGTGACGGACGACCCGACGGATCCCGATCGGAGCGCCGACGCGGAGCCGGACGAGCCGACCCCGGTCCGGGGCCGGATCGAGCCGGTCGGGCTCGAGGTGGAGATGCAACGTTCCTACCTCGACTATTCGATGAGCGTCATCGTCAGCCGGGCGCTGCCGGACGTGCGGGACGGGCTCAAGCCGGTCCACCGCAAGATCCTCTACGGGATGTACGACGGTGGGTACCTGCCCGACCGCGGCTTCGTCAAGTGCGCCCGGGTCGTCGGCGACGTCATGAGCAACTACCACCCGCACGGCAACGAGGCGATCTACGCCGCGCTCGTGCGGATGGCCCAGCCGTGGTCGCTGCGCTACCCCCTCATCGAGGGCAACGGCAACTTCGGGTCGCCGGGCAACGAAGGACCGGCGGCCATGCGCTACACGGAGTGCCGGCTGCAGTCGCTGGCCCTGGAGATGGTCCGGGACATCCGCGAGGACACCGTCGACCTCGTGCCGAACTACGACGGGCGCGCCGAGGAGCCGGTGGTGCTGCCGTCCCGGTTCCCCAACCTGCTCGTCAACGGGTCGGAGGGCATCGCGGTCGGCATGGCGACCAAGATCCCACCCCACAACCTCCGCGAGATCGCCGAGGCGGTCCAGTGGTGCCTGTCCCACCCGGACGAGGACGAGGCCACCACCCTGGAGGCCCTGATCAAGATCGTCAAGGGTCCGGACTTCCCCACCCGCGGCCTGATCGTCGGCACCAGCGGCGTCCAGGAGGCGTACCGGACCGGCCGCGGCGCCATCCTCATGCGCGGGGTCGCGGACGTGGAGCAGGACCGCAAGGGCCGCACCCAGATCGTCATCCGGGAGCTGCCGTACCAGGTCAACCCCGACAACCTGGCGGAGCGGATCGCGCAGCTGGTCAAGGAGGGCCGGCTGGCCGGCATCGCCGACATCCGCGACGAGTCGTCCGGGCGGACCGGTCTGCGACTGGTGCTCATGCTCAAGCGCGAGGCCGTCGCCAAGGTGGTGCTGAACAACCTCTACAAGCACACCCAGCTGCAGGAGACGTTCGGCGCCAACATGCTGGCGCTGGTCGACGGGGTGCCGCGCACGCTGAACCTGGCCCAGTTCGTCCGGTACTACGTCGCCCACCAGATCGAGATCATCCGGCGCCGCACCGCCTACCGCCTGCGCGAAGCCGAAAAGCGGGCCCACATCCTGCGCGGCTACGTCAAGGCGCTGGACATGCTCGACGAGGTGATCGCGCTGATCCGCCGCTCGCCGACGGTGGAGGAGGCGCGCACCGGCCTGATGAACCTGCTGGACGTGGACGAGATCCAGGCCACCGCGATCCTGGACCTGCAGCTGCGCCGGCTGGCCGCGCTGGAGCGGCAGAAGATCATCGACGAGCTGGCCGAGATCGAGCTGAAGATCGCCGACCTGAAGGACATCCTGGCCAAGCCCGAGCGACAGCGGGCGATCATCTCCGAGGAGCTCGGGGAGATCGTCAACAGGTACGGGGACGACCGGCTCACCAGGATCGTGCCGTACGACGGTGAGGTCTCGATCGAGGACCTGGTCGCCCGCGAGGACGTGGTCGTCACCATCACCCGGACCGGGTACGCCAAGCGCACCCGGGCCGACCTGTACCGCACCCAGCGGCGGGGCGGCAAGGGTGTGACGGGCGCGACGCTGCGCCAGGACGACATCGTCAGCCACTTCTTCGTGTGCTCCACGCACGACTGGATCCTGTTCTTCACCAACAAGGGCCGGGTGTACCGGATCAAGGCGTACGAGCTGCCGGAGGCCAGCCGGGCGGCCCGGGGGCAGCACGTGGCGAACCTGCTGGCCTTCCAGCCGGACGAGCGCATCGCCCAGGTGATCAAGATCTCCAGCTACGATGTCGCCCCGTACCTGGTCCTGGCCACCCGGCAGGGCCTGGTGAAGAAGACCGCCCTGGCGGAGTTCGACTCCAGCCGCTCCGGCGGCATCATCGCCATCAACCTGCGCGAAGGTGACGAGGTGGTCGGGGCGCAGCTCATCGGGGAGAACGACGACCTGCTGCTGGTCAGCAAGCAGGCGCAGGCCATCCGGTTCCGGGCCACGGATGAGGCGTTGCGGCCCATGGGACGGGCCACTTCTGGTGTCATAGGGATGCGGTTCAGCGACAACGACGAGCTGCTGGCCATGGAGGTGGTCCGGGATGGCATGGACGTGCTGGTCGCCACCGGCGGCGGGTACGCCAAGCGCACGCCGATCGAGGAGTACCCGGTCCAGGGCCGCGGTGGCAAGGGGGTCGTGACCGCGAAGATCACGGAGCGGCGTGGAGCGCTGGTCGGCGCCGTGGTGGTCCGCCCAGAGGACGAGCTCTTCGCGATCACCAGCAACGGGGGCGTCATCCGGACTCCAGTGAAGCCCGTACGGAGGACCCGGGACCGGAACACAATGGGTGTGAAGCTGATGAACCTGCCCGAGGGTGTCACCCTCGTGGCGATCGCGAAGAACGCCGACGAACCCGACGGACAGGACTGACGTCATGAGAGATACAGCGGCGACAACGGGCAGCTCCGCCGGCGTCGGCGACGGATCCGTCGACCCGCGCGACCGCGCGACCGGGGTCGCCAGCGCCCCGGAGGGGGTCGAGCAGGGCACCGATCGCGCCCGCGGGCGGGCCGCCGTCGACGGCGCCGCCACCGGCGACCGGACGGACGGCGGGGACCGGACGGGCAGCGGCCGATCCGACGGTGCCGCCGGGTCGAGCGCACCGACCGGGCAGGCCGACCGTCCCGACCGGTCGGGCGCCTCGGGCGGGGGCGACCGCACCGGCGTGGTCGCCACGGACACCGACCCGCCGGCGGGGTCCGGCGGCTCGGTCTCCGCCAGCGGGACCCTCGACGGCGAGGTCTCCGGGACCAGGCCGGCGGGGTCCAGCACCACCCCGGATGACGTGGTCGGCACGCCGGACCGGGCGACGGCCACGACCGACCGGGAGGTCGCGACCCCGGAGGCCACCACGACGCCGGACGTCGCGCCGCGGACGTCCGGGCGCACGACGGGCTCCACACCGTGGTTCGAGCGCCCGACCTACGTGCGCCCGCCCGGCATGTCGCCACCGCCCGGGCCGGAGCCGACCGCCGGAGAGGCGACCGTGACGGAGACGCCCGCGCCCCAGGACGCGGCACTGGCGTCGCCGTCGGCCACGAGCGCTCCCCCGCGCCTGAAGGGCACCCTGCTCGGGGCGCCCTTCCCGACCGCCCCGGCATCGCCGGCCACGGCGCCTGCGGACGCCCCGCCCTCGACCACGCCCTCGACGGCGCCCGGACGCCGGCCGCTGGCGGTCGGCACCGCCCGCGTCCAGGAGGGCGTCCGGGCGGCCCGGACCGCGGTGACCGTTCCGCGGGGGCCGCGGCGCGCCCGGCTGGGCCTGCGCCGGGTGGACCCCTGGTCGGTCATGAAGTTCTCGTTCGTGGTGTCGCTGGTGCTGTTCATCGTCATGATCGTCGCCGCGTCCGTGCTCTACCTGGCACTGGACACCATGGGCGTCTTCGCCAGCATCAACAACACCCTGGGCGAGCTGATCCCGGCCGCCGGGGGCGACGCCGAGGCGGGGTTCCGCATCACCGCCCGCGGCGTGCTCGGCACCGCCGCGCTCCTGGGCGGGATCAACGTGGTGCTGTTCACGGCGCTGGCCACCCTCGCGGCGTTCATCTACAACATGTGCGCCGACCTGGTCGGGGGCATCGAGGTCACCCTCGCCGAGCGGGAATAGACGTTCTCGCCGGACCGGGGGCGTGCCGGCCGGGAAGGCCGACGGTCCGGTTACCGTTGATGTGGGTGGCGGCCTGCCGGGTGTGGCGGTACGGTACGCTTGCTCGGCGATGAGGGGCTATAGCTCAGTCGGTTAGAGCGCAGAGCTGATAACTCTGAGGTCGCTGGTTCGATTCCAGCTAGCCCCACTCCCACGACCGCAAAGGTGTCCCACATGTGGAAGAAGCTGTTGCTCCTCCTCACCCTGGTGGCAGGGGCGGCGCTGATCGCGCGCAAGCTCAAGAGCGCCGCGGACGGGCGGGCGTTGTGGCACGAGGCGACCACGGGGCCGGACGCGAGCTCATCGTGACGATCCGGCCGCTGCGGCCGTCACCGGTGGGGGATCCGGAGGCGGTACGCGCGACCGTGCCCGCGGACGCCGGACCGGCAACCGTTCACGCGACGGGGTCGTAGCTCAACTGGCAGAGCACCGCCTTTGCAAGGCGGGGGTTAGGGGTTCAAGTCCCCTCGGCTCCACCAGGAGGTACACGCTCACCATCTCTCCGTTGGTCCACTTCCCTTCCACCTGACGACACGCCGGACGGCGTACCGGTGAAGGGAAGTGGATCATCGCTTGTCGAACGGGGGGAGCCCCGACCCGGC